>CALCJV010000029.1 GCA_937967405.1 uncultured Chloroflexales bacterium | reverse complement strand
CCCAGCATCACTGGTTGCCCAACGATAGGCATAGCCGGGCGGCAGCGTCCACCATTGCCACGTTGTCGCGCTCGCTGGCTCAGAAGCATTGAAGCCGCGCAAGAAGGGCGCATCATCTTCGCGGCGATGGCTCACTGGATCACCGCCTATCGCTAAGGTTGTGCGAAAGGGGACTTGGTAAGCAAGCCCAGTGAGCAGCAGTGTGGCCAGCAGCAGCCAGAGCACGGTGCGTAGCTCGGCCGTCCACATTCGCCCCGTAGCGCGTGTGCCTAGAGCCATCTGCGCCAGCGGATCAACAACAACTGGATCGTTACAAGGATGATGATAATCACCACCAATACGGCAAACCCGATGGGGTTGCCCTCACCGGGAATGCCGCCCAGATTCACGCCGAGCAAGCCCGTGATGAAGCCGAGTGGGAGGAAGATCACCGAGAGGATCGAGAGGACGTACATCCGCCGATTGAGGTCTACCGAAAGCTGATTGGCTAGCTCCTCACTGACAATCGTCGCGCGGTCGCGGATGGCTTCCACATCCTTAATGTAGGTAGCCATATTGTCGCTAAGCAGAGCCAGTTGGGTGACATCATCCTCGCTGAGCCACGTAAGGCGTGAATGCCGCATCTGGTTGATGGCGGTGCGTTGTGGCTCCAAAAAGCGTTGCAGCACAATCGCGGTGCGCCGCACCACCAGCAGCCGCTGGCGCATAGATTGGTAGTTGCCGTGGTCCATCTCATCTTCCAGATCATCTACAGTATCGCGCATGCGGTTGACCGTTTCACAGATGATCGCATTGATCCGCTCAACAGCCATCAGCACCAGATCAGCTTGGTCGCTGGGTCCAGTGCCATCGTTTAAAGCGTAGCGCAATTGCAAGCCGGACAGAATGCGGCGCATACGGGTGATGATAATCCGCCCTGCGTCTACCCACATCCGCAGCGAGATCGTGGTTTTAGGGTTGGTGTCGAGTTCGGGGCTAATTCCACGCAAGACCATCAACAAGCCTTCTTTATGCATCTCGCAGCGTGGGCGAGCTTCCGGATCGAGTAACTGATCGGTGATAGCTCGCGGCAAGCCACTCTCATTCAGCAACCAGTTCCGCGCATCATAGCGTTCATAATCAAGATACAAACAGAGGACTCCCTGTGAAACCTCCCACGTTTCAATTTCCTGCCAATCTACCTCTTTGCCGCCGCCGTGTCCATCCAAAATATACGCAAGGATCAGCCCACTAATCTGCGCGTTGGTTGTCATGGCTGGTACGCCACCTCGATTGGTTTAGGTTTAGCTCCGTTGCAAAACATACACCCCGTAATCGCAGATGCCGCTCCGCATCGGGTAGCTGCGAACCACCGTGTAGCTGCTCCCAAACAGGGTGCGATAATCAGCATCGCTGCGGATGTGCCCGCCACGATCAAGCCAATGCATGGCATAGCCGGCAACATTCCACCAATCGGGCGGGGGCACATCCTCAATCACGAGCAAGGTTGCGCCTACCCGCAAGACGCGGTGCAACTCGGCAAGGGCAGCCCGGGCTACGTCGTCGGACAGGTGGTGCAACACGCCCAGTACCAGCGCGGCATCGAAGCTGGCCGACGCAAACGGGAGTTGCTCACCGACACTGGCAAGGTAGCTGCCGGTGCGGGTGCGCCCCGCAAACTTGAGGTAGACCGTTGCCGGATCAATGCCCACGTAGCTCTGCGGGGGAAAGCACGCCGCAAATGCCCCCGTGCCACAGCCGAAATCGAGGAACCGCCGCTTGCCCACATCGGCGAAGGGCGCAAGCTCACGGGCGATGACAGCCTTTTCGCCGTGATAGCCTGCCTCGACCAGCCAGCGCAAGCTGTTCCATAGGTGTGGGCTGTTGCTCAAGCTGTCGAGAGCCTGCTGCACCGGAGCCGGATTAGCCGTCATCGGCAGATCGCTCACAGAGTCACCTCCTCAAGTTTGCCACAATGCGCCAGACAGAGCACCGATAACCCATAGGGCAAGCCCTGCCCTAGCTCTAGCCATGCCGCCTCAAGCGCAAACGGCACACGCAAGGCCGTATTGATTGGCGCGGCGGGCAGCGTCAGGTCGGAGGAGGCGGGCGGCGCATCGCTGTGCCGTGCTTCGAGCGTGCGTTGCAGCAGCGCAAGCGGGAACAGCAGCGTATTGACATAGCTCCAGCGTTCGACAATGAAGCCCGCCGCCGCCAACATCTGCTGCACATCAGTGGCGCGGTAGCGACGGCGCGTATGCACCGCCAGATCGTGCTTGCCGTGCAACCCATCGTAGGCGGGCAAGCGCAACAGGATGCGCCCACCATGCCGCAGCACGCGGCGCACTTCGCACAGGGCGGCGACTTCATCGGGCACACCGCGCTGATCCAGCACATCGAAGGATGTCACCAGATCGAAGCTGTGATCGGCAAATGGTAAAGCCAGCACCGAACCTTGCACGAGTGCGCCCATATGCGGCGGCTGGGCTAGCTCCAGTGCGAGCCGCTCCCGATCTAGACCCACCAGTCGGCCGCCGTGATCAGTGTAGCGGTGCAAGCAGTGCAAGTTGCCGCCCGTGCCACACCCCGCATCGAGGATCGCCAGATCGCGGCGGTGCTGGTAGAGCGGCTCCAACATCGCCCGCGTGAGCGCACGCATGCCGCCATGCCACCAGTGGCGGTGTTCGCTTGTGGCTAGCACCGCGTACTCGCTCCGTTCCATATGGTTGCCTCAGTAGGTCACAGAAATACCCTCATCACCTGCTTCCCGCAAACACCCAACACTGAGCCATACATCTGTTTCAAGGCTGATACGGCGTGCGCTTCAGGTCAAACAGCTCACGCACATAGCAATAGCTCAAACCCGCTAGCCGCCCAATCGGTTGCAGCCCGTGAATATCAATCCGGTAGCGATCATCAATAATGTCTTCGCGCACATGCACAAGCTGCACCGTGCCGAGAACGAGGGTGGCACTGCCTGCGCCCGTGCCTACCGGCACAGTTTGCAGCAGCGTGCATTCCAAGCTGATCGGCGACTCGGCTACCCGGGCCGGACGCACACGCACACTCGGCGCACGAGTCAGCCCGATTTCGGCAAATTCATCTACGTGCGGGGGATAGTCTGCGGCCGATTGATCCATTGCTACGGCGGTTGCTTCAGTCGTGATATTAACGACAAATTCACCCAACTCAACAATATTGCGGAGCGTGTCTTTGCGGCCTGCATCGCGCTGCGAATGGTAGGTTATGGAGATCGAGATCGTCGGCGGCTTGGCGCACACGACATTGAAGAAGCTGAACGGAGCCAGATTGGACACCCCTGCGCGATCCATACTTGAGACCCGCGCAATCGGGCGCGGCACAACACTGCCGATCAGCAGCTTGTGCATATCCGGCGGGCTAAGGTCATTCGGATTGATCTGTTTCCACTGCATACGCCCTCGTTTAGCGTTACGCTGCTGTTGCGACGGTACTTGTCAACGTGCCCATACCGGTCATCTCCAACTCAACATGATCGCCCGCATGCAGCATGATCGGTGCAGGCGGCTTGATCTCATACGTCAGCAACATATCTCCGGCGTGCAGCATCACCCCCCGACTCGCGTGCGCGATCATCATTGGCAGCGGGTAGCGTTGGCGCATCAGGTTGCCGTGCCAGCGTTCGACGGCATTGATGCGGATGGATACATCCATCGCCACAT
Organism: uncultured Chloroflexales bacterium; assembly: GCA_937967405.1. Classification (GTDB taxonomy): domain Bacteria; phylum Chloroflexota; class Chloroflexia; order Chloroflexales; family Chloroflexaceae; genus JAAUTZ01. The sequence continues at coordinate 127,724 of CALCJV010000029.1, read as the reverse complement.
ACCCGTCGCTATCGGTGTAGATTTCCAGTTCATCTGGGGTGAAGAGATATGCCCCGCACGAGGTTGCGAAGTCGTAGGCTTTGGCGAGGCTGATGCCAAGACTGCGGGCTTCCTCCACAATTAGGGGATTATACCATTGTAGGGCCATGCCCAAGGCTGCAACGTGTTCAAGCGCAGCATCGGTGTGAATATTCTTGCCGCGCTGCCCAATCACGCAGGTGAGCGCAGGCAAGACGGCAAGCGAGCCGCTATCGGGAGCGGGCAGGGGGACATCCGGCGCAAGGATCGCGTGGTGATTGCCAAACTGAAACACTGGCTGCCAATAGCCGTGCACGGTATCAAAGAGGCGTAGGCTGGCCGGCTGGGGCAGTGGTGCACAGAGGGTAACTTGGCTGAGCGGGAGCAGCATCTCGGCCCCACCAATAACGAGCGTGCCCGCCATACCATGCTCGTAGCGGCCATTGTCGGGCGTAGGGGCGGGATGCCCATCGCTTCCCGCTGCTTCGAGCACCACCGCGACAATCTCGGCGGCGGTGGCCAGTGAGACTTCCGGCTGTTGCCCACAGAGCAGATCAAGCATGCCCCACGATAGTTGCTCCGGCTCCTCTAGCACCAGTGGTGCGGCGGCGGCAAGATCAATCACGGCCTCACCCACCACCACGCCCGCACGCGGGTTGCCATCGGGCGGCAGAAACGTGACGAGTTTCATGCGGGCTGTTCCAGAAAGGTACGCAGTAAGGTTTTGCCCGCCGTTGTCATAATTGATTCGGGGTGGAACTGCACGCCGTGCACAGGAAGCTCGCGGTGGCGCACGCCCATAATCACGCCGTCATCGGTCCACGCATTGATCCGCAACACATCGGGGATAGTCTCACGCTCGATGATTAACGAATGGTAGCGCGTAGCGGGGAAGGTTTCCGGCGCGGCGGCAAACACACCGCTGCCATCGTGATGAATCTGCGAGAGCTTGCCGTGCATAATCTGCGCGGCGCGGACCACGTTGCCGCCATAGGCTTCACCGATGGCTTGATGCCCTAGACACACGCCGAGGATCGGGAAGCGGCCACCCAGTTCGCGGATGAGCGGGATGCTGATGCCAGCTTCGGCGGGGGTGCAGGGGCCCGGGCTGATGACAATCCGATCTGGTTGGTAAGCGGCAATATCAGCAACGCTGATTTGATCATTGCGGGCTACCGCTACATCGGCTCCCAATTCGGCAAGGTACTGGTATAAGTTGTAGGTAAACGAGTCGTAATTATCGAGCAAAAAGACACGCATGGCACACGCTCCTTGTCTTACTTACGGCTGTATTGTAGCACAACCTGTAGAGGTGGGCGTAGGTGAGGCACGGCTAGCCCCGTTCGCGTCGCTGTATGTATAGGCCATTCAGGGTAGCCGTCAGCACATGCGTAGCCATGCCCAGAAATAGCCCATGCTCTACGACCCCCACCCGCGCATCTAGCGCAGCAGCGAGTGCCGGCGCATCGTGGATGCCATCGGGGAAGTGGCAATCAAGGATCACGTTGCCGTTATCGCTGACGTAGGGTGTGCCATCACTCCGTAGGCGCAAGCGCGGCTCACAGCCCAATTGCGCGAGCGGGGCAAGGTGGGTGCGCCACCCGAAGGGCAGCACCTCGACGGGCAGCGGGCTACGGAGTCCCAATTTTTGCACCTGCTTGCTCTCATCCACAATCACCAGAAACTGATCCGAAGCCGCCGCAACCATCTTCTCGCGCAGCAATGCCCCCCCCAGCCCCTTAATCAGGTTCAAGTCCGGGTCTACTTCATCTGCGCCATCAATCGTCAGGGCTAGCTGTGGGTTATCATTCAGCGTCGTCAAGGGGATGCCCAATGCCCGCGCTGCGGTAGCGGTTGCTTCCGATGTTGGCACGCCAAGCACAGCATACAGTCTGCCCTCGTGCAGCCGTTGCGCGAGGGCTTCAAGCGCGAATTGCACCGTTGAGCCAGTGCCCAAGCCGATCACACTCTGGCTCTGGATGTAGGCTACGGCGGCTTCGGCCACTTGACGTTTGAGCAATTGCTGCTCTTGCAGGCTGAGGATCATACACTGCGCCCCCTACGCATGCGGATGGGAGCGAGCCGCCGCACGAGAAAGCGCACCGGCCGCGGGCGGGCAAAGAAGAACGGGCGCGTGCGAAGGGTGGGGTAAGTCTGCTGTTCGCACCCATCAGTTGCGCCGAGCAGAAACGGGATCGCTTCGCGGGCAATGCTGCGGGCGGCAAACAACGGCGCATTATGCGCGGCATCGAGCAGGCGATCTTGGGGCAGCAGGCGACGCGGGCGCGGCTGCACCAGATCGTAGCGGCTCCAGATAAACAGCGTGCGCTGATCCGGCAAGCCCACCTCGTGGCGTTTGTAGGGGGGAATATCGCGCAGGGTGTTCTTCAGCTCGGCCACCGATTGGGTGCTGATCTCGCGCAGCCAATCGTGGAGATAGGCTCCGCCGCGTCCATTGAAGCCGAGAATTTGCACCATTGCTCGCAGCCGCCACGCCCGGAGCATCCAATCGCCCCAACGCGGGGCGAGCTGGTCGAGGCAATCCACCACCTGCATATACACCGCCCGCCCGCCTTCGGGATAGACGGGGCACAGAAAGACTACCCGCTCAACGAGGTGCGGGTAGCGCAACACGAGCGTTTCGGCGGCGCGGGTTCCCGTTGAATAGGCCAATACCGCCACTTGTTCATACCCCAGCTGGTCAATCAAGGCCGCCAGTTGATCGGCGCATGCTTCGTAATAGGGCTGATCGGGCGGCGGTGGAGGCGACTGCCCAAGTCCGGGCAGTTCTACTTTAATCAGGGTGAAATAGGGCTGGAGCAGGGGCCCAAGTACGCGCCAGATGTCATACGTTACGCCCCATCCGTGAACGAGGAGGAGGGGTGGGCCACGCCCTTCAAGCGAGTAGGCAAGCACTGATATATCTCCTGTGTAAGCGCGGGAATCTTCTCTGCGTGCAATTCATTCCATCGGCGATAACTCGCAACCGTTGCCTGCAAGCCCGCTAAGATGCGTGGGCTATCGAGCAATGCCCGAACCTGTTGATACTGTGCGGCATGGGTCAATGCCACTCCACCAAGCCGGTAGCGTTCGATAAAGGCGAGATTGCCCGCCTCTTGACCCGGAATGTACGTGGTTGCTAGAAACGGCTTGCCCAAGCTCACGCTCTCGAACAGCGTATTCGGGCCCGCTTTGCCCATCACCAGATCAGCCGCCGCCATGTAGCGGGCAATGTCCGGCGTGAACGGCAGCACGCGCAGCCCAGCTACCCCCGTATAGCGTTCAATGAGAGCGGTATTTGTGCCCGCTGCAAGGATAATCTGAAGCGACTGTTCAGCATCACGGCTCGCGGCTTGGATGCTCTCCAGCGTATTCGCAAAGCCCGCTGCACCTTCGCCGCCGCCCTGCACAAAGATCGTCAGGTGTTCGGGGTGCAAGCCGAGTTCGGCACACACCTCAGCACGGCTGTAGTTGGCAGCATTCCAGAATTGCGCCCGCACGGGCCAGCCGCTCAGGTGCAGGCGTGAGCCAGCAAAGCCGGCCAGTGCTGCCTGTTGGTAGACTTCGCGGGTGGGCGCGAAAGCCCATGCCTGTCGCGCACTGAGCCACGCCTGATGCACGTTTTCGGGATCGGCGAAGAGCAGGATCAACGGCGTGTGTGCGCCGCGTTCGCGCACAATCTGGGCGACTTCCCACGTCAGGAAGGGGTAGGTTGAGATAATCAGATCGGGCATGACTGCATCCAGCAGGCGGTGCAGGCGCGAGCGACTGAGCAGTGTGTTGGTACGGTGGGCCAGCATTGCCAGTGCGGGGCGGTCCGTCAGAGTGTATTCCAGCGACCAGACCCAACGTGCGTGGCGGCTGACAATGCGGTAGTGCCAGCGGACCACGGCCGCAATCGGATCGGCGAGGGTTACATCCATCGTGGGCTGCAAACGATCCCGGAGGGCTTCGGCAAGGCTGACATGCCCGCCGCCCGTGCGTGCCATGAGAATAAGCACACGCGGGCGCGGCGGGGCCGTGCGAATTGGCGTTCTCCCATTGGTTGAAACGTATATTCGGTGCATGCGCCTTAGCAACTCGTTCGCGCTCCAGCACGCCGCCTATCAGCGCACTGTCCAAGATGGCCTTTTATTTATACCACACTCACACCAAATGGTGTCAAGGTTTCGATCTCGGTGATCTGGGCCGCAGTCACGCCATACAGGCGATACACGGCTTGATCGAGCGAGCGGCGCAGGATTGCAAGGCGCGTGCTATGCTGTTGGTGGGCCTCGCGTTGGGCGGCGAGCCACGCCCGCCATTCGGGGTGGAACGGCTCCGGTAAGGCTCCGTGAAAGGCCACCTGCACCTGCTCGACAAATGTCTCGAAATCGAGTTCCCACCACTGCCACAGAGCACGGTTCAGGCGTGCGCCTGCGGGGCCAAGGTTCTTGCGGATGTGGGTGCGGGCCGCTTGCTCTAGATCGCTACGGGTACAAGCCAGCGCACCAAGCTGCTGGGCGAGATCGCTCAGGGCGAGGTACTGCGCTGGGGTGGCGGCGGGGATCGGCAGCTGCATGATCAGCGCGGCGGGCGATGTGGCGGGCAGGTAGGCTTGCACCGCACCGAGTAGGCGCGATTGGAGTAACGCCAGCAGGATTGGGTTGTCATCGGGGATCAGCAGCAACGGCGCGGCGACTAGCGTTGGCGCATGCACCGGTGCAAACCGTTGTGGTGCAGTGGGTGTGGCGGGGCTGCCCGCAATGCCGCTCGTTACCGCTAGCACGGTGGCGGCGGTAGTGGGCAACGACCATGCCGCTGGATCATGGATGCCCTGCTTGGTTAGGTGGCGGGCAAGCGCAGGATGTGTCTGTGCAAGCTCGGCAAAGCTGGCAAACTGCCCCGCCGCAAGGCTGATCTGCCACTGCGCTGGGGCAGGGTGATGCCACGCCCGCGCATCCTCAGCTGTGAGCAGCGGGCGCAGCAGTGGGGCAAGCGAAGGGTCGTGCATGAGGAGGCGCGTGCGCGTGGGTTCATCGAGCAACAAGGCTGGGTTTGGCACTAGCCCGAGCACGGGCGCAGCCGCCAATTCGTCTGCCAGCCGTCCGGCGTGCTGCATCAGGCTTGCAATGACGGGCGGCAGATTGGGTGGCAATGCTGGCATTCGGGTCTCGACTTCAGGAGTCAAGGCTGCCCAATTGGGTTTGATTGGGCTAAGCCTTGACCCACATCGGTTACTGTTCGGCTGCTACCTCAGCCCACAGGGTTGTATTGATAAACGGTTGCAGATCAAGTGGCTCGGTGTATTCGAGCGAACCACGCTCAAGGAAGAACTGCTGCAACGTCTCTAAATCTGCTACAGGTATTGTACCACTGGCATCGTAATAGGATAACGCGCTGCGCTCAATTACGGCGGCGGGCACTTGCGTGTATTTTTCAATGATCGCGGCAATATCCGCGTTCATGTAGTCGCCTTGCAAATCGCGCACCGCCCGCAGGTAGGCGCGCAGGAAGCGGCGTGTGACATCCTCGTTCTGCGTGAGCCAATCGCTATTCACAAAGACGTAGGTGGCCGTGAAGCCATCCAGAAAATCATCCGAGAGAATCTCAACGATGCCCTGATCGCGGTTGATCGTGACGAGCGGCTCAGACATCACCGCGCCATCGAGGGTGCCGTTTTCGAGGGCGGCCCCCATCGCCGGAAACGGCACTGCTTGGATCGTCACTTCGTCAATCCCAACCCCGCCTTGCGCGAGGGCTTGGGCCAACCAATATTCAATTGCGGTTCCGTTGCCATTCACGCCGAGCGTCTTGCCGCGCAGGTCGGCGGCACTCTTGATTTCATCGGTGCGCTTGGCACTGATAATCAGGGGCGTAGCAAGCGGCGGGCTTTCGCGGTGCATTGGCGCAACTACCGTCAGGGCTAGCCCGCGTTGCAGGGCATTAAACACGCCTGCATTGCCGCCCGCAATTGCCACTTCGAAGTTGCCTGCCCCAAGCTGCACCACCGCATCGTTGGTGCTTTGGAAGGGGGTTAGCTCGACGGTGATGTTCTCTTCAGCGAAGTAACCGCGCTCGATGGCGACATACATCGGCGCAAAGATAATCACAGGAACATAGCCCATACGGATTGTGACCGGTGTCGCCGCAGCGGGGCTAGCCGCAGGCGGTGCGGCGGGCGGTGCGGGGCTAGCCGCGGGCGGTGCAGGGGCAGGGCTGGCACAGCTCGCCAGCAGTAGGAGCATGAACAGTCCGATGGAAGTGAGCCGAAGCATTGTGTGACCTCTCTTGGTATTCAGAATGGTTCAAAAGTAAACACGTTCACCAGTATACATTCAAGGTCAAAACAATGCAAGCGGCAGTCTGCACTGATAGGTGCTAGGTGTCAGGTGTCAGGTATCAGGGGTCAGGGAACACATACCCCGAAGGGCACGAAGAACGCGAAGAACGCGAAGGGGAGGGCGGGGCAGGTGACAGGGGTCAGGGGCAGCGAGGCAGGGAACACATACCCCGAAGGGCACGAATGGGGATGGGGGGTCAGGTCTCAGGTGCGAAGGGGGGCGCGGCCAATCAGCCGCGCCCCCTGTCGTCCCCCCGCGAACGAGCCTGTTATCCGTGTGGGCCGATGCTATTCCACCGCCCGCACGACGAAGGGCAGGTACACGCGCACCGTGCCCACCGGAGCGATGCTCTCTGGGACGTTGATTGGCGCGGGGAAGCCCGCTTCTGGTTGCACCACCGCCGCCGCGCTATCGAGCACGTAGCGGCTCGTTAGCGTCAGCTCGGCTTGCAGCCCATTAGCCGTTGTGCCACGCACGATGACCGTGTACGTGCCCGTGCGGGCTTGGGTGGTGGTTTGCAGCACGAAGCGCAAACGTCCTTCCCCGTCGCTGCTGAGCTGTGGCACTACCACGGTGCCATTCACACTCACGCTGAAGTTGGTGTTGGCCGGCAGCCCACTGCCTGTGAAGCTGAACGCCGAGCCGGGTGCGCCGTGCTCCGTTGTTACCGTCAGCTGCGGCTCGGCCACACCCGCCGTCGGGGTGGGCGTGGCCAGTGGCGGGGTAGACGCAGTGTGCGCGGCGGCGCAGGCTACATCTCAAATTCGGGCCAATTTGCCCTTGACATCGTAGCAAAATCTCCCTAGACTACAAAACAATATGGAATAAATCTCATATCTATTCCGTATCATTCAAGAAACAGTACAAAGAAAACTCAAGGAGGAGAACATGCCATTAGATGCTGCAACGACTGCATTTCTGGCTGAAATGGCTGCATCAGGAGCCAAACCCATTCACGAAAGCACCCCAGCAGAAGTCCGTGCACTGGGGGGAATGTTGGCTGATTTGTATGGCCCCGGTCCTGAGGTTGCCTGCGTTGAAGATCACCACATTACTACCCCCACTGGCGACTTTGCAGTGCGGGTGATTATGCCCGACAACCCGCGTGGCATCGCTATCTACTATCACGGCGGGGGCTGGGTGATTGGCGCAATCAATGAGTATGACACGTTAGGACGCAAACTGGCGACCCAAACTAGCTGCACCGTTATCCTGCCCGATTACCGGCTTGCCCCTGAGCATCGTTACCCGACGGCCGTGGATGATGCCTATACCGCACTGGAGTGGGTTGCCGCTCACGCAGAGCAGCTCGGTGGGGCCGATCTGCCAATCATTGTCGCTGGTGACAGTGCTGGTGGCAACCTCGCAACCGTTACTGCGCTACGGGCGCGGGATCGCAATGGACCTAAGCTCGCAATGCAAGTGTTAGTCTATCCCGTCACGGATGCCGATTTTGACCGCCCCTCGTACCACAACCCCGAAAACCAACTCCTCCTCAGTCGCGCCGGAATGATGTGGTTCTGGGATCACTACGTGCCGGATGTAGCGCAGCGCAGCGAGCCGGATGCTGCACCGTTGCAAGCCGCAAATCTCGCTGGGCTTCCACCAACGTTTATGCTGCTGGCCGAAGTTGATGTGCTGCGGGATGAGGGTGAAGCCTATGCGGCCCGCCTGAAAGCGGCGGGTGTGCCCATTGAGACTAAGGTCTACGAGGGGCAAATGCACGCCTTCTTCACGTTGGTTCACTTTCCGGCTAGCGCCCAAGCCATTACGGATATAGCCCATGCGATTGATACGCACGTCTTTGCCCACGCGGCCTAACGCACCATGACCCACGCGCATTAGCCCCAACTGAGCTTCAATTTCGACACAATTTCGCCCTATCACGGTCAAGACAAAATCGGTTCGAGAGGGATGCAACCGGTAGGCGTTGCGCCTATCTTCGTGTACCCTCATTGCATGACCCTTTAACCATCACAAGGAGTGTGACTCGTATGACTGTCCATACACCTCATCATCAGGATGCTCTAACACCATATGATGCGATTATTGTCGGAGCTGGCTTTTCGGGCTTGTACCTAATCTACCGCCTACGCCAAATCGGGCTGCGCGTGCGCGTCCTTGAAGCGGGGAGCGGTTTAGGTGGGACATGGTATTGGAACCGTTATCCCGGCGCACGCTGCGACGTGGAGAGCATGGAGTACTCCTACTCCTTCTCGCCAGAACTTCAGCAAGAATGGGAGTGGGCCGAGCGATATGCGGGACAGGCAGAAATTCTGCGCTATCTGAACCACGTTGCGGATCGCTTTGATCTGCGCCGCGACATTCAGTTCGATACACGGGTGACAGCCGCCCACTTTGATGAGCAGCACAATCTCTGGCAAATTTACACCGAGTCTGGGGAGCAGTTCCATGCGCCCTTCTGTATTATGGCTACTGGCTGCCTCTCGACAGCACGAGTTCCCGACATTGAGGGCCTTGAGCAGTTTCAGGGCCCACAGTATCATACGGGCAACTGGCCCCACGAAGGGGTAGACTTCACCGGCCAGCGCGTCGCCGTGATTGGGACTGGCTCATCGGCGATCCAGTCCATTCCCGTGATCGCCGAACAAGCCGCGCATTTATATGTATTCCAGCGCACGCCTAACTACAGCATTCCCGCCCACAACCATCCACTCACCCGCGAGGAGCAGCAGGCGATCAAAGCTCGCTACGATGAGATTCGCCGCACAGCCCGCGAATCGTTATTCGGGGTTTGCTTCGATCCTAATGACCGGCCTGCTGCAACGGCCACGCCTGAAGACCTCCAGCAAGCATATGAATACCGCTGGCAGCGGGGCGGTTTGAGCTTCTTGACAGCATTCAACGACCTGCTCGTCAATGAGCAAGCAAATGAGACCGCTGCCGAATTCGTCCGATCTAAAATCCGTGCGATTGTCCATGATCCAGCGGTAGCCGAAGACCTCATGCCCACAACCTACCCAATTGGTACAAAGCGCATTTGTGTTGACACAAACTATTATGAAACCTTCAACCGCGCCAATGTCACCTTGATCAATCTCCGCAAAGAGCCGCTCGAAGCAATCACGACGCACAGCATTCGCACCAGCAAAGGCGACTACCCAGTAAATTGTATCGTGTTTGCCACTGGCTTTGATGCGATGACCGGCACACTTGCGAAGATTGATATTCGCGGGCGTGACGGGCTAGACCTAAAGGAGCAATGGAACCACGGCCCGCGGACCTATCTTGGCTTGATGAGTGCAGGTTTCCCCAATATGTTTATGATCACTGGGCCCGGCAGCCCCTCCGTGCTGAGTAACATGGTCGTTTCGATTGAACAGCACGTAGATTGGGTCGCCGATTGTATCAGCTATCTGCGTGCACATGGGCAGCAGACGATTGAGCCGACCTATGCAGCGCAGGATGCGTGGGTAGAGCATGTCAATACGGTAGCCAGCTACACCTTGTTCCCGAAAGCCGCTTCATGGTATATGGGGGCAAACATTCCGGGCAAGCCGCGTATCTTTATGCCCTACGCAGGCGGGGTCAATGTGTATGCCCAGAAGTGTGCGGAGATTGCTGCGAATGGCTACACAGGTTTTGTGCTGCACGCGAGTGAGGCTGTAGCACTAGCGTAAGCATTGCCTACAATCCACAGGGCGCACGCCTCAATATAGACAGACAGGGCGTGCGCCTCTCCTTCGCGCCCTTCGTGGTCAGCCTTCCCTGATACCCGACACCTAGCACCTGACATCTGTGCTCCCCCTTCGCGTTCTTTGTACTTTTCGGGGTGTGGAATTAGCGGGGGCACAGAGCTAGTGGTGGCGGGCGGTGCAGGGCAGGGGCGGGATCGGCATGCACAAACATTGGTTATTGCAAGGGCTGTGTCCCTGCTACTAATAGCCAGTTGAGGGCGGCAGTACGGCTCAGGAAGATGCGGTGATACCGTACCGCAGGCGATTCTCCCGTCTGCTTGCTGATCATCATTTCCGCAAAATGCCCGGATTGTTGGGCAGAGACGAGGATGGCAATTCGGTAGTGAAAGGCGGCTTCGGCTTCAGGCGTAGGAAAGAGGCTTTGCTGCCCGAAATCGGTGATGGCTGGCGTAGCAACGCGGGCATGCACCCACCCGCTTTTCATTGCTACACCCGGATAAGACAGATCGTGCAGTGCAAGATAGGGCTTATCCGCGCTCCATGCGTGGATTGTCTCAATCGCAAGCTGTGACCATTGGTTCACAATAGCTTGGGAGAGGTCACGCAACTCGTAGGAGACGATCCGCCCATTGGCATACCATTGCCGCCGTAGGGCGGGCAGAATCTCTTCGGGATCACCATCAGCCGTAATAATTTTCAGCGTATTTGCCATCCTACTACGCGCCCCTATGTGCTGGAAGCAACGCACGCTGGGCAAGCACAACCTGCTCGGCGTGCCATGCGGCCCCAATCTCGCAGAACAAGGTGTGGGCTTGGTGCAGATACTCCATGCGTTTCGGCTCGGCTAGCGGCGTGTGTCGCCCCAGATCGTACAGGGCTAGCCCAGCCGCATAGCGTGTGCCGCGCTCGTGGGCAAGGCGCAATGCGTGATGCCACTCGGCCCACGCCGTGTCGGGGTCACCACACAACCATGCATACCGCCCCAGCAGAACACTCATCAGGGGGGTGCCAGCATGATAGCGGCGGCCATACTCGGCAACAAGGTGGAGTATGGCGGCGGCATCATCCAGTGCAACGGGCGACGTGCCATCGTGTTCCCACACCCCAAGCAGGGCTTCAGCCGTATTCTGGATCGAGAACATATCGTGGGCGGTGGGCACGCGGGTGGGGCGTAGCTCAGCAATAGCTTGTGGCAGTGTCGCTCGCACGTGGTCGAGTTGCCCTAGCCGCCAATAGGCCATACTTAGGTAGGTGTAGCGGGTGCTGGAGGGATTGTTGATAATCTCAGCCAGCTCGGCCCGGCGCAGAAATGCTGCTAGGGCAGCTTCAGCATCGCCGAGATACGCATGCAGCTGGCCGACCCCCGCCAGTGCCCGTAGCTGTCCAAACACGTCTTCACCGCGCAGGGCAATCTCATACTCACGTTGGCGTAGCTCCATCCCGCGCCGAAAGTCGCCCTGCCACTCGGCGGCGGCGGCAAGGTTCATTGTGGTTGCCCGCCAGCGCAACAGATCGCCAATACGCTCATACAGCATTGCCGCCCGTTCGCCATCGCGCTGACTGGCCGCCCATGCCCCTGCAAAGGTCCAGTAGAAAGCAAGGTTCGAGAGTGCCCGCGCCAGTATAGCCAAGGTGCGCGGATCATCATCGGCGAACTGCGGCAGCATGGCCGCAGCGCGTGCGGCATACTCTGCGGCAGCAGTGGGGCGAGCGGCAGTTTGCAACGCGAGCGCAAGTAGCGCATAACAATCGGCAAGCTGCAACGAGACTCCGAACGACTCCTGCAAGGCCGTGGCAGCAGCAATGCTCTGCACCCCTAGCCCAACATTGTGCGACATCTCGAAGGCGTTGTAGCCCAGTACCATATACACATCTACCAATACCGCCCGTTTATCAGGTGGATAATACATGGAATTGTGGGCGAGCGGCTGAGCCAGCGCATCCTCAGGAGTGATAGTGGTTTCTGGCACTGGCGCATCAAGATGATGTAAGGCTTGATAGAGATAGTCGAAGCTGTCGGTCAACTGCCCCATCGCTACGGTTGCATCAGCCAGCGCACGTGCGAGGCGGGCCTGCCACAAAACGGATTGGGGGACTTGGGCGCACAGGGCATAGGCGCGGTGCAAGAACGGCAGAGCCTCGCGGTAGGCTCCTTGCCGCAGCAAATGCAACCCTGCCGCAAGCGCGTAGTGTTGTTCGCGGGCAAGGTCGCCCGCCGCACGCCAGTGGAAGGCCAGTTGGGCAGCATGGTCAGGATCGTGGTGATGGACCTGTTCAAGTGCGAGGGCAATGACGCGATGCATGTTTGGCAGCGCACTAGGGTCAAGAGCAGCAAGCAGCCCTTCGCGCAGCTTGTCGTGGGCAAATCGCCACGTTGTCGCTTGGGCTTCAAGCACCGCAGCGCAGCGCACGAGCCACGCTTCCTGCTCCATCGCCGGATCGAGCGCGGCAAGCACGGCAAGATCAAGCGTGCGCCCCATTAAGGCTGCATACCGCAATAACGGCTGATCGGCAGGGGCAATCCGGCCCAAGCGGCGTTGCACCACATCGCGAATACCAACTGCAACAAGGTTGTCGGGCAGGGCAATCGCTCCAACGGCTTGGAGCTGGCCCGCTTCTTCTGCCAGCGCACGCATCGTTTCCACAAGAAAAAAGACGTTCCCTTCAGTCTGTTCGGTGAGGTAGGCCAATAAGTCGGGGCGTTGCCCACTCTGCACACCGAGAAAGGATATGGTGAGTTCGCTGATCTCATCGGGTGCAAGCCGTGTAAGAGTGAGGACCTGCATGGCGGGGAGTTCTTGGGGCAGGGTCGGGCGTTCGTCGTTGCGAAAGCTGCCCACGATACAGATTGGCTCACGGGTCAGCGTGCGGCACAATCGCTCGATGACGGCAATGCTTTCATCTACCCAATGCAAATCCTCAAGGATCAGCAGGATCGGACGGGTATGGCGTTGGATGACCGCCGTAATGGTAGCGATGAGGCGTTCGCGGGCCACTTGGGGAGCCACACGAGGCACGTCTGCAAGGGGGCGTTTCAGCAAGGTTGCAATATCCGGCACAACTGCCCGCAGAATACCTGCCTCGAAATCGGTGATGTGGGTATCCATGAGCAGGGTGCGGAGTGGCTCGCGCCAAATCCGAAACGGCACGCCGCTCTCGGTAGTAGCTTGGGCCCGCAGCACCGTGATCCCCTGCACAAGCGCATAGACACGCAATTCATCGAGCAGGCGCGTTTTGCCTACGCCCGACTCACCGCCAATGAGCCACGCCGAGCCAGTGCCGTTCTTTGCTGCGGTGAGGGCATCGGTAAGCATGCGGAGTTCGCGCTTGCGCCCGACAAAGCGGGCGGCTTGCAGCAGGCTATCGCGGATAGGTGCTGATTCGGGCGGCAGTGGGGTTTGTGTCAATTCGGCATAGGCCTGTAGCACCGCATCTACGTTCGGATAGCGTTGGTCGGGTGATTTTGCCAACAGCCGCGCCAAGATGGTTTTGAGCGCAGGGCTGGTGGGGAGCTGTTCAACAGGCAAGGGTTGGGTCTGAATCGCGGTAGCAAGGGTCTCAACATCATCGAGTTCAAACGGATACGCCCCATTGAGAATCTCATACACAATTAGTGCCAGCGTATACAGGTCGCTTGCTTCGCTGTGGGCTGCCCCAGCCCAAATTTCGGGTGGAATATATGGCAATGTGCCCACAAGTTGCCCATCGGCATATGGCTCACGCAGGCGGGCCAAGCCAAAGTCGAGCAGCTTGACAGTTCCATCAGGTGTCACGAGGATGTTGTCAGGTTTCAGATCGCAGTGCAGGATACCCCGCCGATGCAGATAGCGCAGGGCTTGCAGGGCCTGCCACAGCAGCGGCAAAAGGTCTACGTGAGGCTGGGCTTGCACATACTGCACAATCGAGACGCTATCGGGGAGGTACTCCATCGAAAAGAACGGCTGCCCCGCTGCCGTGAAGCCATAATCTAGCATGCTGACGATATTGGGGTGGCGGGCGGTGGCGAGCAACTGAAATTCGCGGGCAAGGGCCAGCCGCAGGTCTGTACCGCCGCTCGTCAGCATATCAAGCATGGCTGGCTCTAGTGCGAGGCTCTTGAGCGCAACGGGCGTTTGGGTGAGTCGATCTTCGGCATACAGCACCACGCCCATGCCCCCTACGCCGATCACGCCGCGAATGGTGTAGCGATGGCTCAGGGCAGCAAGGGCTTCCATAGCGGCAGGTTGTTGATCGAAATCGGTTTGCATGCGTTTGTAGGTACTGTTTCTGCATCTCCTAATGTATAAGTATAGTACAGCGTGGGGCAGGGTACATCATCCGAAGGTAAAGTTCATGTTAAGAAGGGATTAAGAGCGAGGTGCGAGGGGTCAGGTGCGAGAGGTCAGGGGGCACGGCTCACGTCCCCCCGCCGCTCCCGCACCTCGCCCCCCCACTCCCGCCGCCCTGCCCCCTAATCCCTGACCCCCTCGTGCGCTTCGTGCGCTTCGTGGGTTGCCTTCCCACCCCCTGACACCTGACCCCTAACACCAGCCCCCGCGCTCCTCACGCATCCTAGACCGCGGCCAGTGCCGCGTCCACCTCGACTGGCGGTGTTTCCACATACATCAGCACCAGTTTCTGTCCGGCCCGTGTGACCGCCATATATATCTTCTGCTGTTACAAAATAGCTAGAAGAAAACAATTTGTTCATCTCTCCAGATCAGACGAATATCTATTCACAAAGGAAGAAGAGGTTGAACGAATCAATTTATGGACAATTGGAAGAGATTGAACCAGTCTCAAAAATGGTATAATCTTCTCCCGGTATAATCGCAGCAGAGCGGAGGGACGCGACTGTGGCTGACCTGACCGATGAACAGTGGGCACGGCTGGCACCGTCCATTCCGGTGGTGCCCCGTCGTCCCGATGGCAACGGGCGAGCGCGGGTGGATGATCGCGCCATTCTGAACGGCATCCTGTGGGTGCTGCGGAGTGGTGCGCGGTGGAAAGACCTGCCCGAGCGGTATCCGCCGTACCAGACCTGCCATCGACGCTTCCAAGCGTGGATCGACCAGGGGGTCTTCGAGCGGATGGCCCAGACGCTGGCTGGCGTACTCCAAGAGCAGGGTCGGATCGACCGAGCAGAAGCCTTCATCGATGGGAGCTTCGTGGAAGCAAAAAACGGGGCGGCAACGTCGGGCGGGGCAAGGATGGCACCGGCTCGACCGTGATGCTGATCGTCGATGCCAACGGCCTGCCCATTGGGGTGCACGTGGAAGCCGCGCACCGCCACGAACGCACCCACGTGCAAGACACGCTGGTCTCGGTGTTCACCGACGACGTGCCGGAGCGGTTGATTGGTGACAAGGCGTATGATCGCGATGCGTTGGATGCCGCGTTGGCCGCGCAGCAGATCGCGATGATTGCCCCGCATCGGCGCACCCGGAAGCGGAAAACGCAGGATGGGCGGCCCCTCCGCCGAGCGCAGCGGCGCTGGAAGGTCGAGCGGGCCTTTGCTTGGTTACAGAACTACCGCCGCTTGGTCGTGCGGTATGAGCACTACGGGGTCAATTTTTGGGGTTCGTCCAACTGGCGTGTGTCCTCATTTTATTACGACAGGGTTTTTGAGACTGGTTCGATCTTACGTGTGTCAGCGTCCTCGCGTCGCGCTATTTCACCCAACAAAAAAACAAGTCGCCGTTTGGCATGAGTCGGTGCAGTAGGAGTAGCCTCAAGTAGACTTGGCGTGGCTGACACACCGAGGGCCAATATCACATCGCCAGCATCTTTTGCGATCTGATTATCTTCGTGGGCAAGCTGAGATAGCAAGTGTGGCAAATCAGTGATAGTATGTTTGGGTTGGGACATATCGTCCTTCTTGAACGAGTTTGGAACATCGTTGGAATAACAAGAACACACGCGCAGGCTGCGCGAAGCCGATAAGATTGCATCTGTAGCTCACTACCATCCGCCGTATAGCGGTGCAGCCCTGCGAAGGTTGGCCTGTGCCGCGCCGGTCGCCAAGCTCGCGGCGGATGCCCAACACCTGCTCACTGCGAATGTGCCTGTTCCGATGTGTGTCGGTCGGTCACTGCCATGTGCGGGAAGTATATCCCAAGAATAGGGGGATGTCAGGTGTTGGGATAGAGAACGTAAACCACGCAGGACGCGAAGGAAGGTAAGGAGAAGTGGCTCCCCGACTAGGATTCGAACCTAGAACCTACTGATTAACAGTCAGCCGCTCTACCGTTGAGCTATCGGGGATCATTGCCTGTGAAGCGCACAACAAAAAGACGCACGCTAATTGACACCATGCTAGTATAGCAGGTGCGGCATGGTTTGTCAAGCGCACCGCATCAGCTTGGCTCCAGTGTACGAAGCACGCGGTGGGCCCGCAATGCCAGCCACAGTGCGAAATGCTCCTCCGCATTGCTCAAGTCTAGCCCACTAATCTGCTCAATCCGCTCCAGCCGATACAGCAGCGTATTGCGGTGGACATGCAACGCTTCCGATGTTGCCCGCAGATTGCCCAAATGATTGAAGTAGGCTTCCAACGTCTTCAGCAACTCGCCCTGCTGCTTGCGATCATACTCCACCAAAGTCGCCAATGTCTCACGGTAAAACGTCCACAGCTCCGGCGATTCGCGCAGCAGCACCATCAGCCGATACACGCCCAGATCGCTGAACGCCAGCACCCGCTCGGACCCGAACAGCTGCTGCCCAAGCACCAAAGCCTGCTCGGCCTCCTTGAACGAACGCGACCACTCGATCAGGCTTTGTGCCGGATTGCCCAATGCCAACACCACACCCGGATAATCGCCGCGCAAGCGATCATGCAGCGCATCGGCAACATCGCGGGGGCGGGTTCCATTATTGCCTAACGGCATCATACACAGCACACTCGTCTCGCGGCGCAGCAGTGGCGCGGCAATATTGCGCCGCCCCAACTCGCTTTGCATGCTGCTCATAATCCGGCTCAGCACGGCACTCGAAGCCGTGCGGTCCATCGCTACCATCACCGCCACATGGGGCTGCTTCACATCGTAGCCCAGCTCCTGCCCGCGCTGAAGCAGCACCACCGGATCGCCCGGCTGTCCCGATAGCACCATCGAGAGGAAATCGCCCCGCAAGCGTTCCTCCACCGCCATCACCGCCTGCTCACGGGCGGCAACCAGTGCCAATGCGGCTGCGCCCTGCTGCACCGCCAGCCGATCCCAATCATCAAGCCGAGTGCCCGCAACCGCTAGATAGCCCGCTGGCAGGCTCTGCTGGCTCTCGGAAGGACTGATCGGCTTAATCCAGATCTGCTGATTGAGCAACACCTGCTCACCCGCTGCCGTCGGGCGCAGCGATTGCAGTGCAAGCTGGGCTTGCCCGTGCGCCATTTGCAGGCGCAGATCGCCATTCGGCGCATAGGCCGCAAAGCTCTGCCCCGTATGGTCAACCAGTGTCTGAAGAATCGCATGCTCGCTGTGCAGATCAAGCGAACGTTGCGTGAGCGTATTGTAGAGCTGGGCTCCGCGCCGCTCAAGCTGGGCCTCAAAGTCCGTAATCAGGCGTTTGGTCTCACGCTCCACCTCCCGCAGATCAGCATCGTCAGGCACATGTAACAGCGGCAGGGCCACCCGATCCGCCACCTCAAGATCAGCTTGGCTCACCGTGCCTTGTACAGCCACGGCCGCCACCGGAGCTTGCGCTAGCCGCCGCAACATCACATCCAATGTGAGGCGCGGATCTATCGTTTGTGCAGATTCAATAGAAAGAACAACAAGTTCGCCACCACGTACATCCGCAAACACCGGCGGCGTGGCTCGCAGTGTTGCCACCCACGTCACCTGATGCGTCACCCCTGTTGCCCCTGCCGCTAGCAGCGTGCCCATCGGCGCAGCAAGCCGCAGTACATCATAGACCGTTACCCCTGCCATGCCTACTTCTCATTTCCGTGCGTGTATACTCTGCCGACACTATCGCCTTGCTACGCGATGTGCAGCGGCGCAGCCAGCGTGTGCCGCAGATTGATCAGTGAGTCCATGTTGTTTGTGTAATTATACCACCATCTGGCTTGTATAGATCATACAGGATAAAGTCACTAGACAGTTCGCACAAGGCGACCCGCAGCATGTGCCGCCAAGTTGTAACCATCGCCTCATTCTTTTTTGCGGGTAGGCATGCTACTATAGTGAACGAGGAGGATGTGAATCTATGCACAAACCAAGCGTGCCCACCAAAACGACCAAACGATCAATACCCTATCGCGGCTGGCTCACCGTGAGTAGCCTCGTGCTGCTGATCGGGCTGCTGCTCACGCTGCTGCCCCCCAGCAGCATCCCCGCCACCGCTCAATCAAGCCCCACCCCGCCGCTTACCGCCAGCGATCCCACGCTCACGCAGTTCGTCAATCCTAATCCGCAACCCATCCACGTCGGGTATACCGGCATGAACACCTATTTCACGGGGCTAGAGCGGCTGTGGAATGATACCGTGCGTGACGCAAACGGCAAGATTATCACCGATGGCACTGCGACGCTCATGCTACTTGGGCGGCAGGTAGGCATTACGTGGGCCCGCGAGGAGTTGAGTTGGGCCAATCTTGAGCGCAATGGGCGCAAGAAACGCGAGTGGGGTGTATTCGATAACCGCCTGCGCCAGATTGCCGCATCCGGCTATGGCATCATCGGCATGGTCTCCACCACGCCTGCGTGGGCCCGCCCCAGCGATTGCAACGAGCGGGTCAATCGGTTTGCCGCGCAGGGCACCCGCACCGAGCCGTATTGGTGTCCGCCAGCCCAAGCCTACATCGCCGACTTTGCGCTGACCCTCGCGCATACTGTCGAACGCTACGACGGCGATGGCCTCTACGATGCGCCCGGCTCGCCGCGTGTTGCCGTGTGGCAAATCTGGAACGAGCCGAATGCGTGGGAGACATGGCCCGGCAGCCCCGCCGAGTACGGTGAGCTACTGGTTGCCGCCTATGCCGCCGTCAAGCAAGCTGATCCAACGGCACTGGTTGCGATTGGTGGGGTCTACGTCTTTGATGGCGCGTGGAACGATGGGCGCGGGCATCAGGATGGCTTGAACTTCTACAACCAAGTCTTTGCCGCTGTCCCCGCCGCGTGGCAGAGTTTTGACATTATGGCAATTCATCCGTACATGCCCGATGTTGCTCCCGACCAATCGGGGCTGATCAGTTTGGTCAGTATGTGGGGGCGCGTGCAGCAAACCCTGACATGGCTGCACAATCGCAGTGTTGCCACCAACACCCCCATGCGCCCAGTCTGGATCACGGAAGTCGGTTGGTCTACATGTTCAACGTTCCTCGCCCAAGCCCCCGATGACTCCTACCTTACCCGCTACAATCTGCCTACCCCGCTTGAGCCGGACGAATCGCCAGAACCGGCTGATCCGCCAGCCCAGCTGGAGCTTGCCAGCAACCTGTGTCGCACCGAAGTGCAGCAAGCCAACTATATGATTCGTACCCACGCCATTGCCCTGATGCTGGGTGTGCAGCACGTCAACTACTTCCAACTGGAAGACAAATTCGATGGGGCACAGGTGCAGTGGGGTGGGCATAGCATCCTCGATACCTTCGCACGCGGCTACCGCCCAAAGGTTGCCTACGGCGCGTATGCCGTGCTGAACGGTATTCTGAACGGGGCGCAGGTGCTGGGGCCTAGCCCGCTACACGGCTATGGCTACAACGCGCTGGCAAAAGTGCCGCACGGCACACGCTTCGGCCTGCGTGTGCTTGCCGCCGATGGAGCCATCATTGACGTTGTGTGGGTCAATACCGGCGTGCAGGAGGTGCAGCTGCGCCTTGAGCCGGGCATGACCCCTGAAGTCCGCACGCGGGATTGGCTCCCCGCCAACTTCAGCATGAGTGGGGATGTCCTACGTCTCCGGCTCAGCGAAGACCCGCTCTACATTCGCCAAGTGCCACCGCCTGCGCCGTTCCTTAGCCCCACCCCCGAACCAACGGCCACGCTGGAACCAACCCCCGAACCGACACCAACCCCACCACCAACAGCAACGCCCAGCCCAACGGCCACCCCGATCCCGCTCCTGCTGCCCGCGATTGGCAACAACGGGCAGGTAACCATTGCCCCCAACCAAACCGGCATCCTGCGCGACCGCAGCCCGAATACCACCTTCGAGCTACGCATTCCAGCCTTCGCGGTACACACCACCACCACCCTCAGCTATACCGAACGGGCAACCCCAACCCTGCCGCTTCCACCGGAACTGAGCTATGCCGGACACGCCTTCCGCCTGAATGCGCTGCACAACACGCTAGTACTCAACCAGTTCGATTTTGCTGCGCCGCTCACGCTGGTGCTGAAAGTGGATGAACGTTATCTGCAAAGCGCAGATGCTGAGCGTGCGCTACGCCTCTATCGGCGCACGGCGCAGGGCTGGCGGCAAGCCAGCGTTGGGCTGCACTACAGCCTCGATCCTAACCAACGTGAACTTACCATGTCCGTGCAGCAGACGGGCGAGTATGTCCTCGTGGTTGCGCCGCGCAGTGCAGCACAGGTATACCTGCCCCTCGTGCGGCGGGAAGCCCGCTAGAGCCATACCTAGCAAGCCCTTTCGGGCATCCAGCGTATGACGTGCTATAATGCCCTGCAAGCATCCGCAGCGGCGGCGCACGTTCTGCGCTGGCGCATGCCCATAAACAGCCGAAGTTACAGAAAGGACTCACGATGAATCGTGCTGATCTGCAAACGATCCAGAGCTATCAAGGCTACCCTAGCCTAACGATTACCCTGCCAACCCATCGCACCTCGCCGGATAACAAGCAAGACCCGATCCGCGTGCGAAATCTTGTTACGCAGATGACCAACCGCTTGCTTGAAGAATTCTCGCGGCGTGAGGTAGAGCCACTGCTGAAAGCCCTCGATGAACTCGTCAATGAGATTGATTACAGATATACCCTCGATGGCTTAGTGATCTTTGTCAATCAAGATGTTGCCCAGAAGCACTACCTGCCCTTTACGCTACCGGAGCGGGTGATTATTGACGAGAACTTCTTCACCCGCGATCTCGTGTTTGCCCTTAACCGCAGTCCGCGTTATTGGGTGCTCGCTCTCAGCGAGCAGCCCACGCGCCTCTTTGAAGGGGTGCGCGGTGATCTCGAAGAGGTGCGCTACGGAGCCTTCCCCATGACCCACGGCGGTCCCGGCGGCGCAACCACTTTGCCCAGCGATCCTGCCGTGAATGCGTCACTTTATCGAGATGAGCACCACCGTGCTTTCTTCCGCAATGTGGACAATGAGCTGACCGCGATTCTAGCAAAAGACCCACTCCCAATCGCATTGGTGGGCGTAGATCGCTATCTCTCGTTCTTCAGCGAAGTTGCTCGCAACGCCGATAAAGTGATTGCGAGCCTGCGCGGCAACCACGATACTACCTCCGCCCACGAATTGGGCAAGCTCATCTGGCCCCCCGTCAAAGAAGCCCTCGCCGCACAGCGCAAGCAGGTGCTGGATGAACTCGATGCCGCCATCGGGGCTCAACGCTGCGCCTCCACGATTGGTGAGGTGTGGCGATTGGCCCACGAAGGGCGCGGCGCAGTGCTGATTGTCGAGGAGGATTTTCACTATCCGGCGCGGGTGGCAGCCGATGGGATGGGCTTGGAACCGATTGAGACCCCCACCGACCCGACTGATCTGGATGATGCCGTAGATGAGGTGATCGAGATCGTGCTAGCGAAGGGCGGGCGGGTTGTCTTTGTAGATGATGGCACGCTCCCGCAACACGATCAGATTGCGCTGATCCTGCGCTACTAAAGGCGTTGTGCAGATAGCTGCCCCAAAGCACAAGCCGTGCCCCTCTGGGGCACGGCTCTTGCGTATCTATCTGCTAGCGATGCAGCTTAGCGGGTTCTACCCCCCTACGCCCAGCGCAATCACCGCATTCTGCACGAGGCTCACCAGCGGCGTGGGCAGCAAGCCAAACACGATAGTTCCGACAACGGCGATGCCAATCGTGATCGTTAGCCCGCGATTGAAGATCGGTATAACCTCACGCATCGGCTCATCCATAAACATCCGAATAATCACCCGCAGGTAGAAGAATGCCGCAATCGCACTTGATAGCACACCCATAAAGACAAGAAAGACTTGCCCATCTTCCCACGCGGCGGCAAACACAAAGAATTTGCCGAAGAAGCCGGCCGTTGGGGGCACACCGGCAAGCGATAGCATAAACGTCGCCATAGCAATCGCCAAGAGTGGGTAGCGTTTCCACAGCCCTGCGAAATCATCCACGCTCCACGCCATCTCACCGCGCCGCTCCAGCGTAATCAGTACCGCGAACGCGCCCATATTCGCTAGTGCATACGCCAAAAGGTAGAACAAGAAGCTCTCCGTGCCATGCGTACCCGCCGTCATAATCCCGATGGTGATGTAGCCCGCGTGGCCCACGCTGCTATAGGCCAGCATACGCTTCACATTTGGCTGCATTAGCGCGGCAATGTTGCCAAACAGCATTGTCAGGGTGGCCAGCACGCCAAGCACCGGTAGCCAATAGACCTTGAATGGCAGGAGCGCAACAATCAGGATGCGGAGCAACGCGGCAAAGGCTGCGCCCTTCGTGCCCACCGACATAAATGCCGCAACTGGTGTTGGTGAGCCTTCGTAGACATCCGGTGTCCACATGTGAAATGGCACGAGTGAAATTTTGAAGCAGAAGCCGATCAGCACCAGTGCTCCGCCGATCAGCACGAGCAACGCCCCCGGCGGGAAGGCCGCACCCACTGTCAGCGACGTATCGAGCAACGCGCCGATCTCAAACAGATTGAGCGTGCCCGCCCCACCATAGATCAACGCGATGCCGTAGATCAGGAAGCCCGCCGCAAATGCACCGAGCAAGAGGTACTTCAGCCCGGCTTCCTCAGAGGTGTAGCGCGGGTAGAAGAATGCCGTCAGCACATACAGCGTGATCGAGAGCAACTCAACCCCTAGAAAGACGAGGATCAGATTGGTGCTTTGGCCCAGTAGGATCATCCCGCCAGTGGCAAACAGCACGAGCGGGTAGTATTCGCCCATCTCGATATTATGGTAACTGAGGTAGTTGATCGAGATCGCAATCGAGAAGGCCGCAATCAGCAGCAGAATCAGCGTCAGCGTCGTGCCAAAGCTATCCAGCACGACCATATCGCTGAACGATGTGCGGCTCGTGCCCGGCGCAGGCTGCACCGCCAATGTCACTAGTGCCGTGACCGCTAGCCCCGCCAGTGCAAGGTAGCCCGTCAGCTTGCGGTCTTTGCTGGGTATGAAGAGGTCAACCATCAACAGCACCGTTGCCCACGCAAAGATCGTCAGCATCGGAGCAATCACACGCAGATCAATCGCTGGGATCACAATTTCAGGTGGCATAGTGGCTATTGTCCCTTTGCTACAACACTACTAAAGGCTTGGGCAACCTCGCTCATGCTGGCTTGCATTGGCGCAAAGAACAGCGTCGGGAATAGCCCAATCATCACAATCGGTATCAGCAGCGCAACCATCATGCCAATCTCGCCGCCAGACAAATCCTTGAGTTCGGCATTTTCGGGCTTGTCTACCTCACCCATAAAGGTCTCGCGGTACATCCGCAGCAGATACACCGCCGCTAGCACCACGCCAAACACAGCAACGGCAACGTAGCCCCAGCCTAGTGCGGGCGAGATGAATGCCCCCTGCATAATCGTAAACTCGCCGATAAAGCCGTTTAAGCCCGGCAAGCCCACCGACGATAGCACCATCACAAGGGCTAGCCCACCATAGATCGGCATCACCGTCCATAGCCCCCCAAATTGGCTCATCTCGCGGGTGTGGCGGCGTTCGTAGATGTAGCCCACAATCAGGAACAACGCGCCGGTGCTCAGCCCGTGATTGACCATTTGCAACACTGCGCCGGTGATGCCAATCTCGTTCAGGGCAAAGATGCCTAACACGATAAAGCCCATGTGACTGACCGAAGAGTAGGCCACCAGCTTCTTCATGTCGGTTTGGGCAAACGCGATCCACGCCCCGTAAATAATACCAATTACTGCCAGAATGCCAATCGCGGGTGCAGCCCACGCGGATGCGTTCGGGAACAGCGACAGGTTGAAGCGGATCAAGCCATACGTGCCGAGCTTCAACAGTACGCCGGCCAGAATAACCGAGCCAGCCGTCGGGGCTTGGACGTGGGCATCGGGCAGCCACGTATGGAAGGGCCACATCGGCACTTTGATCGCAAAGGCGATGAAGAACAGCCCAAACAGGAGCTGCTCCATGCCGAAGTCTAACGCAAACGCCCCCGTGCGAATGTCGCCCATAATCTGGGGCAGGCTGAAACTGGTCAGCTCTGCGCCAGTTGCATCACGGTGCAGGAACGATAAGCCAATGATGCCCATCAGCATCAGCACCGAGCCAGCGAAGGTATACAGGAAGAACTTGCGGGCCGCGTAGATGCGATTGCCACTGCCCCAGATGCCGATCATAAAGGCCATCGGGATCAGGGTGAACTCCCAGAACAGGTAGAACAGGATCGTATCCAGCGCAATGAACACGCCGATCATGGCTGTTTCCAGCAACAGCATCAAGATTTGGAAGTAGCGCACTTGCGAATGGATCGAGTCCCACGTTGCGAATAGCGCAATTGGGGTCAGGAAGGTGGTCAGCAGCACTAGCCACAGGCTCAGCCCATCTAGCCCCACATGGTACGCGATGCCCCACTGCGGAATCCACGCGATCTGCTCCACAAACTGCATGCTCGCATCGGCCGCGTTGAAGCGCAATGGCAACGCCAGCGAAACCGCAAACGTCAGCAGGCTCACGGCAAGGGCGATGCTGCGGGCAGATTGGTGCTGCTCACGCGGGATTGCCAGCAAAGCCAGCGCACCAAGTGCAGGCAACCACAGGATCAGCGAAAGATACGGAAACATACCTTACTCCTGCAACCATAGCCCTACAGGGCTGTAATCAGGTAGCCGATAATCACGACTACGCCCAGAAAAAACGCCAGTGCATACGTCCGCACAAAGCCATTCTGCAAGGTGCGTGCGCCATTTGAAGCCCGCCCAAACAGCCGCCCTACGCCATTCACGATGCCATCTATGCCCTGCGGATCAAACACCGTTGCAAAGAAGCCCGCCACACTGCGGTATGCGGGCACGATGGTGCGATTGTAGAGCGCATCGAAGTACCACGCTGCCGCCATCGAATCCCAAATATCGCCCGTCCAGTGATAGAGCGGGTCTTTGCCATCTACCGTAATCTTATTGGCAAACTTGACCGCATACAGCCACCAGCCGAGATAGCCGCTGCCCACGGCCAGCAGCGTGGCAAATACCGCCACCCCAATGCTGAACTGGGCCGCTTCTTCGTGCAGCACCGGATGCAGCCAGTCGGTCAGCCAGTGCGAGCCGGGCAAGTTCAGCCCGCCCGCCAGCACCGTCAGCCCCGCGAGGATGATCAGCGGGATCGTCATCACTGACGGGCTTTCGTGCGCGTGGTAGTGGTGGTCACGTTGCTTGCCCCAAAAGACTAACGCTAGTTGTCGCCCCATATAGAAG
Source organism: uncultured Chloroflexales bacterium (assembly GCA_937967405.1). Lineage (GTDB taxonomy): Bacteria > Chloroflexota > Chloroflexia > Chloroflexales > Chloroflexaceae > JAAUTZ01. The sequence continues at coordinate 102,204 of CALCJV010000029.1, read as the reverse complement.
GCCGTCAGGGCTGAGGCAAAGAGCAGAATGAAGAACACCGGCAGGAGGTAGCCAACATCGCCTTGATGCTTCCACGCATGCGCGATGATCTCATCCTTGCTCCAGAAGCCTGCGAGCGGTACGATGCCGGCCAATGAGAGGGCCCCGATCAAGTAGGTCCAGAAGGTTGTGGGCATATGCTCGCGCAAGCCGCCCATGCGGCGCATGTCCTGCGTCTCGTGCGTGCCGTGAATGACCGAGCCACTCCCCAAAAAGAGCAGGGCTTTGAACACACCGTGCGTGAGCAGGTGGAAGATCGCTGCAACATAGATGCCCATGCCCGCCGCCGCCACCATAAAGCCCAGCTGCGAAACGGTGGAATAAGCCAGCACGCGCTTAATATCCCACTGGGCAATTGCGGCCGTTGCGGCAATGATCGCCGTCAGTGCGCCCACCCACGTCACGATAGCGAGCGTGGTTGGGGTGAAGATGGTGTGTGTGCGGGCAATCAAGTAAACCCCCGCCGTAACCATTGTGGCCGCGTGGATCAGAGCCGAGACAGGCGTAGGCCCCGCCATCGCATCCGGCAGCCACACAAACAGGGGCAGTTGGGCTGATTTGCCCGTCACGCCAATCAGCAACAGCAACGAGATGAGTGTACCGACCAAGAAGGTTTGGCCCGGAATTCCCACCGTCACGCCGACAATGCGGTTCGCTTCTTCGATGAAGCCCGGATACTCAATCCCATTCACTGTTGTTGTGAAGAAATTGAGCGTGCCAAAATAGAAGAAGATCGCCATCATCGCTAGCAGGATCGCCGCATCGCCAATCCGGTTGACGACGAAGGCCTTGACCGCCGCACCCGATGCCGAACGTTTCTCATACCAATAGCCAATCAGTAGGAACGAACACAATCCCACCCCTTCCCAGCCAAGAAAGAGCAGCAGCAGATTATTGCCCATCACCAGAAACAGCATCATCGTGATGAACAGGTTCAGGTAGGCAAAGTAACGGGCAACGCGCTTGTCGCCGTGCATATAGCCGATAGAGTAGATGTGGATCAGCAGGCCCACCCCCGTCACGAGCAGCAGCATCACGCCCGCCAACGGATCGAGTAGCAGCCCGAATGGGACGTTCAGGCTGCCTGTGGCAATCCACGTCCACAGCACCACTTGATGCAGGCGGGCTTCTTCGGGCAGCTGCCCCAACTGGACAAATGCCAGCACCGCCACGATAAATGCTGCGCCCACTGCCCCCACGGCCACATAGCCCGCTGTGCGTTCGCGGGCATGGGCATCAGCAATACGCCCCGTATACAGGGCGTTGATCAGAAAGCCGATGAAGGGTAAGAGCGGGATCAGCCAAATCAGATCAAGCATTGTTCTGTCCTTCTCCTTGTACAGCCCCAAATGACTCTGCGCTAGCGCACGACAAAGCTAGCCGTGCAATTGGCTGATCGCATCTACGTCGGCCGTTTGTTTGTTGCGGAAGATCGTCACCAGCAGAGCCAGCCCTACCGCAACTTCTGCCGCCGCTACCGTAATCACAAAAAAGACCAACACTTGCCCATCAATGTTGCCCTGCTGCCGTGCAAACGCCACAAACGCAAGATTGGCGGCATTCAGCATCAGCTCCACCGACATAAACACCACAATCGCGTTGCGCCGCACCAACACGCCCAGAATGCCGAGTGTAAACAGCGACGCACTTAAGAGAATGTAGTAGCTTGTCTCAACCATACCATCCCCCTTCTCTCGCGTATCTTCCCCATCGCGCCCAGTGCTTTAGGATGCTGGTTCGGCGGGTTGTCCACTCGTTGCCCGTTCAGCGACATATTGCGCGGCAAATTCACGCTCCGTCTCCGACAATGGCCCGTACAGGTGGGCCCGTTGGTGCAGCACCACCACCCCAACAATGCCCACCAGCAGGATCACGCCTGTGATCTGGAATGGCAGCAGGTAGGTCGTAAATAGCTTCGCGCCGATCAAGGCGGGATCAGCCAACTGATCGAGCAACGCCGTATTGTGGGCTTGCGACTCGACTGGCTCGGCGAGAAGTGTGATCGTGATCGCCTGCACCATCAAGATCAGCGTCAGCACTACCGAGAGCCAGAGCTGCCCCGCGAGCCGATCTTTGGTACGATCCTCGATACTTTCGACCCCCAGCAGCATCACCACAAACAGGAACAGCACCATAATCGCACCCGCATAGATCGTCAGCTGGATCGCAAACAGGAACGGCGAATGCAGCAACAGGAACAGCACCGCTATCGCAAAGAAGTTGAGCAGGAGAAACAGCGCACTATGCACCGTGTTGCGGGCGACAATCATGCCCACCCCACCCGTCAAGGCAATCGCCGCTGTCACCAGAAATATCACCAGTTCAAAGCTCATGGTTGACTCCCTCACAGCTCGATTTGGGCGGGCGGGCTAGGCGTGCGATTGACCTGCTCCAGCACGGGCGGGATCGCACCGTGCCCCTGATCGGGTGGCACAAGCAGCATCTCTTTGGTATAGATTGAGGCGTGCCGATCATAGTACGATAGCTCATACTGATGCTCGAGCACAATTGCATTGGTAGGGCAGGCATCCTCGCAGTAGCCACAGAAGATGCAGCGCAGCATGTTGATCTCATACGTCGCGGCGTAGCGTTCGCCGGGCGAATTGGGGTGTTCGGGGTTATTCTCAGCTGGCACCACAAGGATCGCATCCGCCGGACATGCTGCTGCACACAGCGAGCAGCCGATGCAGCGTTCCATGCCATTTTCAAAGCGTTTCAGCTCGTGCCGGCCGCGAAAACGTTCGCGCACCGGCCGCTTGACTTCCGGATACTCAACGGTGACTGGCTTGCGGAACATATAGCGCACCGTCGTAGCCAGTCCTTTGACCAGATCACCAATCATGGTTACTCCTTCTCTCTCAGTAGGATTGTGTCGGGAGTGCGTTGCCCTGCTCCATAGGCGACCAGCCCTAGCTCGCCGTGCCACGTGTCGGCTGCGCCGATGATGAACTGTTTGCGACACTGGATTGCTGGCCTTCGGGCACAGGCTGCACCAGCTCAACGGTGCGCTTAACCCGCCCACGCCCGCCGATACGTGCCGCCCCAAAGATTGTCGCAATCCCTAACACAAACAGGATCGCTGTTTGGATGTAGCGATTATCGGGAACCAGCACAATCACTACCGGAACCAGCACCAGATTAAGAATAGCCAAAGGCAGAAGCGTCTTCCAGCCAAACTGCATCAGTTGGTCGTAGCGCATGCGTGGCCATGAGGCTCGCAGCCAGACGAAAACGAAGAGGAACAAGGCGACTTTCAATAGGAATGAGCCGAGTGACACCAAGCCTACAATGATTGCCGCTGGCCACGGCCCCGCAAGCTCAGCGACCCCATTGCCGAGCGTCTCCAAGCCCGGAAACCGCCAGCCGCCCAAGAACAGCGTCGTGGCAATCGCACTCATGGCAATCATCTTGATGTACTCAGACATAAAAAATAGGGCGAACTTCATCGAGCCATATTCGGTGTTGTAGCCACTGGTTAGCTCTTGTTCCGCTTCCACAAGGTCAAATGGGGCCCGCACCAGTTCAGCGGTTGCGCTAATCATAAACAGCAGGAAGCCGAGTATTAAGGGGATAAAGAACCACAAGCCTTCTTGGGCCAACACAATCTCCCATGTGCTCAGGGTTCCCCCGAACATTACAACGCTCAGCACAGCCATCCCAAACGCCAACTCATACGAGATCAGCTGCGCGGAAGAGCGGATGCCCCCCAGCATGGCGTATTTGCTGTTGCTGGCCCAGCCTGCTAGGGTGATGCCGTATACCCCAATCGAAGTGACAGCAAGGATGAACAGAATGCCGATGTTGACTTCAGCCACTTGCAGCGCATTCCACACCTCGTCGCGCCGCGCCGGATCGAAGCACGCCGTGTGATCGCCATTCAAGTTGAAGCAGCCAAAGGGAATGACCGCCCAGATCACAATCGCGGTCATCACCGCTAGCACTGGCGCAAGCAAATAGACGACTTTATCCGATGCGGTGGGGATGACATCCTCTTTGAAGAACAGCTTCACCGCATCCGCCGCCGGTTGCAGTAAGCCCAACGGGCCGGCCCGATTGGGCCCTATGCGGTTCTGAAACCGCGCTAGCAGGCGGCGCTCGTACCACGTCAGGTAGGCAAAGCCGGTTGTCACAGCCAGCGTGATAATCAGAGCTTGCACTACCAAAAAGATAATCTGGAATATGTCCATCGCACTAGCCCCTTTCAGGCTAACCGCACAACTTACTCCGCAACACGGCTTACTGCGACACGGGTCAAGGCTCCGGTCTGAATTGTTGAGACGGGCAGATCGGCCAGCCCAGCCGGAACCAACACACAGCCCGTCGGTAGATCAGCCACAACTCGTGCCGGAGCACGGAGGCTCCCCGCTGCCGATGTGAGCTGTACCTGCGCTCCGGCGGCAATGCCGAGCTTGGCGGCATCGTCCGTATTCAAGGCGATATAGCCCGCTGGAATATGACTTTGCAGCAACGAGTCGTGCAAGAACGGATCGTTGCGGTAGGCAAGCGTCTGCACTAGCAGTGCAAACGGATACGTGCTACTCGCTGGCACTTTCGTCGCGGGTGGCGGGGTCAAGTCGAAGGTGGCTTTGGGCAACTCCGCGCCCGACGGCACTTGTAAACCCACCCCTTCGGCATTCGCGTAGCTCGTGCCATCATAGAAGTAGGCTTCGTTGGCTTGGCGGCCCCACCCCTTGGTTTGGGCCGTTTGCGCTAGGGCCGTGTGGGTAATGCCTGCATAGCCCGGCACAAGGTCGGCAATATCAGCAGCGACTTCGGCAACCGTCATGTAGTCCCAGTTTTCCTGCGCCGCATCTGCGCTCGCTGTGCTGGTGGTCAAGGTCAGCTTGCCCTGCACACCATTCCCCCCTTTGCCATTGCCACCCACTGTGCGCGTGATCGTTGTGGTAGTCTCGCTGCTAACCGCTCCCGCGAGAACAGGTTCGCCTCGCATCGCTTGGGCAATCGCCTGCACAATCGCCCAGTTGGGCTTGCTTGCATCATCCACCTTGCGGGCAAGGCGGGCCCGCTGCACGCGCCGCTCCGCATTGGTGTAAGTGGCATCATACTCAGCCACGGTCATACCGGGCAGCACGACATCGGCAAGCTGGGCCGTTGCGGTGAGGGTGGTATCCTGCACCACTAGAAACGCCAGTGCATCAAGGGCAGCCTGTGCTGGGGCGTAGCTGGCAACAGGATCGCTGCCCATCACGTACATCCCCCGCAGCTTGCCCGCAAGGGCGGCGGGCCACATCTCGCGGGCCGTCAAGCCAACTTGCTGTAGGGGCCTATAGCCAGCCGCCTTGTCTGGGCGCACGCCCATATCCAGCGCACCACGACTGTTGCCGCGTGCCAGTAGCGGGATCAACCCACTATTCACAAGCCCAACTTTGCCGCGCAAGATTAGGAGATTAGCGAGCAAGGCCGAGAGGCTCGCCCCGTGAACCAGCACATCGGCTCCGTAGACGATCAGCAGATGCTCAGCGGCAAGGATTGTTTGGGCCGCCTGTTCGAGTGCCGCTTGCTCTAAACCACTCAGCTTGGCCACAACATCGAGCTTGGTCTGCTCCAGTGTGCCCTTCAGCTCGGCTGCACCAGTCGTGCGCTGCGGAATCTGCTTGGTTTCCGCGCTGACGAGCTTGAGCAGGGCTAGCAATACGTCGCGCTCGCTGTCGGGACGATAGCGCAAGGTCTGCGTAGCCGAACGATCCAGCTTGGTAGGGCGTGGGTTGGCAACAATCAAGCTCCCGCCCTGTGTGACAATCTGGCGCAAGCGCAGCATATAGAGTGGGGCTTCTTCTTCGGGATCAGCCCCGAATACTAGCACCGCCGTGCCTTTGCCCAGCTTCATCAAATTCGTCCCCACCCCGACCCCATACTGATAGCCCACATCATCCAGCGCGTACTCGCCCGGCGCACCGATGCGGGTATCAAGGTTATTGCTGCCCAGCACCTCGCGGAACAGGCGTTGGAACAGGAACAGGTCTTCGTTGGCGAGATGCTCGCCGGCTAGGCCCGCAAGGGCCGCCCCGCCATCCGTTGCTTGGATGGCGCGGAAGTTGGTGGCAATCACATCAAGAGCCTCATCCCACGTTGCAGGCTGGAGCTGCCCATCGCGGCGCACGAGCGGCGTAGTCAAGCGGTTCTCACGCTCGATGAAACGATGCCCAAAGCGGCCCTTGTCGCAGATCCAAATATCATTGACGGCCGCATTCTCACGCGGCATCACGCGCTGAAGCTGATTGTGGCGCATATCGAGGGTGGTGTTGCAGCCCACCGCGCAGTGGTTGCACAGCGAGGGCACTGCGGTCAACTCCCATGCCCGTGCCCGAAAGCGGAAGTCGCTCGTCGTCAGCGCACCAACAGGGCAGATGTCGGTGGTGTTGCCACTGAATTTGCTATCGAAAGGCGGGTCGCTCTTGCTGATGATATGCCACTTACGCCCACGCTGATCGAAGCCGAGCACAGGATCATCAGCGAGATCATCTTGGAAGCGCACACAGCGGCTACACAAGATGCAGCGTTCGCGGTCAAGGTTGATCAGATCACCGAGCTTGTAGGGCTTCTCGAAGTGGACCTTGTCACTGTAATCAAAGCGGCTCGTGCTAGGGCCCCACTCCATTGTCAGGTTTTGCAAGGGGCACTCGCCGCCTTTGTCGCACACGGGACAATCGAGCGGGTGCGAGGTGAGCAGAAACTCAAGTACGCCATTTTGGGCAAACTTGACTTCGTCCGATTTGGTAATAACGACCATACCTTCGGATACACGGGTCGTGCAGGCCGGTTGCAGCTTGGGCAACATCTGGATCATGGGCTTGCCGTGTTCATCCAATACCGGCTGGCGTGTATCCCGATCAAGGCGTGGAGTCCCAATCGCCACCATACACATACGGCACATCCCGACGGCCGGCAGGCGTGGGTGATAACAAAAGACGGGGATCTGGATGGCGGCAAGGCGGGCCGCATCTACCACATTCATGGTATCTGGAACCGTGATCTGCACGCCGTCTACCGTGATGGTTATTTCAGCCATTGCATACTTCTCCTATCTCTTCGCAATCTGGTATCCGGCGTACTCTACCGCTGCTGCAAGGCAATCACAGGCTGGACTTGGGCGTGCCCATTCTTGCCGTTGTGCCCCTTGCCATTACTGGCAGCGCGGGCAACATAGGCTTCAAATTCTTCTGGGAATAGGGCTAAGGCACTCTTGATCGGCATCACGGCACTCTCCCCAAGCAGGCAGAAGCAGTTGCCCTGCATCTGGCGGTAGATGCTGTGCAGGACGGGAATATCCTCTGCCCGCCCGTGCCCCTCCTCCGCAAAGCGGTGCAGCACCTTCACCAGCCAGTGCGTCCCTTCGCGGCAGGGGGTACACTTGCCACAGCTTTCGTGCTTGAAGAACTCATCCATCTTGTAGGCGAGGTGGGGCGCACTCACCGTGTCGTTCAGCACCATCACCGCGCCAGAGCCGAGCATTGAGCCAGCCGCCGCCACTGATTCGTAGTCGAGCGGGGTATCGAGGTGCTTATCTGTCAGCCACGGCGCAGAAGCTCCACCCGGAATGATGATCTTGACTGGGCGATCAGCCTGCATCCCGCCGCCATATTCTGGGCTATAGATCAGCTCACGCAACGGAACTCCGAAGGGCAACTCATAGTTGCCGGGTCGCTTGACGTGCCCACTCAGCGAAAAGACCTTCGTGCCGGGACTCTGCGGCGTGCCATACGAGCGATACCAATCTACACCGCGCCGCACAATCGGGGGGACATTGGCGAGCGTCTCCACATTGTTAATGATCGTCGGCTTGCGATACAGCCCCTCGACAGCAGGGAACGGCGGCTTGTTGCGCGGCTGCCCGATCTTGCCTTCCAGCGATTCCATGAGGGCCGTCTCTTCGCCGCAGATGTACGCCCCCGCCCCACGATGCACGTACAGATCAATATTCACCCCCGTCCCAAAGATGTTCTTGCCCAAGAAGCCAGCGGCATAGGCTTGCTCGATGGCGTGTTCAAGTGTCCGCACGGCCGTTGCAAATTCGCCGCGACAGTAGATGTAGGCCGTTTCAGCTTCGATAGCAAACGCCGACAACGCCACTCCCTCGATCAATTGGTGCGGATTCAGGTCTATAATCTGATGATTGTTGAACGTGCCCGGCTCGCTCTCATCACAATTGCACAGCAGGTAGCGGGGGTATACGCCGCGGGGCAGAAACGACCACTTGCGCCCAGTGGGGAACCCGGCCCCACCGCGTCCGCGCAAGCCCGCATCACTAACGATCTGCACAATCTCATTCGGCTTCATTTCAGTCAAGGCTTTGCGGTAGGCGACGTAGCCATCGTGCTGAAGATACACATTAAAATCGGCAATATTCGGGACATCTAGCTCACGCATAATGACGTGTTCAGTCAGTGCCATAGCTGCTTCCTTCTCTCTAGGTCTAGGTACAAGTGGCACAGGTTACGCAATGGACTTAGGCCGTTTCTGGCGGCGATGCCGCAGACGGTTCTGACGGGGCTGGTTGGCTCGGCTCTGCCGCCGGAGTCCCGTTGCTCGCAGCTGGGGGCTGGTAAGCAACCAGCTTGCGTGGAATCTGGCGGAAGGTCCCGTTTGCATCGGGTTCATAGTCTTCGGCATAGAACCCCGACACACTCTTCCCCTGCGGCGTATCGGCATGCTCGCGCAAGAAGCGGATAAATGCATCGGCCCGCTCGGCGGTCACATCATAGAAGTAGGACAGGTTGGCCTGCACCACTGGTGGGCGATGGCAGGCGGCCAGACACTTTACCCGTTGCAGCGTAAACATCCCATCGCTGCTGGTCTGCTCCTCACTGATCCCAAGCTGCTGCTTCAGCGCATCGAGCAACGCTTCGGCTCCGCAGTAACAGCAGGGCACATCATCGCAAACCTGCACCATCCATCGCCCAACGGGGCGGTCATAAAAGAGGGTGTAGAAGCCCACCACTTCGAAGACATCGGTTGCTGGCAGATTGAGAATCGCGGCGACCTCGTTGATCGCTTCTTCAGTCAAGTGCCCATAGTGATCTTGGGCCATATACAGCAGTGGCAGCACCACACTACGCGGGCTGGCATAGCGGGCAAGCAGGCTCTCAATCTGCGTGGCATAGGTTGCTTTTAACATTGTTTGTTGCTTGCAGGGCGGCAGCAAGCTCTCCTTCTCCCCACCGCCCTGCACTCCTCCCTTGCTCTTGTTTCAGGGCCAATTCTTAGCTGCCCACACGGTTAGCGGTCTACTTCACCCAACACGGGGTCTATGCTCGCAATCAAGGCGACCAAATCGGCTAAATATCGCCCTCGCGCCATATGCGGTAAGGCTTGCAGATTGATGAATGACGGCGCACGGAAATGCACGCGGTAGGGCTTGGGGCTGCCATCGCTCACGATATATGTGCCGTGAATGCCGCGTGGCGACTCAACTGCGCTATAGGCATCGCCAACAGGCGGCTTGAAGCCTTCCGTCCAAAGCTTGAAGTGGTGGATCAGTGATTCCATGCTGTGCGTAATCTCGTGCTTGGGTGGCGGTGCAATCTTGCGATCACGGGTCACATAGTCACCGGACGGCATCTGCTGGAGCCGCTCAAGGGCTTGGTAGGCGATCTTCCGGCTCTGGCGCAGCTCGGCAATGCGAACCAGATACCGATCATAAATATCGCCATTCTTGCCAACGGGTACGTCGAAGTCGTAGGTTTCGTAGCCAATATACGGAACCATCTTTCGCATATCGTAGGGCACACCGGTGGCCCGCAAATTCGCGCCTGTCAAGCCCAGCGCAATCGCATCAGCAGCCGTAATCGTGCCTACCCCCACGGTGCGCTCCAGCCAGAGTGGGTTGTTCGTCAGCAGGTCTTCGTATTCATCAATCCGTTGCCCAAATGTATCAAGAAATACCTGCACCGTCGGGATGAAATCGGCTGGAAGATCGTAGGCCAGTCCACCCACACGGAAGTAGCTAGTCATCATGCGTGCGCCACTGACCAACTCGAAAATATCGAGGATTTGCTCGCGCTCACGGAAGGCATACAGAAACACGCTCATCGCCGCAAGATCGAGCGCGTGCGTGCCCAACCAGACAAGGTGCGAGCCGATACGGGTCAGCTCAGTCAGCAGCACGCGGGCCGTCTGGGCCCGTTCGGGAACCTCACACTCCAGCAACTTTTCGACTGCCAGCACATAGCTGAGGTTGTTCGAGAGTGGTGCGAGGTAATCCATCCGGTCAGTCAGCACGACAGCCTTCTGATAGGTCTTACTCTCCATCGTCTTCTCAATGCCCGTGTGCAGGAAGCCAACATCAGGGGCAACATCCACCACCGTTTCGCCATCCAAATCCACCACAAGGCGCAGCACCCCGTGAGTACTGGGGTGGTGGGGGCCCATGTTCAGCACCATTGATTCGCGCTCCCCACGCTGCGCGGGAGCAATCAACTCGTGAGGCGATGGAATTGTCAGTGTACTCATTGAACCCTTCTCTCTCGTAGGGGCAACCACCCGATTATATACAGCGAATCAACGCACGCTTTTTACTCCTTCGCAAACGGCTTGTGGGCGTAGATGCGATCTTGGTTGAACGTGAAGGCGACTTCCTCATAGCCGAGCGGCACATCCTTCCGCAGCGGATGCCCGATCCAATCATCAGGCATAAGAATGCGCTGCAACGCCGGATGATCGCTGAACTCGATGCCGAGGAGATCATAGGCTTCGCGCTCCTGCCAATTGGCGGTAGGAAACAGCCCCGTCAACGAGGGCACCACCGGATCAGCTTCTGGTGCGCCGACCTTGATACAGAGGCGGTGGAAGTGGCGAAATGAGAACAGGTGGTACACCACCTCAAAGCGCGGCTCGCGCCCCAGATAATCTACGCCGGTGACACTCTCCAGAAAGGTGTACTGCAACTCCGCGTGATCGCGCAGCCACTGCATCACGACGAGCAAGCTCTCGCGGGGAATCCGCAGCTTCAGATCGCCGTGCCGCTCATCAATCTCGGTAAGCGTATTGGGAAAGGCGGCTTGGGTCAAGACTACGACTGTTTGGTTATCCATCCTCTTCGATCCCTATCTAACCTCTCGTTCAAGAGCAGGAACGAAATGGAAAGGATGGGCACGTTCCTGCTCGGTTTCGTGTACTGCTTGGCTGGGGGACGGATCGCTTAAGTCACTTGGATCAGGCCGGTATCTTTCTGTTCGACCACAATCTGCTCATCGTGGGTGTGGGGCTTGCCGCCGATCTTCTCCTGCATCACCTTGGCGTGCAGGCGCATAATCCCATCAATCAAGGCTTCGGGGCGGGGCGGGCAACCGGCTACATACACATCTACCGGAATAATCTCATCTACGCCTTGCACAATTGCATAGTTGTTGAATACGCCCCCACATGAGGCGCAATCGCCCATCGCAATCACCCACTTCGGATCGCTCATCTGGTCGTAGAGGCGACGCACGACAGGAGCCATTTTGCGCGAGAGCCGCCCCGATACAATCAGCAGATCGGCTTGGCGCGGCGAAGGGCGGTTGATCTCCATGCCGAAGCGCGACAGATCATAGTTGCTAGCTTGCGCTCCCATCATCTCGATGGCGCAGCACGCTAGCCCAAAGGTGAGTGGCCACATAGCATTGGTACGCCCCCAGTTCACTACTGTTTCCAGCGTCGTTGTCACAAAGCCAAGATTGCCAGCTTTCTCTTCTAATCCCATCGTAAGGCTCCTTTTTTCCATTCGTACACGAAACCAACGATCAGCAACACAAGGAACACACCCATCACGCCTAGCCCATACACCCCTAGCTCACGGAAAACAAGCGCGTAGGGAAAGAAGAAGATCGCTTCAATATCGAACAAAATAAATAACATCGCCACAACGTAGAATTTAACCGGGAAGCGGCGCATCGCTGATCCGATAGGCTCCATCCCCGACTCATACGGCGCGAGCTTGCGCTTCGAGCCACGTTTCGGGCCAAGCACAGCCGATAGCGAGATTACAAATAGTGGGACAAACAGGGACATGAGGAACATCACCAAAATCGGCGTGTAATTTTGAAGCATCCGTCATTGCTCCTCTCTTGCTATGCTGTCAGCGTTGCTGCATCCTTCTGAATTATAACGAGTCTTAGGATCGTTTCGCAAGTGTATTACGATCTATTACGATCTATCCCGCTCCTCCGCGTGAGCATGTGGCCCTCTATCGGTAGCACCGCGGATCGTTGAGGCGCAATGCACATCCGAAGAATACGAACGAGACAGATATTATACTCATTCTTACTTCTTGTCAACTCTAAGCTACTTGGCAACTCTAAGCTAGGCGAGCTTCGCATCGCCCGTAAGGATAGGCCCAGTGGGTCGGCTATGCAGAGCACGCTGCAAGACGTGGATCACAATCGTGTATAATATTGCCCAGCAGAGCAAAGGCACAGAGTGTAAAGCGAAGGAGAGAAGCATGTCATTCCCTCGTTATGAGGTTCCAGAAGGACAACCAATTACGGTTCAGCGGGGTACATTGCACGTCCCTGATCGTCCGATCATCCCGTTCGTGGAGGGTGATGGCACAGGCCCTGATATTTGGCGGGCGAGTGTCCGTATTTTTGATGCGGCCGTTGAGCAATCCTATGGTGGGCAACGCAAGATTATGTGGATGGAAGTCTTAGCGGGCGAGAAGGCCTTTAAGGAGACGGGCGATTGGCTCCCCGCCGAAACCGTGGATGCCTTCCGAGCCTACCTTGTCGGGATCAAAGGTCCGCTGACAACCCCGATTGGCAAGGGTATTCGTAGTCTTAACGTAGCCCTGCGGCAGCTGCTTGATCTGTACGTCTGTCTCCGTCCGGTGCGCTACTACAAAGGCGTGCCTTCGCCCCTGAAGCACCCTGAATTGGTGGATATGGTGATCTTCCGAGAGAACACTGAAGACATTTACTCAGGGATTGAGTATCGTGGGGGCACTTCTGAAGCCGCGCATATCCTCGAATTTATCCACCGTTCGTTCGAGAAAGACTTCGAGCAGATCCGCTTTGGTACGGCCGATAAGGTCGCCGAGTTCCGCCGCCTCTCGAATCCGTATGCCACCGGCAAAGTCGAGGTGGGTATCGGCATCAAGCCGGTGAGCCGCACTGGAACGGAACGTTTGATGCGGGCAGCGATCAAGTATGCTATCGAGAATGGCCGTAAGAGCGTGACGATTGTCCACAAGGGCAACATCATGAAGTTTACGGAAGGCGCGTTCCGCGATTGGGGCTATGAGCTAGCCGAGCGTGAGTTTGGCGATTATGTTTACACATGGGCCCAATGGGAACAGACCAAAGCTATGCGCGGCGAGGAAGCCGCGAATGCCGAGCAAGAAGAAGCCCTTGCCAGTGGGCGCATCTTGGTCAAAGACTCGATCACCGACATTACCTTCCAGCAGGTACTCACGCGCCCGACCGAGTTCGATGTGATTGCCACCCTGAACCTGAACGGCGACTACCTGAGCGATGCGCTCGCGGCGCAGGTGGGCGGCATCGGCATCGCGCCCGGCGGCAACATCAACTATGTGACGGGCCACGCAATCTTTGAGGCCACGCACGGCACTGCGCCCAAGTACGCCAACAAGGATATGGTCAACCCTTCGAGCGTTGTGCTGAGTGGCGAATTGATGCTGCGTTATATGGGCTGGCACGAAGCCGCAGATCGCATCGTGCGCGGCATTGAGCGCACCATCGAGAGCAAGGTGGTGACGTATGATTTCGCCCGCCAAATGGAAGGCGCAACCAAAGTCAGCACATCAGCATTCGCCGATGCCGTGATCGAGAATATGCGCGACTAAGGCAGCTCCCCTCACGCGGGGCTTGCCGAGCACGGGAGCCGTGTTATCCGGCACGGCTCCCCAATTCACCCCATTTTATGCCGCCACGTATACCGTGAAGCCAATCGCCTCAATCAGGCTGCTGTAGCGTTCCTCAAACTCTGCCCAGAACGCATTCATATCCACATAGCTCTGCACATAGGTTAAAAAGAGCAGATCCAGTGCCGCACTCTCCGCCCAATCCACCGTTTCGGTGTAGCCCACCAGCATCGCCGCACCCGTCTTCTTGGCAAACGCTGCCAGCTCATCCTCATCCAGATTCATCGTGCCACAGCTGCCAAAGTGGACGATCCAGCCCTTGAACTTGCGCCCCATCGCAGCGGCAAGTGCATCCAGCGTGAGGGCCGTACCATCGTGCAGATACAGCGTGCCCGCATCGCCGTGAAACGCGAAGTACAAAATATCGTACTCCTTCTGCTTGCTGATCAGGTCAAGGTTGTAGCGGAACTCACCTTCGGTGTTGCACGCAAGCCGAATATAGTTGACTTCGTAGAGCTGCGCGATCATATTCAGGATCGGCGCAAACGTCAACGTCTCATTCTCGATATGCTCATCCCACAACGACTCAAGGCAAGCGATATGCTTTTCGTAATCTTTCACATGGCGTGGCACAGATGCTTTCCTTTCATTGGCTCTATTATCTTTGAGCTGTTATGCTCCTACACTTACACGACAGGGGCAAGCCCACCATGTGCCTGCCCCCGCCGCTCATCTCTCCTTAATTACTGCCCCGCCGCAAGGCGCACGATCAATGGCAGGTAGATACGGCGCGTGCTATCACTGGCTTGAAGCGTAAGCGTGACGCTGCGCGTATTCGTGCCCGCCGTTGCCTGAATCGTGGCAATACCAGCCTCAGCCGAGACGAGCGTTGTCGTGAGGAAGCCATTCTCGTTTGCATTCACCACCACAGTGGTAGTATTGCTAGCCGTGAAGCGACCTAGCGTCGTTGTCAAGGTGACGGCTTGCCCCGCCGCCGGTGCGCTGTCTAACACCACCGTCGCGGAAATGCCCGCCGTCGTTGTGCCATCAGCAGGGATGGTGCGCGGCAAGGCTCGCAACGCGCTAAGCTGCAACCCTTCCGATGGCAACGGCGCACCCGCGCTGAGGGTGTACACGCCCCGATCTGCGGCGGGGTCAGTGTGTGTGACCGCCACAAAGTAGGTGCCTCCCGGTGCGGGCGGCAGCGTTGTCCGGAGCGCAGTTTCACCACTGGCCAGCGTCTCATTGCGTAGCTCGGTCGTGCCATCTGCTGCCAAGATGCGAAGGCGCGGCTGCATGCCATCCAGCAGATTGGTCAGACGCACAGTAAGTTCACCCGTGAATGTCACCGGCAGATTGATGCGGAAGAAATCTACATCACCGGCTTGATCCACCTTGCCAAACACATTCACATCAAAGGCCGGCAGCACTGTTGCCGTTGCAGGCGTATTGCCGTGATCATCGGCGCGGAAGCCCGTCACCAAGACATTGGTGCGAGCCAGCCGGGTAAAGTTGGTAATCACGGGTGTGGGATCAGGGACGGGGAACAGGGGCAAGCCTGTCTCGGGATCGAATGGCCCCGGAGCTGGGGCAAACCCCCGATGGGTCAGCTTGCCAGTGCCTGCACTGTTATCCAGCCGCACCCGTATACCATACGTACCATCCGCCGGATAGTTACTGACGATCCCGGTGTAGATGCCGTCATCTTGCAACTCATCCGGTGCACTGCCATCGTCGAGCATCGGGAAGGTGCGCGTCTGACCATTCGGGAGCGTCAGCTCAGCAATCACCCGTAGCCCGCTCATCGGGAGTCCTTTTTCAACGGCCGCTTTCACAATGATCGGTTGTGGGTAGCGAATGATGTCGCTGCTCGTCGTATCCACCCGCGAGGTGAAGGTCGCATTATCATCGCCCGGCTCGCCTGTAATCGCATATGACAGATCCGCCGCAGCTGCCCCCGCCTGCGCCCGCAGCTGCCACGTTCCCGTGACTGGCGCGGGCACGGTAAATTCACAGTAGACGTTGGGGCGTGCGCTCTGTCGGCTCGGCGTGAAGCAGGAATCTGGGCCACGCGCCTGCCCACTCGGATTGCGGAGCGTGAGCGTTGCTGTCGGGCTGACACTAGCATACACATTGATTGCCGTTAGCGTCTCATCCACAAAGAATTCGCGTGTCTCGGTGCGGCGCGGCTGAATCCGCAGGCTGCCTTCGTCCAGCAAGGTTTCGACAAGCGGCTCGGCATCGAAGCGGGCATCGGCAAGGGCCGAGACCAGCTCGGCTACGGCCGTATCAAAGGCATACACATCATCATATGGCTCACTGATCCCAGTGACGAAGGCGTGAAGCCCGGCTGTTGCTTCGGCAATGTCATAGAGCAGGTCGTCATCCTCAAAACTGACCTCGATGCCAAAGGTGTAAACTTGCAGATCGTCGGCTTGGTAATCCTGCAACACAGCATTCACACCAGCCGCCCCACTCAAGGGTGCGCCAGAGAGGAGGAAGACGCTCCCCACATCATCGCCATTGATGTAGGGCGGGTGTTGTGCAAGCATGTTATACGCACGCTGCAACGCCAGCGATACATCACCTGTTGCACCAGTGCCGGGTTGCAAGTTATTGGCAAGCATGTTAAGTAAATTCTCGCGCACATTCTCTGTAGTGAGGCGGGTCATGGGCACAATAACCCGCGTCGTGCTATCAAAGCCGATCACGCCAACTGCCGAGCCAAGCGGCATGCTGTAGATTTCTTGCTCCAGTGCCTCGAAGATTACCTCAAGCTGATTGCCCCCAGAGGCATTCGCCGTATTCACCGCAAAGACTCGCGCCGTCTCCGTGTTAAACCAGACAATCCGCAGCTTGGCTCGCGCCGGATTGCCGGGCCGATTTACCGCATCAAAGGAGCTGTTCGGCAGATCAATGATATGCTCACCATCCGGCGCAAAATTGACTAGTTCGGGGTAGTAGAAGCGCGGATAATTTGCGGCGGTGCGGGCCTGCGGCGGGTCTTGCGCGGGGCGGCGCACCAGCGTGTCCCACGCACTTGCGGCATACACCCGCCCGTGTGCAGTGCGGTTGAAGGGGATATTCTCGTAGCTATAATCAGCCGAGAAGTTCAGCCACGCATAGCGGCGCGGGTTGCGCGGATTGAAGCCTTGATCGGGATCATTCATGATCGACTCGCGGATGGGGGTGTCGGTGCGAGCCGGTGAGCCGGGATCGTTGCGACTCAGGGGATCACCCCCGCGATACTCATCATAGAGCGAGTAGAAGGCGTGCCCCCACTCATGCGCTAGCGTGTAGCCCAGATTGCGTGCACCCGCATCACCGATGGTAGTCATATTCTGGTCGTTGTATATATCTGCCATCGTGATATTGCCGACGGCGCGGCGGTAGCCTGACACATACGCGGAAGGGTGTTCTTCGCGCACCCACACCACATCCGCCGTATCTTTGGCTTTGCCACGTTGGTAGATGCTTACCTTGCCCACGATGTGGGCGCAGTTAGTCGCCTCATAGATGCCATCCGCAAAATAGCGGATCGCCTGCTCATACTGGCGGCGGAGGGGACTGCCCGCTGGCGCGACACGGTAGAGCGAAATCGTGACGTTGATCGTGCGTACCGCACAGCCATCCTCCGTCTGCTCCAATGGCACATGCGCGGGCGGCTGTGGTTCGGCTTGCACCACCGGCTCCGTCGCATCTTGGGCATGCACCGCAAGCGGCACAAACAAACTACTCAGTACCAGACTACTCAGCAGCAGCATTCGGATCGCTGCTGCGAGCCTCGCCCCACGCCGAGCATAGGCATCCACATGTGATTGCATCGCCATCGCCTTTCTGTACACCAATCCAAACACCGATGCATTGGCATCAGTAACCGGCATCCCACAACATTCCTGAAGATTACGCCGGTTGTTTTGGTTTGGGTAGAGGCTAGCGAGCAGTAAGCGAGAGGTATATAATGCCCGACGTAAAAACAATATGGTTATCATACTACGCCGACCTGTAGCGTGTCAATCATTGATCTACCAATTCAGTACGCCGCCTGCCACTTCTTCCAGAAGGGCGTATAATACTATCGTGTGAATTGATTGGCTCCCAACATCAACCAGAGGACTTATGCACTTCAAACGTCAGCCCTATCCGGCAATCCCTGCCGCAGATATAACCCCTGAAGCCCTGTTTCGCTCACGGCGACAGTTCTTGCGTGGCGCAGGCGCACTCGGCGGGGCGATATTGCTCGGCGCGTGTGGGCTAGGTACACCACCCGCCCCACCCGCCCCCACGCCCGGTGTGGTTGCCCAACTCACCGATGAACTCGGCGATCCTGCGACGGCCTATGCGGCCGTGATCGGCTACAACAACTACTACGAATTTACCACCACCAAAGAAGATGTCGCCTATGCCGCCGCCAAATTTCCCACCGCACCATGGGCAGTCCAAGTTGGTGGGCTAGTTCGCAATCCGCAGACATTTGCCATCGAAGACCTGCTCAGCCGCTTCGATCAAGAGGAGCGCATCTACCGCCTCCGCTGCGTTGAGGGCTGGTCTATGGTGATCCCATGGATCGGCTTCCCACTGGCTGCATTACTCAAGGAAGTTGAGCCACTGGCCGAAGCACACTATGTACGCTTCGAGACGATCTATGCCCCTGACCTCATGCCGGGCCAACAGAACCGGTGGTACAACTGGCCCTACGTCGAGGGCTTGCGCCTTGACGAAGCGATGAATGATTTAACGCTGCTAGCAACCGGATTGTATGGCAACCCGCTCTTGCCCCAGAATGGCGCACCTCTGCGGCTGGTCGTCCCATGGAAATACGGCTTCAAGAGCATCAAAGCCATTGTCAAGATAGACCTTGTCGAGACGGCTCCGCTCTCACTGTGGATGGCTGCGGCTCCCAACGAATACGGCTTCTACGCCAATGTCAACCCCGACGTGCCCCACCCACGCTGGTCGCAAGCTACCGAACGGCGCATCGGTGAGCTAGACCGCCGCCCAACGTTGCCCTTCAATGGCTACGCCGAACAGGTGGCAGGTATGTATGCGGAAATGGATCTGCGTGTTTTCTACTAATCTGCCAGCCCCCACCCCACTCCAGCCGACAGTCTTGCTCCGCAAGCATGGGCTGCTGATCATGGTGCATATCGCCGCCCTGCTGCCACTCGTGTTGCTGATCAGCGACACGCTTCAGGGGCGGCTCGGCTTCAACCCGATCCAAGCTGCGACCTTCCGTTCGGGGCGGATGGCGATCTTGTTCCTGCTGCTCTCACTGGCGATTACGCCACTCAACACAATCACGGGCTGGCGCACGATCATCCCCTTCCGCAAGTGGCTGGGCATCTATGCTTTCGTGTATGTGTGCGTGCATTTCTTCATCTTCCTCGTGCTCGATTACGTGCTCAATCCGGGCTTGATCGTACAAGCCATCTTCGAGAAGCCCTACGCCCTCGCGGGCTTCTTCGCCTTCCTGCTGCTGCTCCCGCTCGCCCTCACCTCAAATCGGCAGGCAATGCGACGGCTCGGCAAAAACTGGAAACGGCTACATCGGCTGGTCTACGTAGCCATGCTCTTGGGCGTAGTGCATTTCGCGTGGGCCCAGAAAGCCGACATCCGCGAGCCGTTGATCTATGGGGCAATTGTCGTAGTGTTGCTCGTGTTGCGCCTGCCCCCCGTGCGGCACGCGATCATTCGCACGCGCCAACGCTACACCCGCCCACCACACAAGGAACAACCCACATGAAATTTGGCTACACGATCATCTATGTCACCAATGTTGCCGCAACGGTGGCATTCTACGCACACGCCTTCGGCATCGTCAGCCGCATGCTGCACGAGAGCGGCACGTATGCCGAGCTAGAGACTGGCCCAACGGCATTGGCATTCGGTTCATTGGAGTATGCCCAAACCCTGTTCGGCAGCGTTATGCCGCACACGCCGCACACCGCCCCAGCTGCTGTTGAGATCGGCTTGGTGACAGAGGATGTAGATGCAGCATATGCCCGCGCCGTTGCCGCCGGAGCTGTGCCCGTGCTGCCGCCCGTGCTGAGAGAGTGGGGCCAGACTGTTGCCTACGTGCGCGACCTGAACGGCTTCTTGGTCGAGCTGTGTACACCGCTAGGATAGCGGAGGGGAATCGCTCACCCCGCTTGATGTTGCTCCTCGATCAATGCCAGCTGGCGGGCAACTTCCTCTACCGCGATGCGCTGCTTGCGGTAGAAATCCGACTCGCTCATCGAAAGGCGATGGGCAACATCGCGGGTGCGCTTGCCCTGTAGGTAGCGCAGCTCCAAAATGTTGTACAGCGTCCATTCTGGCGCATTCGGATCAAGCTGTTCATCGGGGCGCAGATTGTTGATCGCTTGGCGGAGCACGGCCTGCAACGCCCGCGTTGGGCTACCGCTATGTTCGTGAAGCACCAAGCGCACCGCATGCAAGCTCAACAACGGGCTATCCGACAGCTTCGGGCCACCCCAATAGTGGGTGAGTGCATCCTTGACCCACTGCGTAAACTGTTCGCGGGTGGCGGGATCAGTGGTGTTCACGGGCAACGCCTCAGCCAGCGTCTCGGTATTGGTCTGCTCAAGGTGCGAGGTAAGCTGCTGCAACGATTGCATCTCAGGGCCTAGCCCGCGCAGCATCGTCAGCAGTTGCTCTTGAATCTCAACCGTCGTGAGCGCAAGCTCGATCTGGTGCGTCAGCGCATCAATCAGGTGGATGACCTCCGGCGTAAAGTGCCCATTCTGATCAGTGGTATCGTGGATAATTTTGGCGTGTAGCTCTAGCCCCAACGCCCCTAGAAACTGCCCATCTGGGCTGTGCAACGGTAACAGACGAATGCCGTCGCTCTCCCAGCTGGTATCATAGGCAACCAGCAAGCCCTCTTTGTGGACGGGCGTATGGGCGAGGCGGGCGAGGATCGCCTCGCCCTTGTGTTGCTGGAGAAAGGCTTCGATCCGCCGCCGATCCCCCGTCGTTGCGCCGAGAATACCATTCGTGCCACCCGCCACCAACACAAAGCCAGTCTGAATTCCAAGTGCGCCACACACTGCAATCAACGTATTTTCGAGCAACTGGCGCAGATCGGCGCGGGTGAAGGTTTGGCGTGGCAGGCTCCGGAGGTAGGCAATCTCGGATTGATCTTGCCGATGCACAAGTGTGTCCAAAAGTGGACGGATGCGCGAAATTAAGAGCGGCATCAGCACGGTCATAATCATGACGACGAACGTAATCAGCGTATCAGCGGGCAGCCCAATTAGCATTTCGAGAGCCGGAACCACCTGTAGCAGCAGAATGATCGTCACCCCTACCAGAGGCCCATACAAGCCCCAACGGGTAAAGTCATACTTGATCAGGCGATCCGGCAGAGCGATCACCTGAAAGGCGATGCTGTAGGTCATCACCGTGAGCATGCCGATCACACTCAGGCTGACCACAGCCGCAAAGAGCAGAATCACCCCTTGCCACATCTCTGGAGCAATGCTGGTTGCGAGGGTGAGGTAAGGAAACACGCCCACGCCGGGAGCCATGAAGGTGAAAGCAAGGTAGGTCATGCGCCGCCGCTGTCCGGGCGTAAGGGCTTGCCGCCGCGCTTGCAAGATCGCCCGCCGCAGCAGCAGCATACTCACCACCAGCCATAGCACATACACCGCAAACAAAGGCCCAGCCTGCACTTGATTGACCACACTATCGG
Source organism: uncultured Chloroflexales bacterium (assembly GCA_937967405.1). Classification (GTDB taxonomy): domain Bacteria; phylum Chloroflexota; class Chloroflexia; order Chloroflexales; family Chloroflexaceae; genus JAAUTZ01. The sequence continues at coordinate 80,656 of CALCJV010000029.1, read as the reverse complement.
GGATACCACCTTGCACAATCAGATCGGTATGAAGGGCTAATCCGAAAAACAGGGCACTGCCGAAATACCCGGCCCAGATCAGCCAGTGCCGCCGTGAGGTAATGCCGGGCCGACGCGGCCACAGTGACAAGCCCAGATGCAGATAGGCGGCGGGCACAAGACCAATGCCGAGCCATTGCGCCCGCAGCAAGAATTGGATGGTGTCGGGGCGCACCGCCCGCGCCACCAGAATATCGCCACCGTAGACTATCACGACGCTGATTAGCAGGACACACAGCGCACGCGCCGTACCGTTGCGCCAGTTATGCGCGATCAGGTAGGCAAACAGGGAGAAGACGACGATGACGACAGTCGCATTGAGCAGTTCGTTTAGCCACTGCAACAGCACAAGATACATAAAGGAGCCACTGCTTCTGCCGTTATCACCACACAGATTGGGGGCAGGTGTTGATCGGTTGCCACATCATGAAGAATATTATAGCACGCACACACCGGGCACAGGCAATCGTTAATCCAAATTATCGGCGGACGGTGGCACAGAGGCAGAAACGGGCGGTGTCAGAGGCTGCGTGCGAATCACCGCCGCCGCCGTTGGCTCATGCTTCGCCACCCAGCGCAAGCCAAACCAGATCACGAGGATGATGGCAACGTAGATTACCCCCACCAGCATCCAGCCCGCCGCCAAGCCACTCATATAGGCTTCGCGGTAGTTGCTCATCAGCAGCGCACGAACCAGTTCAGGGGGAATGTTTTCGACGGGCAACATCGGCTCTTCATTCCGCAACACTGCATTAAGGGCCGCAACGGCGGTATCAAGCTGTTCTGGGGTCAAGCCTTGCACAAGGGCACGCTGTTCAAGGGTACGTTGCCCAACACTGATGAGAATAGCCGAGAGCAACAGCCCGCCAATCGTACTCCCAGCTGCGCCCGCTGCGCGGCTCATACCAACATTGATCCCCACAAGGTCCTCAGGGATAACGTTCAAGAAGGCGTTACTCCACGCACTGGAGGCAATCAAGTAGCCAAAGGTGAAGATGACCATCGGGGCAATCAGCAGAATGTATGGCGTAGTCGTACCCGCTCCCGCAGTTAGCAGCATGCCAATGGCCATCAAGCCCATCCCGCCCGCAATCAGCACCGGCATACTGTAGCGTTCGGTGATTCGGACGGTTGGGCGCACCAAGCTGAGCATGGTGATCAGGAAGGGCACAAGGGCCAAGCCACTCAGCACAAAGCCAAATTCGCGCACTACCAGAAAGTAGTTATACAACCGCAATGGGTAGTTGATCAGCGCAAAGCTGAGAGCCGCCGAGATGAACAGCAGCATCGTCAGCGCATACACTGGAACCTGATGCACATGCTCGTCCTCACGCGCCGAGCGTTGCTGCCACCGCGCTACTCCAAACGAGATCGCCACCAACCCGATCAAAATCAGGGAGATAAAGATGAAGCGCAAGCCCCCGTGTATAAGAAACTGCACCAACAACAAGCCATACATCAACCCCAGAAAGAGCAACGACCACACCGCCGCCGCAAGTGCGTCAGCCCGCCGAAACCCACCCAGTGCCTTCGTGAAGGGCAGGTAGTTCCATGCCAGTGCGATACCAAACGTGCCCGTTACAATGGGCGGAATCAGCGTTGCCCGCCAGCTGAATCTAGACTCGATCAAGATCGCCAGCATGGCTAAGAGGCTCGCCACCGACGTGGTGATGGTGTACAGCACAACCGCAATGATCAGTTCTTCGCGTTCTTCGAAGATCGTGCGAATCGTTGCCAGCGTGAGCGGTAGCACCATCCCGCCACAAATCGCCACAACGACCCGCGCTGCGATAAACCACGCGATAGACATAGCACTCGCAACCAGCACACTCCCGACTACGTAACCAACCGCCCCAGCGAGAAACACCCTGCGCCGCCCCAGCAGATCGCCTAAGAACCCGCCCAGCAGCAGGCTCGCCATAAACAGGATCACGGTGAAGCTGTTTAGAATCTGGAACTGGTGGAAGCTGGCCCCAAATGCGTCCTGCGGAATCCGCAAGCCCATGTGGTGCAAGCGCGGCTCAATAATCACAGCAAAGGCCACGACACAGCACGCTGCCAGTGCCCCCCAACGGCGCGGATCATGCTTAAAAGCATGGAGCGGAACACCGACGCTGAACTGTGCCGACGCAACTGCTCGCTTCACAGCACACTTTCCTCACGCTTCTTCGATATTCTGACACTATCGCTTTGAATTCTGTCTTATGACAGTGTACTGCGAAGGGGTGCACCATGTCAACTGCTATCTCGCGTGAGCCAACCCAAGCCAATCCGGCTATTCCGAGTTGTCAATGCTGCGAACTTGATTGCGCCCCTCTTGATACCACGCCCCACGCACATTCAGCGACAGTGTACACTCGCGCACCACACCGCTTGCATTGCGTTCGATGACTACCCCATACTGCTGGTTCTGCTGAATGCGACAGCGCATCAGGGTAATATTCGAGCGTTCTTGCAGCACCACCCCCGACTCGCCATTACCACTGATCTGGCACTCATCCAGCAAGCCGCCCGCATCCTCATCCGCAAGCACACCCGCTTGCAGCCCATTGCGAATCTGGCAACGTTTAATAATCGGGTTGCTGCCAGCGTGCAAGGTCAGGTTGGCTTGTGTATTGGCGTAGATGTCGCAGCTTTCGAGGGTGCCCTCACCGCGCCGCGTCACCCACACTCCTTCGGCTTTGCCATCATAGATTTGGCACTCGCGCAGGACAATCGCACTGTGCTCAGCAATTGTCACATTCGCATCGGTATTCGCATAAATCTGGCAGCCGGTCACCCGTCCGAGGGCGTAGGCGTGGGCGTAGATGCCACTGAACCAACCACTGTGGATTTCACACCGGCGCACCGTCGGATCACCGCCCTCTTTAATCTCCACCCCAGCTGCTTGGTTGCCCGCAATCGTGCAGTGTTCAATCGTACCCAAACCTTGCTTGTAGACAAACACCCCTGCGCCACTATTCGAACTGATCGTTGAGTGCCGGATGATCGGGTTGCCGCCAAAGCTCACTGCTACCCCTGCGCCGCCATTCGCAAGGATTTCGCAATCCTCAATCACGCCTAGCCCATTCTCGGTGACAAAGATGCCACTGGCAAGCCCATGCTGAATCTTGCATCGCCGAATGACCGGATTCGCGGCATTGCTAATCTCGATCCCGGCACGGGTATTGCCGAAAATCTGGCAATCCTCAACCGTGCCTTGTGCGCCATCGTAAATATCAATGCCTGCGGCTGCACCATTGCGGATCGTGCAGCCGCGCACAAGGGCCGCCGTTGTGCTGCCGTGCAGCGAGAGGCAAGCCAATGATTCACTGGTGATCGTGCATTGCTCAATCACAGCTGAGCCATGTGCCACTGCCACCGCAAAGAACGGCTCCGCTGGGGCAACTTTACGGGCAACCAGTGTGAGGTTATGGACATTCACTTGATCGCTCAGGATCGTGAGACACGCAGCATCGCTACTCTCAATCAGCACCTCGCCGGCCAAGCCCTCACCAATCAGCGATACGGGTTGCTCCAGCGTCAAGCTCTCGGCGTAGCGGCCCGGCTGGATCACAATGCGCTGAGCTGGTTCGGCGGCCGCCAAAGCAGCGGTGATCGTGGCAAAGTCAGCCTCTTTGCCACTGCCCACCACCAACGCCGGCAACTCCAGATGATCGCCGAGAGCTTGCCACATCTGGGTCGCATCCTGAAAGCGTTCGGCTGGCGCATAGGCCAGTGCCCGTTCCACCACCGCCGCAGTCTCAGCCGACACGGAAGCATTGCGTTGCTGGATCGGCACAAGCGGGTCAGGCGCACCGAGTGAGAGGGCTAGCGCACGCTCCAGCGCACTGGGCGGTACACTCCCGGTCAGTAGCAGGTAGAGCGTTGCCCCTAACGCATACAGATCTGCCGCAGGTGTAAGTGGCTGACCCTGTAGCTTTTCGGGGGCACAAAAGACAGTATCATTCAGGTCTACCGCATTCTCGATCAGGCTCGCAAGCGACATTGGGTTAAGTTCAATATCTACCAATACTACTCCACGCCCAGCCACGATCCGCAGATTGTGCGGCTTGATATCGCCGTGTGTCATGCCACTACCGATGGTTTGCAGCGCAGTCAAGGCTTGGAGCACCTGCTCAGCCCAATCGAGGACATCGTGCACAGGAAAGGGGTGCATCTGACGCTGCTGCATCAGTGTCCACAAATCATCGCCTGCGATCAGCTCGCTGACGACAAAGCAGCCCTCATTCGCCGTAAACATATCTACCACCCGCGCAAGGTGGGGATGTTCGAGTGACAAGAGGCGTGGGCTGACTTGCATGAACTGCGCTTCAAATGCCGTATTCGCTTCAACTACACTGAGATGCTTGAGCGATACGCGCTGACGTGTGCGCCGATCTACGGCCTCATACACTGTCCCCGATACGCCACTGCTGAGCTGGCGTACAATCAAGTAACGCCCATGAAAGAGAAAGCCGGGCTTCAGCACGACGGTGATCCGCGGGGGCGTGTTTGATTGTTCGGTTGATGATTGCAAAGTGTTCAGCATCACTAATCTTCAAACGTTGCTGACTGTGCGTGCTGTTCATCATTGAACCATCGTCTTTCGTGGTAAACCCTCGTGGTTTGTACAGAGCAACCGTGGATCATTCAGTGTGTGATCGATTTCACTACTATAGCATCTTAACACACCTTGCCACATCTGTGACTATGATGAGTTATCCGAATTGACTGCGGTTAGAATTAGGCAAAAGGTATTAGCAAAGCGGCTTGGCATGGGAATATAAAATCGTTCGGCTATCTCTCCTGATCTCCCCCAATACAATAATAGAGGAGCCGTGCTCAGAGCACCGCTCCTACCTACTGCAAGCTGGGGCTACCAGCACGGCTTTCTGCCATCTCCGCGGCGGCTAATCGTTGTGCATTACCGCAAGCATCTCTTCCACCCGCGTCACTTTGACACGCGGGCGACCTTGGGCCACCCCAGCTGCAACCTCATGCGTATCGAGCTTGCGCCAGTGCGCGTAGGTCACGTAGTCCGGCTTGCGCTCTGCCACCAGTGCCTCAATCAAGGCGGGATCGCGGCGGCTATCGTCAATCCCTGCAAGGGTCGGCAGATCAGCCACCATAGCATCCACGGTCTGTACGGCATCCGGCTTGTTCGTGCCAATCACCCCCGATGGCCCGCGCTTGGCCCAGCCGACCACATATTCGCCGGGGATGACATGGGGGCTGCCTGCCTCACGCAGCACGCGCCCCTCAAGATTGGGGATCACGGCTCGCTTTTCGTCAAAGGGCACATCTGGGAGGGGCACGCTCTTGTAGCCCACCGAACGCAGCACCATGCCTGCCTCTAGCGTCTCAAACTGCCCCGTTCCACGTGGGCGCATGCTGCCATCTTCAGCCTGATACAGCTCATTGCGCTCGATCCGCACGGCCGCAACCTGCCCATCTGTCCCGATGATCTCAACCGGCGACACGAGAAAGCGCATCACGATTCGGCGATTGCCGGGTACTACCGCACGAGTTGCGTATTCACGCAGCAACTCCACATTGCGGAGCGCGGTTTTGTCATTGGCCAGAGCGGCTTCACTCTGCGGATCAAGCTCCACATCCGCCGGATCAACCACCACCGACACACCTTCGAGTTCGCCAAACTCCTTCAGTTCGGGATTGGTAAACGCGGCTTGGGCGGGCCCCCGCCGTCCCAACACGACCACCTCCCGCACTTTACTCTCGCGCAAGGCTTCCAGTGCGTGATCGGCAATATCGGTCTTACTCAGATAGGCCGGGTTCGCTGAAAGGATGCGGGTCACATCCATCGCCACGTTGCCATTACCCACCACCACCACCCGCTCGTGGCTCAAATCGAAGTGCAGATCGCGGTAATCCGGGTGACCATTGTACCAGCCGACAAAGATCGTGGCCGGATAGCTCCCGATCAAATCTTCCCCTTCGATGCCCATCCGCCGATCCGACTGTGCTCCAACCGCATATACAATCTGGTCGTAGTACTGACGCAGATCGGAGAGGGGAATGTCTACGCCTACAGTTACATTGCCAAAGTAGCGCACATTTGGCTGACTGGCAATCTTATCATACACGCGCACTACCGCCTTGATCGACTGGTGATCGGGGGCAACCCCCTCGCGTACAAGCCCGAAGGGAGTCGGCAGCCGATTGAAGAAATCTATCGAACACACCACCTCACTGCGTTTCAGCAACGACTCGGCGGTGTAGAAACCAGCAGGCCCAGCACCAATAATCGCAATCCGCACCGGACGTTCCGGGCTACCAAGGGTGTGTGTCATAGCTCTTTCTCGCTTCCTTGTTGCGCTGAACCAATTTTGTTTGGCTCAGCACATGCTTAAGTTTGGATGGCTCTGTCGGGCTACCAATGTAGCATGACGCAGTATAGCTGTCAATCTTTTGTCGTGCTATAATAGCAGGGAGTATCTTCGGACAGCATGCCGTCACTGCATCACACCAGAAAGGACCTTCGCCTGTGCCGTTCGCATCGCCCCTCGCCCATCTAACATGGAAATCTCTGCTGCTGCTGTTCACCTATAGCTATCTCGCTGCGCTGCTGCTCTGGCTCGCCTTGCACCTCCTCTATGGGGATCGCTGGTGGTGGCTGTTTCTGCTCACTTCACTGGCATTCTACCTGTTTTTGCCCGCCCTGCTGCTACCCCCAATTGCCCTTGCTACACGCCACCCGCCGCTCTGGGTTGGCTTTGGGCTGGCTGCTGCTGTGTGGGTGGGGCTGTTTGGGCGGCTGTATCTGCCCCACTCTGCCCCCGCCTATGCCAGCGATACCACCCTTACCGTACTGACTTACAATGCCCTCTACCACAACACCGAAGTTGAGCGCATGGTGGCTGCAATTCGGGCTAATGATGCCGATCTCGTTGCTATCCAAGAACTGAGCACGGCGGGTTTGCAGGCGATCCAAGCTGAACTCAGCACCGACTACCCCTACCAGATGCTGGCCCCCGCCGAGAACACTGCTGGCATGGGCTTGCTCAGTCGTTACCCGCTTACGCCGCTACCGCCCAACGAGTATGCGCTCCTACCGATACACGGATGGGTCGGGCAGCCCCAGCTCGCTGCCCTAGACTATCACGGGCGGCAGGTGTTGGTCGTGAACATCCACGCCCACTCAACCAGCTTGGGCTACGGCGGCCCGCTACGCTTCAGTCCGGCCGAGATGGAAGAATCGGTGCGCGAGCGCGAGGCGCAGCTGCAAGCCCTCGCCGCCTTTGCCCGCAGCCGCTCCGAACCATTGCTGATGCTGGGTGATTTCAACACGGGCTACCCCAGCCACGCTCATCGCATCATCAGTGCGGCCATGCAGGATGCGTGGCTGGTGGCGGGGCGCGGCGCAGGGCATACCTTCCCCGGTTCCAATATTCCCGGCAGCTCGCGCCCGACGGTGCTAGGCATGCCAATCCCACAGTGGCTGATCCGCCTCGACTACATCTTCTACTCCGCGCACTGGCGTGCCACCCACGCCGAGATCGGGGTGTGGGATCAACGCTCCGATCACCGCCCCGTGCGGGCCGTGCTCGTGCTCCGCTAACAGGGCCCAGCTACCCCGATACCAGTGGGTATCATTGCCTATTGGGCAACCCTATGGTCCACTTAAGAGGAGAGGCCTATCCTATACCCGCAATCAAAGGAGTGACCTAATGCGTTCAGCTCTGACTCTCTCAGGGCCTTCACCGCGAGCATACCTCTCGGTTATTGGCTATACCCTGCTTGGTGCGGCAATCGGTTCGGTATGAATGGACTGGTATTGCTTGTATCGGGGATTGACTTTCTCTCCTCATCCATCCACTATTACATCCCTTACTGGCCGGATAATCTCTTCTCTACCTCCACCTACAGGTACGTGGCGGACTATGGGCTTGTTTACTTATTGGGGCTGATCTACATCACGGCCAATCAGCTGAGTGAACGGCGACACGCTACGCAGTGGGGCTTGCTTGGCGGAGTGCTATCGCTTATGATCGCTTACTCCGGATTGTTCGTTAAACCAGTCCTCGACTTTCTTGCGACCCTCGACACTTCCGCTATAGACACAGACATGCTTTATATGTTGCAACTCTTCCTACCGGGCATCGGTCTCGCTGGGGCTTGCCTCTATTTCTGTGCCAACCTGATCACCCGGCAGCGGCACAGTGCGCTGGTTGGCTTGCTCACCTCAATCTTTATGGTTTCATTGCTGTTGATGCTTATTTCTGCACAAGAACTGATCTCTGCACCCCAAATCTTTTTCCAGAATACTGGGGACAACAATGAACTCGGAACCGCGATGCTGTTTGTCTATCTCATCCCGCTCGTTTTGAGCACAGGCATCATTTTGGGCTGGCAATTGAAATATCCACTACACTGGCTGGTCCTGATCTTGTTCGTGATGGGAATTACTCCAATATTGGCATATATCGGGGAACATATGGGTTGGTTTATCTTCTTAATGCCCTTTACTATGTGGGGTGCGACTATATTTGGGTTGGCTGCATGGCAATCGGCAACAGAGCGTCTAGCCCCAGAGGGCGGGTGAATGCCCGCCCCTGCGTGGTTCTGTCGCCGCTAATACACCAACGCCATTGCGCCGAGCGTTAGCCCCGCCCCGGCCCCGATTAGAGCTAGCCTATCGCCGCGCCGAATGCGCCCAGCCTGCACCGCCTCGCTCAAGGCTAGCGGGATCGAAGCCGCTACTGTATTGCCGCGTGTTGCGAGATTAGCCACCACCTGTTCAGCTCGAAAGCGGAGTCGCTGGGTCAGTAGATCAAGCCCGTGCTGGCTGGCTTGATGCGGCACTACCGCCGCAATCTCCTCGCGCCGCCAGCCTACCTCCGCAAAGAACGTATCTAGAAACGGCGGCAGCGTGCGAAAGACTTGCAAGTACGCTCGCGGCCCTTCCATGTGAAACATGTTCATCTCTGGCGTAGTGGTCGGATCATTCGGGTGATGGCGTGTACCGCCCCCCAAGCCCACAATATACGCCGAACCACTGCTGTAGGTGGCCAAACGGGTATGGCACAGCGCACTCGACGAGCCGCTTGGTGTGCGCCGCACGACCACCGCTGCGGCCGCATCGCCAAACAGGGCGGCACTTTCCGGCTCACGCGGGTTGAGCGAGGTTGAGGCAATCTCGCTTGTCACGATCAGAGCCGTCTGATACACTCCCATCGCCACTTGGGCCGCCACGAGATGCAGTGCAACCAGAAAACTCATACACGTGGCATTCACATCAAAGCAGACACTTTGCCCTTCCGGTGCGCCAAGTGCACGTTGTAAGAGTACCGCTGTGCAGGGAATGAGCTGCTCGGCACCGGTTGCCGCCGCCACAATTACGTCAAGCTGATCCACGTGTATGTTAGCGTGGATCAGGGCCATACGAGCCGCCGCGGACCCCATCCCAACGGTCGTCTCACCGGCGGCGAGATTGGCGTAGTGGCGCGTATGTACGCCAGTTTTCGCGGCGATCCAATCATGGGGAAGTTCGAGGCGGGTCGCAAGGTCGCTACTGCTGATCTGCTGTTGGGGCAGATAGTGCCCGATGCCAGCAATCTGGATCGGAAGCTGAGTCATTGTATGTGCATCCTTTCAATCGGTTGAAGGTACGATAATCCGGCGGCGTTTGCTGCCGGGCGTAAGCGGCCCAAGCTCTGGCAGCACCTGCACCTGTGGCGGTACGCACCCGTGCTGCACCGCCCATGCCTGCACCCGCGCCTGCACCGCCGCCACTATTGCGGCCGCATCGGTGTGCGGCTCAAGCCCAAGCCGCACACGCCACTGCCCCACCTGCACCTGCTCTAGCTGATAATCCCTAACGCCTGCAAGGGGCACACCATCCCACATTGCGCTTTCGGTATGGTCTTCGCGGCCGCCTATGCCCACCATCCAACGCACGCTGGCAACGGGCACAACGCGCCGCCCGCGCCCATCACTGCGCGGCAGGTAGAGCAAGTCGCTGGCTCGCCCGATCACGGCTTGGAGCACAGGCATTCCCGATCCACACGGGCATGGTCGCGGATCAAGCTGGACCACATCATCGAGCGCAAAGCGCAGCATCGGCTGGGTGGTGCGCCATAGATCGGTGATAATTGGCTGCATGTAGCCTAACGCCGGATCAGCGTCGGGCACGGGCACTAGCTGAAAGGCGATCAGATCGGCTTGCAGGTGCAAGCGTCCGGCTTGGCACGTGATCGCCAACACCCCCTCTGTGGCCTGATAGATCTGCTGCACGGGCACAGCCCACCGCGCCGCTAGGAGTGCGTGATCGTGTGGCTCGAGCACCTCCGCCACACTCACCAACCGCTCTGGGTGCAGGTGCGTAGCGGCAGGCAGGTGGGCCAGCTGCACCAGCAAGCTCGGCGGGGCAACAATGGCGTGTGGTTGCCACTGCACCAATTGGGCTAGTGCCTGCGCCGGATCACGCTGCGCCTCCGCAAGGCTAGCGTAGCGCACCTGCACCATGCGCCCGCTGGCTGCGGTGTAGAGCTGGTTGTGGGCCCGTAGAAACAGTGCAACGCGGTAGCCTGTGCGGGCGTGGCGCAGCATCTGCGCGAGCGGCGGCAGGGCCCGCGCAAGGATCACCCCCGCCCAAATCGCCCGCTCGGTGGGGCTTGCCAGAAACAGCCCGCGCTGGGCCGCCCCCGCCGTGCCTGATGATAAGCCTGCACTGATCGCGTGGGGCAGGCTCGGCGCGATCTGGTTGGGCTGTTCGGCTGCTTGGGCAACGGCGAGCGCAGCCGCACGAGTGATCCCATACGCATTAAACCCAACAAAGTCAGCTAATTGGGTGGCACGGTGGATCAACGGGAGCTGCGCCCACGCCTGCTGCGCCTGCGCCAGATCGTAGCCGGCCGCCTGCCAATGGCGGCGATAGCCGGGCGTGTGCTGCCATGCCCATGCGATCATGTGTTGGGCCCGTTGGTGCTGGTACTGGCGCAAGCGTGCGCCGCGCAAGGTGTGCCAGCGCAGGTGGGCTTGGAGCCAATGATACGCTGTAACGAGGGTTGTCTTCACGGGGCCGGCACAGGCCCAACGGGGCGCGTCACATAGGCGAGCATGGCCGGGCAGTGGGTCGGGATAATCCGCACGGCGGGGCGGGCACGGGCAAAGTGGTGCAGCGCATGCAGGGTCTGCCCCACCGCCACCGGATTATCTACAAATAGGTGCGTCAGGCGGTGCGGCGGGCGCAGCTCGCGGTAGGCTTCCGTCGTCCAGCAGCCATCGGCCGCAAGCAGAATATCGCCTGTGTGCGTGCGGGCGAGTAGCCCGATCTGCCCCCGCGCATGGCCCGGCAGCCACACCGCTTGGAGTAGCCCATCGCCAAAGAGATCGCAGGTTGCACCGAGCGCGGGGAGCGGTACGCCTTGAAAATCGGCGGGCATAAGCAGGCGTACCCGCTCACCAAAATCGGGCGGGAGCAAGTCCGGAATGAAGCCGCGCCGCAGAGCTGCTAGCCCGCGCTGACCCTGCACATGGGCGTAGGCGGGCGCACTGGCAATCAGGCGGGCGTGCGCGAAATCGTGTAATCCGGCGAGGTGATCGGCGTGAAAGTGCGAGATGATGATCGTGCGGATCGCCTGCGGATCAATGCCGAGTGCAGGCAACTGGGCGATCACGCTCTGCTCTGGGCGGATGTGTAACGGTGTTGCAAGGCGATACAGGCGGTAGGGCATAGGTTGCGTGGCAGTGAGCATGCGCGGCGCATAGCCACTATCCCACATGATCCAGCCCTGCTGTGGGTGGTGCAGCAGCGCAACAAGTGCGTGGCAATCCATCGGCTGGTGCGGTGCGCCGCGCATGACGTGGTGGGCAGAGACGCGGCAGAAGCCAGTATCAAGCAGGAGCCAGTGATCAAGCATAGTAATCTCAGGTGACAGGTGTCAGGTAACGGGTGTCAGGTGTCAGGTATTCGGTGACGGGTGTCAGGTATTCGGGTTTAGGTGTCACCAAGGCGAGCAAGTGTGCGTTCAATCCCCTCCTGCACACTGACGAGGGGAGCATAGCCGAGATCACGCTGGGCAGCGGCAATGTCATAGGTCTGCGAGCGGGCGAGGATCGCTACGGTATAGCGCGTCAAGAGCGGTTCGCGGCGGGTCAGGGCGGCGCGTGCTTCCAACATTGTAGCATACGCCAGTGCCCCGCGCACGGAAACCCGCCGCGCAATTGGCGCAATGCCCAGCCGCGCTAGCACCTCATTGAGCATTGCCCACACCTTGATGTGCTCATTGTTGGTGATGTGATAGATATTGCCAACAGCTGCCGGTGCGGTGCGAGCCAGTTGCAGGGCATGCACCACATTGTCTACGTAGGTCAGATCAATCAGGTTCTGCCCATCGCCGATCTGGGGCAAGCGTTGAGCTTGGGCCGCGGCAATGAGGCGCGGCAGCAGGGTTGTATCGCCCAGCCCGAACACCGCTTTGGGGCGGATAATCACGGTTTCAAGCTGGGCGGCGGCTTGGCGCACGCGCTGCTCGGCAAGCATCTTGCTGGCCGAATAGGCCGAGATCGGGCGGCGCGGGTAGGGGGCTGCTTCAGTGATGTCAAATTGATCGCGCCCATCAAAGACCACACTGGGCGAGGAGACGTGGATCAGGCGGCCCACCTGATGCTGAATGCAGCCGCCGATCACGGCTTGTGTTCCCCCCACGTTGATTGCGCGGAAGTCGCGCCACCGCCCCCACGGAGCCGACAGCGCACCCACATGATACACCACCGCTGCGCCCGCGCACGCCGCAAAGACCTGCCCCGGATCGCGCAGATCGGCTTGCACCGCTTCGGCTCCCGCCGCCAGCACATCCCCGACGCGGCTGAAGTCGCGCCCCATCAGGCGCACACGCTGCCCTGCGGCCAACAACGCCCGCGCCAGCTGGCTGCCGATGAAGCCGGTCCCGCCCGTAATGAGGATCGTCATAGGCTCATCCTTCGCTAGGTGTCGGGTGTTCGGTCTCAGGTGCTAAGTGTCAAGTGTTCGGTCTCAAGGAGGACAAACCACGCACAACAGTTTGGGCAGGCAGCACGGTAGCGCACGGACCGCTCCGCTCTACCTGCTACCTGACACCTAGTCCCTGAGACCGAACACCTGAGACCTAGCCCCTGAGACCGAACACCTAATCTAGCACTGTCAGCTTGGCAAGGCTAGCGATCATATGCTTCTTGCCCTCACCCTTAAAGTTCACGACAACTTCTTCATCGCCATCCATCGGCGTGCTACTCAGCACAATGCCCTCGCCGTAGCGAGCGTGCTGCACCCGCTGGCCCGCACGATAGCGCAGCCCGCTCGCCGCACTGCCCGCCGCTTGGCGTGCTGCCCGTCCAGTGCTGATCTGGCTGCTACGGCTCCCCTGCGGCGGGCGAGCAGGCGATCTGTTCGGCAGGGCCATTGCCGCCGCCACGCTACTTGGGCTGCGTCCGCCCGGCTTGCGGAGCAGCTGCGGCGGAATATCGCGCAGGAATGGCGAGGGCACGCTAGTGGTGGTACGCCCATAGGTGCTGCGCCGGAAGGCATACAACAGATACAGCCGCTCGCGGGCGCGGGTCACGCCCACATACAGCAAGCGGCGTTCTTCGTCCATCTGGTTGGCATTATCACGGGAGCGGCTATGCGGCAAAATGCCATCCTCTAGCCCCACGATAAACACCACCGGATACTCTAGTCCCTTCGCTTGGTGCAGCGTAATGCACGTGACCGATGCTTGCTCTTGATTGAGACCATCCAGATCGGCAACCAGCGCAACCTCTTCAAGAAACGCGGGCAGTTGCAAGGGCTGCTCCAAGCCGGTGTAATCCTCGGCGACATTGAACAACTCGACCACGTTGCCCCAGCGTTCGTCGCCCTCATCGGGGCCGTAGCTACTGAGCAGGTACTCACGGAACGCCAGCTGTTCGAGCAAGGCTTCAAGCAGCTTAGGGAGCGGCAGCTCACGACTCTGCGCGGCGAGGCTCTCAATCAGCGCAAGGAAACGCAGCAGCGGCGTGCGGGTGCGCTCGGTGAAGGGGCTGTGCTCGCCGTTCTGTATCTGCTGCAAGGCAGTGAACAGCGGCACGCCCTGCGTCGCCGCAAAGCGTTGCAACTCGGCCACTGTGCCCGTGCCGATCCCGCGCTTGGGCGTATTGATGATGCGCTCAAGGCTGACACTATCGGCTGGATTGGCGAGCAGGCGCAGGTAAGCCAATACGTCCTTCACCTCTTTGCGCTCGTAGAAGCGGGTTCCGCCTACAATATAGTAGGGCAACCGCCGACTGAGCAGAGCTTCTTCAATCGCTCGGCTTTGGGCGTTGGTGCGATACATCACCGCGAAGTCGCGCTGCTGGTAACCCTCGCTGGCCATCAGGCGCACAATCTCATCGGCCACGCGCTGGGCTTCGTCATCCTGATCGTAGCCCTCGATCAAGGTGACTTGCGTGCCACGCCCGTTCTCGGTCCAGAGTCGCTTGTGACGTTTGCGCTGCCCGCCGGTCTGGATCACGGCTTGGGCGAGATCAAGGATCGCTTGGGTACTACGGTAGTTCTGCTCCAACAGGATCACTTGGGCATCGGGGTAGTCATCCTCGAATTGCAAAATGTTGCGAATATCTGCGCCGCGCCAGCCAAAGATGCTCTGGTCTTCATCGCCCACCACAAACAGATTGCGGTGGCGGCTAGCAAGCTGGCGCACAAGCACATACTGAGCGCGGTTGGTATCTTGGTATTCATCCACCAGCAGGTAGTGGTAACGCTCGTGGTATTTGGCTAACACATCAGGGTGTTGCTCAAACAGGCGCACCGTCTCCAGCAGCAGATCATCAAAGTCGAGCGCGTTGCTCTCGTGCAGCAATGCCTGATAGCGTTCGTAGCAGCGCAGCACAATCTCATCGAAGTAATCGCGCACAATTCGCGCAAACTCGTGCACGCCGATCAACTCGTTTTTGGCTTCAGAGATGCGCCCCTTGATGGCACGCGGCGGGTACTTCTTCTCATCCAGTTGCAACTCACGCAGCACGCGCCGCAGCACCTGCTCCTGATCGTCGGCATCATAGATCACAAAGTCACGCTCGCGCCCCAGATGCGGTATATCGCGGCGCAAAAAGCGGGCACACAGGCTATGGAACGTGCCTAGCGTCAGTGCGGCGGTGCGCCCCGCCCCCACCAGCTGCTCAAGCCGTTCGCGCATCTCGCGGGCAGCGCGATTGGTAAAGGTCACGCCGAGAATGTTATATGGCTCTACACCAATCGGGTCAATCAAGTAGGCAATGCGGTGAGTGAGCAGGCGCGTTTTGCCGCTGCCGGGGCCGGCTAAAACCAGCACAGGTCCCTCAACAATGCGGGCGGCGTGTTGCTGGGCTGGATTCAGCCCAGCCAACAGATCAGCTTGTGTATTCATCAGGTGCGTACTTCCTTTATGTTTGGCCTCTGCCGGTATGGTAGGAAATTGGCGGGCGGCTGTCAAGTCAGGAATTTGACGATTGGCGTGCATGTGGCATAATCAAAGGGGAAATACACGATTTGGCGCATGCCACTGGGAGGTCACCTATGGAACACCAGCTACACGGAATCGGCGATATACACCTCAGCCCATCGCTTGTGCTCCATCCGATGCGAGCAATGCAGGGCACTGCCCGCATGACCACCGCTGATGATGAAATCGCCTTTCGCGGTGAAGCTCGCCCCGATCCCGGCGATCCCATGCCAATCCTGCACGAGCACGGCTTCAGCGCAGCCCAACCTCCCGTGACACTCAAGCTCAGCCCATCGCTGCCCCCTGTGGCTGGTATGCCTAGCGTGCCGGCTATATCCGACCAGCAGGCACAGGCGCAAATGGCCACGCTCGCCTACACCCCCGATCCGGCTGAGGCGGCGTGTTACGCCCTTGTGCAGGCCATCCATACCGACGATGGCGTGATCTACGATGTTGCCTTGCCCCAACCAGAGCTGCGCGACGACGAAGCCTTGCCCTTCGATGTTGTCGGGCGGGGCATGGGCGGTATTGGTGGCATCGGTACACTGCACTTCCCCGTGCATCGGTTGGTGACAGACACCCCTCCGCCGAGCGATCCCGCCCTGCCCTTCGATGCCGTCGGGCGCGGCGGGCTAGGCGGCGCAACCGAGCGCGTGCTACATCTGATCCGTGCGCCCATCGAGAGTAATCTGCACACCCTGATCCGTCGCCAAGAAGTACCGCTCCGCATCTGGAATGTGGCCCCTGATGGCACATTCGTCAATCCCCTCGATGACATTGGCGCGTGGCGGGCCCGCTTCCCAGAGCAGCGCGAATACCGTATTCTGATCTTTCTACACGGCTTCACCAGCCGCAGCGAACGGAGCCTGCCACACAGCTGGATTCAAGATTTCGGCGGACGCTACGATGCGATCCTTGCCTATGACCACCCCTCGATCTTAACGAGTCCACTGGATAATGCCCGCGCCCTGATCGAACGCATCCCCAACGATCTCCGCCTGCATGCCGATCTGCTCGCCCACAGTCGTGGCGGCTTAGTGGCGCGGAGTCTGGTCGAACTCGAAACGCCTACCCCACGCCTGACGATCAAGCACGTTATGATGGTTGGCACACCCAATGCAGGCACGGAGATCGCCGATTATGAACGCTGGGATCGGCTCTTGGCAATGGGCTTCAGCACAATCAGTTGGCTCACTGCGATAGCCGATGCGGGCGTGGCTACCGCCTTTACCATTCAGGGCCTAGGCTTGGTCTTGCGGGCCAGTGCCCAACTCCTGTTTGATCTGCCGGGATTGGAGGCGATGTCGCCGACCAGCGATTTCCTCTTCCGCCTGAATGCCCCCACCAATGTCTCCGGCACACGCTATGCGGCAGTCACGGCCGATTTTAACCCGCTAACGATCCCCCAGCCGAACTTCCGCGAGGCGTTGCAATCACTGGCGGTGCAAGTCTTTCTGCAAGCCCCCAATGATCTGGTCGTGCGTACCGATAGCATGATCCGCGTAGATGAGCCACGCAGCCCACTCTTGGGCGGGCGCATCTTGCAGAGCGGGGTGCATCACCACGCCTACTTCGATGATCCCGATGTGCTGGCGTTTGCCCGTAGCTTCCTGAGTGCAGCCTAAGCTATGACACGCCAGCGCGATCTGCTGCTTATACTAGGGTTGTTTGCTGGGCTGGCTCTGTTTATCGTGCTGATGCCTGATCAGGCTGAGCAGGAGCGCACCCGCACCATCACCACCACCCACTCAAGCAGCCCCGATGGTGCGCTAGCTCTGCTGCGCTGGACACGTCAGCTGGGGTATGAGGCCCAACGCCTTGAGTATACCGACTTTGCCCTTAGCTCCCAAACTGACGCGCTGTTTATGCTCAATCCGAGCCGCCCGGTGCTGCGTGAGCAAGCCGATACGGTGCTGGCGTGGGTGGAGCAGGGCGGCACGCTGATCCTTGCTGATGAGCGCAACCGAGCCTTTGCCAGCAGCAACCTGTTGCTGGAGCAGCTTGATGTGGAAGTAGTGCGCTATAGCGGCAACGCGGGTAACACGGGCATGTCGCCTGCACTGCCAGAAGTGCCGATCCTGCAACCGGTGTTCGATCAACCGCCGCTTGCAACCATCCCCGTGCAAGCCGATCAGGTCATCCGTAGCCCGCGTACCGAACTTGTGGCACTGGCGGGTGTCCCCGATGGTGTGGTCGTGGCGGGCATGCGCTATGGCTTGGGCTACATCTACGTCAGTGCCAGTGGCTATCCCTTCACCAATGCGGGGCTACGCGATGAACGCAGTGCGGGCTTCGTGCTCAATATACTCAATCGCCTGCCCCGCAATGCAACCATCCTCTTCGATGAATATCATCACGGCTTTGTCACCGAGCCATCGCTCCGGCATGCGATCTTCACCAGTACGTGGGGGTGGGCGTTGCTGTATGGCGTGGGGGTGGTCGGGCTATATCTGCTGGCAACGGGCAGACGCTTCGGCACACCGATCCCGCTGCGCGAAGACGTAGCCCAACGCAGTAGTGCCGAGTATGTCGAGAGTATGGCTGACTTGATGCAGCGGGGCAGGCAGCGTCGCTTCATTGCCCAACACTACTATACCACGCTCAAGCGTCGCCTCGCCCGCCCATATGGACTGAACCCGCGCCTCGCGGATGCGGAGTTTGTCGCCAATCTGCGCCGCTACCGTGAGCTAGATGCAGATGCGCTGCTGCATGTGCTGCACGCCTTGCAGCGCACTAACCTTACCGAACAGGAGCTATTGCACCTTGTCACCACTGCCGATGCCATCCCCGAACGCTAGCGCAAGCCGTAACGCACGCAGGCACAGCCTCGCCACCGATTCCGCCGCCGCGCTGCGCCTCGTAGATGCCGGTTTGCTGCTCTATCGGCGCGGCTTCGTCAGCTTCCTGTTGCCCACTGCAATCTTGATCGTGCCGCTTGCGATGGCAACTGGCGCGGCGATCATCAGTGAGAATTTCTTGCTGCTCCTGTTGCTCTTGCTGCTCTGGCTGCCGCTGCCATTTATGTTCCTGCAATCGCTGAGTCAGATCACCCTCAACTTGCAGCAAGGCACACCGTTCAATGTGTGGCGCACGCTCTGGATCAATCCGGTGCGCCTGATCGGGATGCTGATCTACAGCTTGGGGTTCCAAATTGTCGCCCAGACCGCTAGTTCAACGATCTCGTTCGTCTGCATTTGCCCAGCTATGTTTGGCTTTGTCTTTTTGGCGAGTGCAGGGTCTGTTGGAGCGGGCGGCGGAGTGTTTGGGGCAGCGGTTGCGGTGGTGGGTGTGGTGCTTGGGAGCATCCTGCTGCTCGCCACCTACTTGTTCTCCGTTGTGTTAACCGGCGCAACCTTGACCAGCATGGTCTATGCCATGCAGCCGTTTATGCAGGGCGAGCACACCTTTGGGCAAGCCCTCCAAGAAAGCATCGCTTTGTTGGGCTATCGCTTGGGCTATAACATACTGGTGTGGATCATTACGGCGACGCTGTTTGGGGTGCTGGTGTTAGTTGTCAGCCTTGCGGTGGGCACGCTATTGCCATTGCCAATACTCTTTGTGCTCGGCAGCGAATCGCCACTGGCACAGGGCATCAGTGCCTTCGCGTGGGTGTGCGGGCTGATCCTTGCTCTCCCGCCGCTACCAATCTGGATGACGCTGCTCTATCAGGAGCATCAGCAAGCCCGCGACGGGAGCGATCTCCGTGAGCAGGTGGCGCAGTGGCAACAGTCTCAGCTACAGGTAGCAGGCGGGCCACACAATGATGCACCTGTCGCTCCCCCCGCCTGAGCGAAGGACTTCTCTGAGACCTAGCCCCTGCCACTTCCTCCCCCTTCACGGCTGCAACTGCCAGCCGGTATCGGCAAATTCGCCCATCATCAACACAAAGCTCGCTTGCTCGGCAGGCACATCAAATACAAGCGGCACACTGACCAATGTGCCCCCGCCCGGAATAGCTTCTTCCAATGCCAGATCACCCACTGTGCCTCGCCCATACTGCTCCAGCAAGCGGGTTGATGCGCCTGTAAGCGGGCGGTAGAAGTTCAGCTGCGCGTCAACCAACACAAACAGATCAGGGGGGATCGGGCGGGCTTCACTCGTCAAGTTGCTGATCGTCATGATCGCTACCAGCAGACGGCCTTGTGGAGACACATCCGCAAGCGGCTCGTCGAGCCACACTACATGCTCTGGTAGGGTCACGCTGCCCTGCCACAGCCCATAGGTCTGCACTTTGCCAATCGGCACGGGGGTGGGCTGGTAGGGCGGCGCAGGGGTGGGCGGCGGCGCGGGTGGCATGGGCGGCACACTCAGCGTCGGGAGCAGCAGGGCAGTTGGGGCGGGGTTGAACAGGTCGCCCACCGTGCGCCGCGAGTCGCTGCTCAGGCTCAGATTGGGCAGTGCGCCATTGGTAATCGCCACGCCCAGTAGCGCAACAATCACGCCGCCAATCACGAGCAGTTGCCAGAACGATGGTTGTCGTCGTCGCGCCACGAGTGCAGTGCCCGCCCTGCCATGCCGATTGGGAGTGGGCGGGAGCGTGTGAATCGGGGGTGGGTTGTAGGGCGGCGGTGTTGAGGGGGTAGAGGCATGCCGATTGGGAGTGGGCGGGAGCGTGTGAATCGGGGGTAGGTTGTAGGGCGGCGGTGTTGGGGGGGCAGGTGGTGGCGCAGGCTGAACGGGACGGGGCGACGCAGCAAGGCGGGTTTCTAGTACGATGATAACCTGTTGCACGCGCCTGTCATCGGGATAGCTGCGGTGCAGCAGGTGGGCAAGGGCCAATGCAGCCTGCGGATTGGTCGGCGCAATTTTGGCACAGCGACGTAGCAGCCGTTCGAGGACAATCGGATCCGGTTTCGCTGGTTCCGATTGTCCTCGTGGGGATGTTCCGTCTGATGCTTCAACCGTCACAGGCGCGGCGTGACTATGGCAATACCAACCACCCCTGATCGGGATTGCTGGGTGCAAAGAAGAGCAAGCCGCTTGCGTCCGGCGCAGTGTCAAAGACGAGGGGGACACTACGGGTTACCCCGTCGGCTGGGATCACATCGCCTAAGCTAATATCGGCTACGCCACCACTCGCCCGATAGGCGGCAGAGGCTTCGGGGGATGGGAAGTAGACCCGCCCTTGTGCATCGCGTAGCACGAAGAAATCGGCAGGCAAGGGTTGATCCTGCCCGGTCCCGTTTGAGACGAAAGTCAGCACGAGTGCAAACCGCCCGCGTGCATCCAAACCACCGAGAGGTGAGGGCAAACGCACGGCATACGTGGCTGTCGGGAAGTTGTAGAACCACCCATTCGACTGTAGGATCGTATTTGGATTGTTCAGGCTCGGATTCGCCGTAGCCGGATCGCCAACGGGCGGAAGCGGTGCGGGTTGGTCGGGCTGGGCTGGCGGTGGGGTGTTCGGTTCCACTGGCGGCTGCGGCTCCGGCTGGGGGGCGTTCGGGTCTACCGGCGGCTGCGGCTCTGGCTGGGGTTGTTGTGCTATTTGCTGCCCACCACCGAATAGGGCGCGAATCCGTCCGGGTCCATCGAAGACGGCGAAGGCTCCACACAGCACAACCATCGCTGTGAGAAACAGCAGGAGCGGGTAATATTTATGCTTGCGAATATCATTGTTGGTTTTGTTGGGGATATTGGCTGTGCGGCTTGAACTCGCCGTGCTACTCCGTGCAGCATCTTTCTTGGATGAACTACTCAGATTGCTCGTCTTGCGCGAACTACTGCTATCTTTCTTGGTACTGGTACTGCTGAGGGTGCGCGGGCGGCTACTTGCCACAGCACTGGCTTCGGCGGCTTTAGATTCATCACGCGGAGTAAGGTTAGGGGAAGCGACAGCATCTTCGCGGCGGACTGCACCCGGGTCCTGCTCAAACGCATCTGAGAGGCTATCTAGCTCAGCAAAGGGATCATCGAAATCGGTGTCGGCCGCAGCTGGTGCAGGTGTAGGCGTGGTTGATGGCGGTGGTGGCGGCGCGGCCGGTGGCGGTGGTGGCGGCGCAGCCGGAACACGGGCAGGGGTTACCTCAGCCTCTATATCTACGCCAAGCGCACGCAAGCCATCGCGTGCAAGCTGGTTATCTGGTTCTAACGCATACACCTGCCGCAGCGCGTTGATGCGTTCTTCGTTGGTCTCGGCCACACCTGCCAACCATAGCCAGCCACGAGCGTTACACGGGTCTTCTTTCACAAGCAAGCGAAACAGTTCCCGCGCATCACGATTATTACCTTCTTTTGCCGCTTCGATCCCCAGTTGTAAAATGCTATCGGGGTCGGTCATACGTGTTTCTCCCTATTCAAAGCAGGATACCGAGGGTGTGAATGTTTTGCATATTCTACCATAGAAATGCACACGTATGTCAGACGTAGTGCGGTAGTTTTAGACGGTGTCGTCCCCTGCACAGAATATATATAATGGCACGCACCTAATCGAGATAGCCACGCAGCTTCTTGCCTAGATGGGGGTGGCGCAACTTGCGGAGCGCAACGGCTTCGATTTGGCGAATGCGTTCACGGGTAATCCCAAACTCCACGCCGACTTCTTCAAGGGTGCGGTAACGCCCATCCTTTAGCCCATAGCGCAGCTGGATAATCTTGCGCTCACGTTCGGGCAGCTTTTGCAGCACCTCCTCGATCTGCTCACGCAACATCGAAGCCGCTGCTGCTTCGGCGGGAGTGGCCACGCGGTCATCCTCGATAAAGTCGCCCATGCGCCCCTCACCGTCTTGACCAACCGGCATCTCTAGCGAGAGCGGGTGCATCGAGGCTTCGAGGGTGCGGCGCACTTTATTGGGGCTAATGCCCATCGCATCGGCAATCTCTTCTGGGGTTGGCTCACGCTGCATAGACTGTTGCAGCTTGTGCGAAGTGCGCTTGACTTGGCTGATAGCCTCGCCCATATGCACGGGCAGCCGGATGGTGCGGCTCTGATCAGCAATCGCACGAGTAATCGCTTGACGAATCCACCACGTCGCGTAGGTCGAGAACTTATGGCCTTTGGTGTAGTCGAATTTCTCGACGGCCCGCATCAAGCCGATATTCCCTTCTTGCACCAAGTCCATCATGGTCAAGCCATACGAGGTGTACTTCTTGGCAATCGAGACAACGAGGCGGAGGTTGGCTTGGATCAGGCGTTGGCGAGCTTCGCGGCCTTGCATCCAAATCATTTCAAGCTGGAGATAGTCGCAACGGGGCAGCTCACTGCCCAATTCATCCATCTGCCGCCGCGCAAAGTCACCCTGTTCCATCGCACGGGACAGCTCAACTTCTTGTTCGGCGGTTAGCAGGGGCACTTGCCCAATCTGCTGGAGATACATTCGCACTGGGTCATCAAGGGCAATATCGGCAAGTTCGGGGAGATCAGCGGCAGCTTCGTCTTCATCGGCTTCAGCGTGGGGCTGAACATGTTCGGTGTGGGGTTCAATGACTCTGACTCCCTCCGCTTGGAGATCCGCACAGAGCTGATCAATATCAGCGAGGTGTCGTTCGGGTTGGGGGAAAGTCGCAAAGATGTCATTGTAGGTTAGATAACCCTGAGTGCGAGCAATTTCTAGCAACTGCTCCATCATTACATCCAACTCCTATCTTCGTCCGTGACGCAAGCTAGCGCATGGTAGCCTGCGGGCGAGCGTATTATGAAAGGTTGATAGTCATACGTGTGAACATTTCGCAATTCGCTCACGGCGGCTCGGCAACCGGCGCGGCCTCCGTTGATGTTGATTATCCACGAAAAAAACAGGCACAAGACTCAGGTTGATTCTCTGCCTGCTTTTGACCTAGCCTAAGCTAGAACAACAGCGTAAGATATTCCACATCAATCGTATGTATGGCACAGAACTGCCTGTTACGTTGTGCGACATGCACGGTCACGAAATTCAGCACGCTTTGTTGGTATCATACATTAGACAACAGTTAAAGTCAACCCCTTTTGGCACGGTTTTTCGCGCAGCTTTACCGATGCTTACGAAACCTGCGCCCCATTGCAATGAGTTTATGCCATGATTGGGAAGTTTGTACGAAATTTCACACACGGCTAGTCGGCTGCCCGCACACTGCGTAAGTCCTTCAGGTTGAGCTGCAACGAACGGTTCCCATTCCACACGCGCTCATCCAGCGTATACGCCACGTCAATCAAGGGGTAGCGTTGCAGCGCATCCGCCAGATGCCCCAAGCCAAAGGCCATCGCATCGAGCGCGGGGGTTGCCGGATCAGCACGTGCGGCCAGCTTCAGGCGCAGGTGCTTGCGTTCTGTGCCGATGGCCTGCACGTCGTGGGCAAGCACTGCCCGACTAACCAGCACCGGTTGCGGATTGGCTTGGCCAAAGGGTTCGAGCAAGGTTAGGACGCGCAATAGGTCATACGAGAGCACGCTCAAGGGCACTTCGGCATCGGTGTGCAGCAGCGGCACGAGCATGGCCTCGGTGATGTGTTCGGCCGCCAGTGCCCGCAGGCGGGTGTGCAGTTCCGGCAGATCGTCCGTGAGGAGTGTGAAGCCAGCCGCCTGTGAGTGGCCCCCAAAGCGCACGAACAGGTCTTGCACATGGGTTAGCAAGGCGTGGATATTCACTCCTGTTATCGAGCGAGCTGAGCCGCGTGAATGCTCCGTGCCGCGGGCAATCAGCACCACTGGGCGGGCAAAGCGTTCGACGAGCCGCGCTGCGACCAAGCCAACCACGCCGCTCGGATACGCCGCATCGTCCAGCACGATGATCCGTGGCGGCAGCTGATCGGCCGCTTCGCATGTGTCCAGTTCCACCTGAAACGCTTCTGCTGCCGCCGCAAAGACGCTACTCGTGAGCTTCTGGCGTTCGCGGTTGGCAACATTCAGTTCATCCGCGAGCCGTTCGGCAGTGGCCAGATCATCTGCCAGCAGCAGCTCATAGGCGCGGATCGCATCATCCAAGCGTCCGGCGGCATTGATGCGTGGGCCTAGCAGAAAGCCGATGTCGCTAGCGGTGATCTGGTGCTGCTGCAAGCCAGCTTTGCGGATCAGGGCTTGCAAGCCCGGCCGTTGCGAGGTATGCAGCATGCTCAACCCATGCTGCACCAACAGCCGATTCTCGCCCTGTAGAGGGCCCAGATCGGCAACTGTACCGAGGGCGACGACATCTAACACATCTTGCAGGCGCATACCGTTGCGCGGGCGCAGGCGGCAGTGCTGCACCAAGGCTTGCACCAACTTGAAAGCAATGCCTACCCCGACCAGTTGCTTAAACGGGTAGGTACAGCCGGGCTGCTTCGGATTGACTACCGCTAACGCAGGCGGCAGATCGGGCGGCGGCGTGTGGTGATCGGTGACAATCACCGCTAGCCCATGCTGTTGGGCATAGGCCACTTCGGCTGCATTGGTGATGCCACAGTCTACCGTGATCAGCAGCGTGACATGCTGGGCCAAGAGATCATCAATCGCAGCCATATTCAGCCCGTAGCCTTCACGCTCGCGGTGGGGGATGTAGGGCTGGATCGTGCCCCCCAGTGCCGTAATCGCCTGCATCAGTAACGTCACCGCCGTCACCCCATCCACATCGAAATCGCCGTAAACAGCCATCGGCTCACCGTGCGCTATCGCCGCTGCAATGCGCTCGGCAGCGGCTTGCATGCCGAGCATCAAGTAGGGATCGTGTAGCCCATGCGGATAAGTCGCCGTGAAAAAGGCCTTGATTGCCGCTGGGGTAGTTAGGTCACGTTGGGCCACTAAGGTAGCCAGCAGATCAAGCGCAGCCGGATTGTGCAGGGCTTCGGGGTGCTGATCGAGCACCTCTGCCAATGCAAGGGTTGCATCCGGCCCAAGCGCGGCGGCTGGGCGAAGCTGCCATTGCTTGTCGCGGGCTGAGCGCGGGCGGCGGCGGGTGGTCATAGGACATGTCCTTCACACTATCAACAGCACGCTGGC
Organism: uncultured Chloroflexales bacterium; assembly: GCA_937967405.1. Lineage (GTDB taxonomy): Bacteria > Chloroflexota > Chloroflexia > Chloroflexales > Chloroflexaceae > JAAUTZ01. The sequence continues at coordinate 55,285 of CALCJV010000029.1, read as the reverse complement.
TGCGGTTTCTCTCAGGGCACTTCCAAAGAATGAAGAAGCTATGAGCATTGCCGTTTTAGGCAACCTGCTCAGGCTACGGATACACGCTCCGTAAGCGTTAGCATAGGTTATGCCGGGCAATCCGAACGGTTGACGCTTCGTATGTCCATCGCTATAATACCCGATATTGGCCCGTTCCCTTCACAGCTTGCGGATGGTTGTGTGGGGGAGCAACCCAAAACTATCCTTATTGTACACCGATTGCCAAACTTACACGCTGAAAACAGGGCTTCCAGCAACACGCAGGATCCCACCCAATGATGGAGCATGAACCGATTATGAGTACCGCACCGCGTCGTGGACGCAAAGTCCAAGTTGCCCAACCACAGCATTCAGCCCGAATCCTTTACATTGTGCTAGCCGTCGTAGCCATCATTGGCATAACTGTCACGTTTGCGATATTGGGTGGGCGCGGCAATGAGCCTGCCGCTACCGTACCCATTGAGCCAATCGAGATTGCGTTTAACGTTGGCCAGACTGACAAGGGGTTCTTCTACAAGGGCGTGCCTGAAGCCCCTGTGACCGTGATTGAATATGCTGACTATCAGTGCCCCGCCTGCGCCAATTTTGCGACCAGCACCGTCTCCAAGCGGATTGACCGTGAGTTTGTTGAGACGGGGAAGGTGCAGATGATCTTTCATGATTTCCCGCTGCCGATGCACCCCAATGCGCCGGTCGCATCCGAAGCAGCCTACTGTGCCAGCGCACAGGGGCAGTTTTGGCAGATGCACGACCAGATTTTCCGTACCCAACCGGAATGGTCGCAGCTGAGCAATGATGGCGCACGCAATTACTTCACCCGCCTTGCGGGGGGGCTGGGGCTGGATCAGACGGCGTTTAGGGGCTGTCTTGGCACCGGTGAGTTCCGCGCCCATGTGGCCGGAGCCTACCAAGCCGCGCAAGCCGCTGGTATCCCCGCCACTCCGACCTTCGTTGTCAATGGGCAGCAGGTGAGTGCCACCCAACTTGAAGCCGCAATTCAGGCGGCACTCGCAACGAGTGGGCAATAAGCCGTACCCTACTGCGCTATCCTGTGGTACAATCTACAAGCAGAGAATTTTCAAGGGCAGCAGGGCCGTTTCGGCTCTGTTTCAACTTGCATGGAAACCAACTTACAACTACGTGGCCATAGTGAAGATGGCGGAGAAAGGAGCGGTGCGCCACTGTGCGGAACCGAGAACTGTATTCGTTACTGTTTATCATCCTGCTCACAGCTGTATCGCTGTGGATCAACTTTGCGCCCAATTACATCTTTCTAGGGCGCGACGTGTCGCCGCGTTTGGGGCTTGACCTGCAAGGCGGGATCCAAGTCCTGCTGCGGGCCGAAAATGAGAATGTCACCTTTGAAGAAATGGCCACGGCCGCAGGCGTGATCGAACGCCGCGTCAATGCGCTTGGTGTTGGTGAAACCGTCGTGCAGCAGCTTGGCAATGAGCGCATTGCGGTTGAGCTACCCGGTGTTGCCGATCCAGAACAAGCGATTGAAACCCTGCGCGGCACGGGCCAGCTTGAGTTCATTGATCCACAGGGGCAGTTCTTCCCCGATGGACAACTAGTGCGGACAAGCAACGCGCCCGATATTCCTGAATCGGTGCTGCTCTCGGCGGGCATTACCGACACAACCAACCTCACCGCCACCAACGCCTTCGGGCAGCCGCTGATCCCGCCCACCATCTTCCCCAGCATTACTCGCGGTGCTGATCTGGATACCAATCAGGTTCAGCCTGCCTTTGGCCAAAGTGCCACTGGCCTCAACCAGCCTGCTGTCGCGTTCGCCTTTCGCGGCGAATCTTCGCGCCAACTGGCCACCTTCACAACTAACAATGTGGGCAAGCCGATGTGTATTGTGCTCGATCATCGCGTCATTAGCTGCCCTGTAATCCAGTCCCCGCTCACCGACGGGAGCGGCATCATTACCACCAACACCCCCGAAGACCGTGACCGCATCTTCAATCAGCTCAAGTATGGCGCATTACCAGTGGCATTGCAGGTTGAGCTGAGTCGCACGATCTCGGCGACATTGGGGCAGGCATCCGTTGAAGCAAGCCTCATCGCGGGGATAATCGGGCTAGGCTTTGTGGCCCTGTTTATGATCGTCTACTACCGCTTGCCGGGCGTGCTGGCCGTGCTGGCGTTGATGATCTACACCTCGCTGACCTTCGCCCTCTACCAACTCATTCCGATCACCTTGACCCTGCCGGGCATTGCTGGCTTCATCCTCTCGATTGGGCTAGCCGTAGATGCCAACGTGCTGATCTTCTCGCGCCTCAAGGAAGAGTTGCGGCGCGGCAAATCGTTGCGCCTTGCGATTGATGAGGGCGTGCGCGAATCGTGGTCGGCAATCCGTGACTCAAGCGTCTCGACACTGATTACCTGCACCATCCTCTGGATGTTTGGCAACAGCTTCGGCGTGAGTATCATCAAAGGGTTTGCGCTCAACTTGGGCTTAGGCATCGTGATCAGCCTGTTCACCTCTGTCGTGATTACCCGCACCTTCCTCCGCCTCACGGTCGCTACACCGCTTGCCCACAATCTCTGGTTCTTTGAAGTGAGTCAACGTGATCTTGAAGCGCGACAAGCCGCCGAAGCCCGCGTCTAACAGCCGCATGCTCAAAAGTAGGAGACGATAATGGATAAATTAGTTCAGTGGCGGTATTGGTGGTTCCTGCTATCGGGCATCTTCATTTTGCCGGGCTTGTACTTCCTCCTGCTGCACCCACTGATCACCACTGGGCAGCCGAAGCTAGGGCTACAGCTCGGTATTGACTTCAGTGGTGGCACGCTCTGGGATTTGCAATTCACGGAGCGCACCCCCGATCAGCTCAATAGCACCGAGATTGCCCAAGTTTTTGCGGAGAGTGGCTTCGCCAATGCCCAAGTGCAGATCAGTGATCAGCAGGGCGAGCGACCCGGTACGAATGTGATTGTCCGTACCGCTGAGTTGGCTAATATCCAAAGTGACCCAGAGCGCGTGATTGCTAATCTCTCCGCTGAGTTTGGCACGGTGCAGCGTGAACAAATCACCTCCGTGGGGGCAACTATTAGCCAACAGGCAACCCGCAGTGCCGTACTGGCCGTGCTCGCCGCCACGATAGCGATCCTGCTCTACCTCACATGGGCGTTCCGGCTGGCCCCGCATCCAGTGCGCTACGGCATCTGCGCGATCATCGCCATGCTGCACGATGTCATCCTGATCATCGGCATTGCTGCATTCATGGGCACGTTCTTTGGGCTAGAGGTGGATGCCCTGTTCCTCACGGCAATGCTCACGATCTTGAGCTTCTCGGTGCATGATACGATTGTCGTGTTTGACCGTATCCGCGAAAACCTATTGGTGCGGAGACCCGGTGAGACCTTCGAGCAGATCGTCAACCTGAGCCTTGTGCAGACCTTGCCCCGCTCGATCAATACCCAACTGACCACGCTCTTTACGCTCGTTGCACTGTTGCTCTTTGGCGGGCCAACGATCCAGAACTTTGTGATTATCCTGATGATTGGCTTGATTGCGGGGACGTACTCCTCGATCTTCACCGCCGCGCAACTGCTCGTCGTTTGGGAAAACCGTGAGTGGCAGTGGTGGTTCAAAGGCCGCCCAACGAGCAGCACGCCCACCGAGCCAACTGAGCCAACCACGCCCTCTGCCGTAGGAAGCTGATGCCGCCTACGCGCCGCTACGTCCCCCCGCCGATCATCACCTTAACGACCGACTTCGGCTTGCACGATAGTTATGTCGGGGTAATGAAAGGCGTGATCCTGAGCATCTGCCCGCACGTCCAGCTCGTAGATATAACCCACAGCATCGCCCCCCAACAGATCCACGCCGCCGTGCGGGTTCTCGCCCAAGCCGTGCCCTACTTCCCCCCCACTACGATTCACCTTGTTGTTGTCGACCCAGAGGTGGGCAGCACCACGCGCCGACCAATTGCACTGGAAACGGCGCAAGGCCGCTTCGTTGGCCCCGACAATGGGCTATTCGGTTCAGTGTGGCAGCACGGGCAAAGTCTTGGAGCGGTGCGCGGCGTGCAGCTTAATGTGCCAGCCTTCTGGCGGCCGCGCCTCAGCGCAACCTTTCACGGGCGCGATCTGTTTGCGCCTGTTGCCGCGCACCTCGCCAATGGTGTAGATTTAGCGGTGCTCGGCGAACCGTTGGCGGCTCCCCACCACCTCGATCTGCCTCCACCTACCTGCACAGCTACGGCAATCACGGGCACAATCATTGCGGTAGATCACTTCGGCAACTGCATCAGCAACATTCCGGCCCGCATGCTCGATCAGCTTGGGGCACGAGACACGCTACGGGTCACGATAGGCGATCCGCCCCTGCACCTGCCGATCCAGCACACCTACGCCGATGTACCCATCGGCTGTGGGGTAGCCGTCATTGGCAGTGACGATACGCTAGAAGTGGCGATCCGGGCAGGAAATGCCAGCCACACCTACCAGATCGGCGTGGGTATGCCCGTAGTGGTGCAGGTGCAGCCGTGAAAGCAACGGGGGCTACACCTGCGCCAGCGGAGCTAGGATGCAGGCGCAACCACCCGCCAAAGCTGAAATGCCTGCCCCTCGAAGCCACGCAACGTTGCTGTAAAGGCTTCTGCCTGCATACCACGTGCGGCAAGCCATGCCTGCACGGTCGGCTCGCGGTAGAGCATGCCCGAAATCACCAAATCGCTGCCGCTCGAAAGTCCCGTCAAGCGGGCAGCCATGTTCACGGTTGAGCCGAAGTAGTCAAGGCGATCATTCAAGTTCACCGCAATACACGCTCCCGTGTGGATGCCCACCCGCAGCATCAGCACCCGCTGCTGCGGATCGGTGGGCTGCGCGAGGGCGTGCTGCATACGTGCGCCGGCTTGGAGAGCCGCAGCGGGCGCACGAAATACCGCCATCACTGCATCGCCAATCGTCTTGACAATTGCGCCGCCCTCCTCGCGGATAATCTCGCGCAGGAGATCGAAGTGGCGCATCACCAAGCCAAACGCTGGCGCATCGCCAATCTCCTGATAGAGAGCCGTAGATTGGCGCAGGTCGGTGAACATGATCGTCAGCGTCCCAACTGAAATTTGCTCATCTGGGCGCAAGGCTTCGCTGCTGAACAGATCGCGGAAGGTTTGCAGGGCGGTCACTTCCGCCGCCGTCACCGCCTGATCACTCCACGCCATACGCTCAAACAGCACCGTCTGCACGCTCCTCCCCACATTGCGGAGCGTGAAGATTGGCTGTGGCGCAAGCTCCAGCGGCGCAAATTGCCACTCCGTATCTGGCAGGTCAAGCGTGGGTTGGGTTGCACCCGCATCACTCACCGTAACCAGTAGCGCACCGGGCTTGCGAAAGCTCCGCAAGCGATACCGCCCATACTCTAGGAGCAACGGCTGCCACACAAATTCCGCGCCCGGCTGGATGATCTGCTGCATCAGAATGTGCGGGGTGAACTGGGGCCCCCCCGTGCAGAACTTCTGATCGGGGGTGGGGCGAAGCTGCGGATCGAGCCGAAACACAAGTTCAACCGACTGATCGAAGTTGACTGTAAAATCCACCTCACAGAAATCGCAGTGCCCCTGCTGCGTCACATCACGCAGCGTCGAGCGGTGTTCTTGGGCGTTGCGGCACATGGGGCAGAGCATCTCCCACTGCAACTGGAACATGCCGATGCGGGTGGCATGCAGAAACAGCTCTAGCACCGTGCGGCGCGGCTGCTGCCATAAATCAGCAAGCTTGTAGGGACGCACACGTACCAGATCATACTCACTTGCTGTCCGCACGAAGGTGATCAGGCGTTCAACCAAGTCTGGCGCGTGTCCCTGCGCCAGCAGGCGTTCACCCAGCTGCGCGAGCCGCTCCTGCCCCCCCGCCCCAAATTGGGCATCCGTGACGGTATGCTGCATGCCGCGCACCTGTGCCATCAGATCATAGCGGCGCACCACCTGATCCATCTTGGCTCCATTGACTAGCCGCATCTGCAATGGTGTGTAGACCAAGCCGAAAAGGTTGCTAGGGATGATGCGAAAGGTATAGATCAAGTGTGAGCCGCTCGGCAGGCGCGGGGTGAGCTGCACCACCGCCTCGCCATAGGCCCAGATGCCGCTGCGAAAGCGATGCACATTGCGCTGATAGAATGGCTCAATCCACTCATACGTCTCCTCTTCCCACACAATCTGCATGCCGGGCGTATCGGTGCGGTAGCGATACAGCTTATGCCCATCGGCAGTGATCTCTAGCTCCTCAATATCGGGGAAGCCAATATCACGGTTGAAGCGATTGGCATCACTGATGAGGGGCCAAATCTGTTCCGGCTCCGACTCAAGTTCCCACTCCCATGTAAATATTTGTTCGCGGTGTGTCATTGGCACTATTATCCTTTACTGAGGCTACAATCAGCCTAGATTGGATGCGATCCATTGGACATCGGACGCGCAGGCGGAGGAGTCCGCCGATCTAGCCCGCTCGGTCAAATTACTCAACGTTATCGGAAGGGCTTTCCTCAGCCCACACACGGCTGCGCTGCTGCGGAGCACGCGCTCCCCAGATCAGCTTATCCGTGAGGAGGCGCATGGTCAGATCGGCCTCCAGCGTGATCTGGCACGACCGGCGCGGGTAGCCATACTGCGCGGCAAGCGCATCGTGCCAGTGGGTAGGCGGCGGCCCACCCTGCTCTAGCCCCACGCCGCACGTGGCACACAGCCCGCGCCCGCCGCAGTTGCGCTGGCGCGTGAGAGGGGCATAGCGGGACAAGCCAAGTGCCAGCAGCACGCGCCGCAGATTCGTGCCCCGCCGCACCCAGAAGCGATACACCTGCGCCCCCACGCACACCTTCAAGGCAACTACGCTCGATCAGGTGTATCTGCACCTGTGATCGAGGCAGGGTTCAGGATCAGCATGACCAAGCTCGTGATGTTATTCCTGCGGATAGGTATGCAAGATAACCGCATTGTTTCGTTTCTGTATGTACCCTGTGCAAGGGCGAGTCGGCTTGTGAGCTGTTATTGGTGGTTCGCTCATATTATAACCAGTTCTTTATGCACAGGAGAAGCACGTTGTGATATGCTATAATGGAAGTCTGACAAGTTGCAGTGCGGGGGAAATGCACTGCACGTCACCGCAACAAAACCTGTCTGCCGTTACTGAGGTGCTGACCTATGTCCGTGACTGTGCTGCACAGCATGCTGCTTGAACACCTTTCGCCTGCGCTACAGGCCCAGTTCGAGCAAACCGGCGATCTCCCTGTAGGGGTGCGAGTCGAGCTTGCTACGCATTTGCGTGAACTACTCCGAGCGCATGCTGCGTATATCCCCATGCGCCTCGTGCAGCGTCAGCTAAGCCACCCAGTCCCCGGTGAAGTCACCGGCACATTTTGGCAGGGCAGCCTTCTGTTTGCGGACTTGAGCGGGTTCACCGCCCTTTCGGAGCAGCTCAGCACGATTGGACGGCAAGGCGCAGAAGAAGTCAGTGGGATTGTCAATCACCTGTTTGATGCCCTAGTTGAAGAGGTTGCTTGTCATCAAGGCATGTTGCTCAAATTTGGGGGTGATGCACTGACCGCCTTCTTCGATGAGGAGACACTCCAAAGCCAGCATGCCGCCGCGGCCAGCAGTGCCGCCCTTGCGATGCAACGGCGCATGGCCACCTTCGCCAATTTGCAGACCCGCGCCGGAACGTTTAAGCTGCGCCTGCGCGTCGGGGTTCACAGTGGCCAACTGTTTGCGGCAGAGGTGGGCGATACAACCCACATTGAATTAGTGATTACGGGGCGCGAGGTCAATCAAGTGGCTGCCGCGCAAGAGATTGCTGCCCCCGGTGAAGTGGTGGTTACCGATCAGACCGCGCAGCTGCTGCAAGGCGCACAGTTTGGGAGTGCAGATCGTGGTTTCCGACGCATCCTTGCCCTGCCTGAACCAGACTTGTCACACCACACTGAGGCCCTCCTGATTCCACACGGGCACGACTTCACCACGCTTGAGATGCTGGCCCACCAAGTTGCAGCGTTGCGCCCGTATTTGGTGCGAGGCTTGCCCCAACGCTTCCTCGATTCGCGGGCAACCGAGATGGGTGAGTTTCGTCCGGTCTCGGTGATGTTTGCCAATTTCCACAACTTCAGCGATATGCTGGAAATCCTCAAGGATACCCCCGAACTCGCCGCGAATGTCCTGAATGCCTACTTCCGGCGGGCTCAGCAGGTCATCCATCATTACGACGGCAGTGTCAACAAGGTGGATATGGCCACCCACGGCGATAAGCTCATGGCGTTGTTTGGCGCACCGACGGCCCACGAAGATGACCCGCTGCGGGTCGTACATTGTGCGCTTGATCTGCGCCAAGCCCTGCACGAAGCCAACATCGAAATCCACGCTCTGTTTGCGCCGTATCTCGATGCATATATCGCCCAATATAATACGGTGCCGGCCCTGCTCCAACGGATCGGGATCAATACCGGCACGGTGTTTGCTGGGCGGGTCGGCGGTGCACAACGTTATGAATACACAGTGATGGGTTCGACGGTGAACCTGTCGGCCCGCCTGATGGCCAAAGCTGCCGATGGCATGGTCATGATCTCACCGTTCACGCGCACCATCGTCGAGCAGCAGGTGGACGTGATAGACCACGCACCCTTGCAACTCAAGGGGCTGAAGGAGCCGATTACCCCCGGCGTGGTGCAAGGGGATGCCGCGAGCCGCATCCCCTTGCGTTCCGATACGGCCCTGCCGCACGTCCAGCTCGTGGGGCGCGATACCGAACTGGCGCAGATGTTGGACGCAGCTGGGCAGGCGTTGAATGGTGCTGGGCGCGTGATTGCCCTCATCGGCGAGGCGGGGATTGGCAAGACGCGCCTGTGCAGCGAACTCGTGCATCAGATGGTGCTCGCGGGCGATCCAGCATTTGAGCCTGACACGGCCGAGAATTTCGTGCTCTACACCGGCGAATGCCAGAGCTACGAACAAAGTACGCCCTACGCCACGATCCGGCTCCCGTTGCGTGCCTTGCTGGAGGTTAGCCTTAAGCGCAGCAGCAATCGCGGCGATACTGATGTAGTCGCATTGGCTATGCTGGATGCCCTCGAACACGCAGTCACGCGCTATGCACCGACATTGGTGCGCTTTGCGCCACTGCTTGGCGACGCACTTGGGGTCGCGGTGCAAGAGACTCCGCTGACCCGCGCCCTCACGCCAGAGCAACGCCATGATCGCTTGCATGAACTGATTATTGCCCTGTTCATTGGAGCAGCCCAAATCACCCCGATTATGCTTGTGCTAGAAGATATTCAGTGGGCTGATGCATCATCACTTGAACTACTCGGCGATTTGGCACAGGCCATTCAGGATCAGCCCATCCTCATGCTCCTGAACTACCGCCCCAGCCCACCGATAGCTGAGCCATGGCAAGCCTTACCCACCACCCTGCGCCTCACCGTCCGCGAACTATCGCACGAGAAGGGTGAAGCCCTGCTCGCGGCCCTGCTCGATCACAACCCGCCCCCCGCGATGCGGAGCCTTGTGGAGCGCACGCAGGGCAACCCGTTCTACATCGAGGAGCTGATCCGCACCTTGATCGCATCGGGCATTCTCGCCCGCAATCCACGCGGTGATTGGTATCTCACGCGCCCGCTCGATGAAGCCACCTTGCCCCGTAGCATCGAGGGCTTGGTGATCGCTCGCCTCGATAAGCTGCCCGAACCGCAGTATGACATGGTGCAGATCGCCTCGGTTGTTGGGCGACGCTTCCAGCAGCCGATTGTCGCGGGAATCTACCCGCACCACAACCTGCTCGATAGTGTGCTCGAAGCATTAATCCATGCCGAAATTACCCAGCCCGATTTCCAAGCGAACGACCAGAGCTATCTCTTCCGCCACGCCCTGCTGCGGGATGTCGCATATGAGACGATCCTCTATGCTCGGCGGCGTGAGTTGCACCGCCAAGTTGCCCTGCGCCTTGAAGCCCTCACCAGCGACGATCCGCAAGCCCGCCAGAATGTACTCTCGGTGATTGCCCGCCACTACCTGCTTGCCGAAGTGTGGACCGAAGCCTTTGCCTATCACATCCTTGCGGGGCAGCAGGCGCAGCAACGCTACGCCAACCGCGAGGCATTGAGCCTGTTTGCCAATGCGCTGAGCATTGTGCCGCACCTGCCCATGCCCACCGACCCCGATCAGCGGATTCAACAGGTGATTGACCTCTACGAGCGGCGCGGCACGATCTTTGCCCTGCTTGGTGAAACGGATGATGCGGTGGCATGTTTCCTTGAGGCACTCGGCTTGCTCGATGTCCATGTTGAAACCTACCGCGAAACCCGTGTGCGGCTGCATCGCCTGCTGGCCAGTGTTGAGGAACAAAGCTCCGAATTTGAAACCGCCTTTCGCTGGCTCGAACAAGGGATGGCTCTCGCCAACGATAGCACCCGTGCTGAACTGGCCCGGTGCTACTTGCTCGGAGCTAAGATTTACTACCGGCGGGGCGATATGCCTGAGGCCCTTGATTGGATTAACCACAGTCTCCAGATCACCGACGAGCAAGGTGATACAGCTGACCGAGCCAATGTGCTGCGTTTGAAGGGAGTGATCCAATCCGATATTGGTGAGCTTGGGGCGAGTATTCAGGCCCTTGAGGAAGCTCGCACAATTTGGGAGCAACTGCACGCCGACATCAGTGGCAAGAGCCGCATCCTCAACGATCTCGGTGCGGTATATGACCAAATGGGCCGCTGGCACGAGGCGATTGCCTGCTATGAGCAAGCTATCGAGATCAGCGAAAGCATCGGCGATGTGGTAGGCATTGCCTATGCGGCCAACAATATCGCCTACCTACTCGTGGGCCGTAATGAGCTTGAGCGGGCGTATGATCTCTACGTCTATAGCGGCGAACGTTTCAATCAGATTGGCTCGGCATGGGGAGTCGTGATGACTGACCTCAATCGGGCCGAGATCCTTAAACTAAAGAATCAGCCACAGGCGGTTTTGGAGATTGTCCACCACAGCCTCGAAACGCTCGAACGGATCAAATCACGGACATTCATTCCAGAAACATTACGATTGGGAGCCGAAGCAAGCCTCGCTCTAGGGGACTATGCCGCCGCCCAGCAGTATGCCCAGCAATCATTGCAAGAAGCCGAGAGCATGAGCATGACTTTGGAGCAGGGCATTGCCCAGCGTGTGTTAGGGCAGATCGCGTTTGCCCAAGGCGAATATCACCGCGCAGATACCTACTTTGCCCTTGCGCGGGCAACCTTAACCGAAGCCGACTCACCCTACGATGTCGGCAAGGTTGCCTACTGGCAGGCCCAATTGGCCGCCACCCTTAACCAACGGGATGTCGCTCAACAATTATTGCACGAAGCGACCCAGACCTTTATCCAGCTCGATGCCCAACGCGATCTTGAACGTGTTCGCGCATTGGCTGAGCAGTATCAGCTGCCACTGCTCCACGATGCCGCAGTGGCGTAGCCACGCTACACCGCCGGTTTTCCGGTAATCAGAGACCATTGGGGGAAGTAGTCCGTTCGCAAGATCGGGCTACATGGTTCGTACAACTCGCTTGTCCAAGCACCTGTTCAGGGAACTATTGTCATTTGCATGCGTATGTGTTTAGAGGGAGAACACACCAATGAAACACCCATTCTTGCGAAGTCTGCTGCTGCTCGTAATCGCACTAGTCTTGCTCGTCCCACTCGCCCGCCCGATCCAGTCCGACATTGCGGAGGCGGCTCCGGCTGCGCCGCGTACTCCACCCCTGCTCATCCAGAATGACGTGATCAAGCTACCCATGATGAGTGAACGTGAGCCGAATGATAACCTCGCCAATCCTGATCAAGCTAACTCTGTTGGAGCCGGAACGACTGATGCTGTCATTTCGTGGCGGCAAGTCATCACCGGAACGATTGACAATGAAGACGACCTCGATTGGTTCAAGTTCTTGATCAAAGAACCCGGCTCGACGTTGGTGATAACACTTACCAACCTACCTGCCGACTATGACATCCTGCTTGCAACGGCACCGGATAACCCGATTGAGGGCAATACTGGTTTGGAAAACGTGTTTGATGCGGAGGATGCCGCGAAAGCTGCACCGCGTGCCAAAGGTGCGCCGCGTGCCAAAGGTGCAGGCGCAACGATCACCGGCTTCAGCACCGCTCTCGGTACTACCGATGAGCGCATTGCAACCGTGATCTGGCGGCCGGGCGTGTACTACTTGAGTGTTGAAGGAGCGAACAGCGAATTTGATCCCGACCAGCCGTATACGCTCCAAATCGAGGTGAACGGGAGTGGCTTGGAGCAACCCACTGGCGAAGTGCCAGCTGCCCTGCTGCCGGACGAAGCCGATGCGAATGTTCGTACCGTGTTTGTGCTGAACACAGCCCGTATGCGCCAGCAGTATCCGCAGGATGCAACGGCGATCAATGCCATCATCACGGCCATCAGTCAGCTTGCCACCCGCGATGAAGTCAAAGGCGTAGTCTTCGATCTCGCCACCCTTGAAGGCGCACAGCCCATCTCGGCCACCTATGCCGCGTGGGATGCCAACCCAAACAATCCGTTCTATGCCAATCGTGTTGCCGAGCTGGTGCATGAAATCCTCACCGCTGCAGTGTTTCGCAACCCCTCGCGCCCCATCACTAGTGTCGCCCCCCAATCGCCGCTGTTCCCCAACGCCGAGCATATCGTGATTGTCGGGGGAGATGCGGTGATTCCCTTCTACCGCGTGCCCGATCTGGCAACCGTCGCCAATGAACTCGAATACCTGCCCTACCTGAGCGGCGAGGACCCCTCCGGCATCATTGGCTTGAACACCCCACTGGGCGGCGCACTCAACTTCGGCACCTACCTTACCGATAACATCTACGGCACGCGCACCCCCTATGCGCTCTCGTATCACCCGCTCTACATCCCCGACCTGAGTGTTGGGCGGCTAGTCGAGACCCCGACCGAAATCCTGAACTACTTGACTCCATATGCCAACGGCGATGTGCCCTTGACTATCGAAGTGCCCAACACCACTGATCCGGCCGCCTTTGCCGCAGGCTACGATTTCCTGCAAGATCAGGCCCGAGCGTTGCGCGACACGTTTCTCCAGATTGGGATTACGCCAGCCTCACGCATTCGTCTGCTCGATAGCAATACATGGAATGTAGACGAATTTAAGAGCGCGTGGTTCAACGACGATTTCAATGACTTCACCAACCCCACCGGCTACACCCGGCTCAGCCCTTTCGCCTTGCAATCGCCCAATGCCCACTACGACCATTGGCAAGCCGAGCCAGCCACCGAGCCAAATCGCACCTTCTTTGCCGAAACGATCCTCAATGCTGTACCAAGTACGTCAGTCGCAGCTCGCAACTACCGCTACTTCCACAACACGATCTGCTACACCGTTGGCTGCCACGGTGGGCTGAATGTTGAGCTAAGCGCACTCGCCAATACCACCCCAGTCTCCTATGCCATAGACTTCCCGCAAGCCTATCTGACACAGGGCGGCATCTGGATTGGCAACACGGGCTATGGGTATGGCGATGCCGATCTCGTGGGCTACGGCGAACGTCTAACCATCTTCTTCACCGAAGAGCTTGCCCGTGAGATCATTGCAACCCAAGGTCCCTACACCTATGCCGGGCAAGCAGTAGGCACTGCCCTTGCCCGCGCCAAGCAACGCTACATCCGCAATGCCACCTTTATGGATGTGCATGATGTGAAGAGTTTGCAGATCATGACCCTGTATGGCTTGCCGTTTATTCGGTTCAAGACACCTAACCCACAGCCGTTCCCCGCTGAGGAGCAACCTCTGCAAGAAGTGCCGTCGGCGATTGTGATTCCGCCTGCGGGGGTGTTTGAGCGCGTGATTACCTTCACGATCCAGATTGATCCAGAGAATACGGTGGGGCGCACCAGTGCGAAGTATCCGCTCCTAAAGAGCGTCACTGCGGAGGACAGCTTCGTACAACAGGGGCTAGGCATCCCGCCCCAAGCCCGCATCATCACGGCAACCCAACATGGCTTACCTGCCCTTCCCGAATTTGTCTATGACTTGAGCCTGCGTAGCCCTGATGCGGATACGCAGATTCGGGTACAAGATGTGACCTTGATTGGCGGGCAGTTTCAAACTATCCCCAACTACCCTATGAAGATGTCGCAGGTGATCTCGCAAGACACCAACTTGCTGCCTGACCCAACCGGCCCGATCTCCGCCCCTGAACTGATTGGGACGTGGTATCCAGATAAGTTCTTTAACTTCAGTACTACTGAGATCGTCAGTGGTGGAGCAGTGCGCCAACTAGCCCAGCTTACGGTCAATCCGGCCCAATTTATCGTTAATGATACCCCGACAGCGATCACTGGGCGGCTCCGCACGTATTCGCAACTTGTGTTGCGGGTGAAGTACCTCGATCCAGAAGCCGCTGATGATGAATTGCAGAAGATCCGCACGGCACCCGTGATCGAAAATGTGCAACTGGTCAAAGACCTATCCGAACTACGCCCCAACGTTGCACTCGCCCAAGCAGGCACCAACCTGATCGTGGCGCGGGTGACAGATACCAACTTTACGCAGGAACAAATCACCGTAACTGGCGTGTACAACACCGGCAGTGCATGGCTACCTGTTACCTTTACCCGTTCCGATGTGCCGAATGTATGGGTCAGTGAAGTGCCAGTGCCCGCTGGCGGTAGTAATGTCTTGTTCTATGTTGAAGCCGCCAACCCCGCCGGACGCACGACTATCTTCACGGGCAAGGGCCAACTCTCGGCTCCAGAGGGTGTGCCCCTCACAGGCGCAACCCTGCGCGGCGATCTGAGTGTTATTGTAGGTACGCCAATCCAAGTTGCGGTGGATCAAATCCAACCGATCAATGCGACGCGCCCCTTCCGCATTCGCTGGTCGCCTGTGCCGGAAAGCGGACAGGGCCAACGGACGGCAACCTTTCGCTTCAATAGCACTGGCCCGCAGACCATTACCGCCACCATCCAGAATGTCAATGACCTGTCGAAGCCAGTCACGGCTACTTTACAAGTCGAAGTGACGGCTGTGCCGATTGGCTTGACCAGTGTGACGATCAACGGCAGCAACACCGGCCTGCTCGGTGGCACGAGTAGCTACAGCGCAGCATTTATGCCAGCCAACGCGACAGCACCAATCACGTACACTTGGGAGCCAACTCCCACAACCGGACAAGGCACACCCAACGTCAGCTATACGTGGAGCACTACCGGCACGCAAACGGTGCGCGTCACGGCCCAAAATCGGGTGAATAGCGTCAGTAGCAGCTTGATTGTTACCGTCGCCGAGCCGCAGAACCGCGTCTATCTGCCCCTCATTGTACGGGCCTTGAGCGAGTAACGCGGACAGAACTTAGCCACACTAACTTGGAGCGAGCCGTGCCACTGGCACAGCTCGCTCTTTGTAGTCAATCATACTATCATAGCAAAAGACACGCCCACCGCCCGCAGGGTCGTGGATGAAGCACACGCACTGGAGCTAGTGTAGGGATGTGCGGGAACGGAGCTGGAGAGAGCCGCGCCCGCTTTCTGGCTGGCTCAGCTTGCCGCCTCACGCAGTAGCTGGGCGACCCGATCCAGATCGGGGGCTTGCTGTACCGCAATGATGAGGTGGCTCAATGCGTCGCTCCGCTGTATCTGCTGGATGTCACGGGTCAAGGCCATCGGTGCGGTCGGAAAACGCAGCAGGATCGTCTCAACCAGAATCTGCTGCAAGCTGCGGATGGCCTCACGCTGGATGATCTCCGTGCGCTCCTGCCACTCCGCCTCGCGCTCCTGCCACTCCGCCTCGCGCTCTTTCATCAGATATTCAAACAGTCCTGAACTCATCAGCCGATCCCTCCCTATGAAGTTGGTAAAGCGGTATGCATCATACAATGGTTCGGCAAACACCCCTAAGATCGAGAGCAGATCGCTTTGTTGGAGGGCTGGGGCGTGGGTCAGCACAATCTGGGCTGCTGCCTCAATCAGGCTGGGGGAAGCGTTCTGCATCAGCGGAGAGAGCACAGCCAAGCCGATATTGGTGGTGGCAAGTGCTACCTGTGCATCCTGTTCCCACAGCCGGATACTCCCAATGTGCCAATTCCGCACGATCTGCCCATCTATGCGCTGGATCAGACTATCGCCCATGTCTGCCGCCGGATGCAGATAGGCAATCGTCCCAAGCACACTCGTGTCAGGTTCGTGCTGCCCAATCCAAGCGAGATACCCGACCGTGCGCCACAAGATCAGCGGATCAGGATAGTGTTGCCATTCCAACAGATGCAGGAACTGCTGACCATGGACACTTCGCAGGCGGAGCAGCGTGTCTAATCGCGTGGCACTGCTCGGCAGTTCACGGCTCACCACCTCCACCAACGTTGCATCAGGAAAGCCCAGCAAGGGCAGAAAATCAGCTCCACGTAACGCGGTGAGCCGTTTGAGCGGGATATCTGATTTCATCCAATGACGCTCCTTGTCGTGCACCACTATGACCGATATTATAGCAGAAAGACACGCCCATCGCCCGCAGCGTCATCGGTGAAGCAGACGCACTGGCAGCTAGCGCAGGGGCAGAGTGAAAGAAAAGGTGCTGCCTTTGCCCACGGTGCTATCCACCCAGATGCGCCCGCCGTGCAGAAGGACGAATTCGCGGCTGAGATAGAGGCCTAAGCCTAGCCCCTCTTCGCGGCGGTTTTTGACGCGGTAGAAGCGTTCAAACAGCCGCGCTTGCAGCTCCGGCTCAATCCCGCTGCCAGCATCACTAATCGCAAACAGTACCTCGCGCTGCGGCTCGGCAGTTGCTTCACTGATGCTGCGTGGCCCATCCTGCACCGCAATCCGCACCTCGACGGGCGTGCCCGCTGGACTGTACTTCAGTGCATTGCCGATCAGGTTAGTCAGCACTTGCCGAATCCGTAACGGATCACACAGCACCCTTAGCTCGGTGTAGACACAGTGGAACAGCACCTCACGTGCGCTGGCAGTCATGCGCTGCTGATCCAGCACTCGTTGCACCAGCTGGATCACATCCACCTGTTGCAGTTGCAGATCAAGCTGACCTGCATCCAAGCGGGATACATCCAGCAAGTTGTCCACCATCCGCAACATATGCGCCACTTCTTCAGACAACATCGTCAGCCCGCGCAGATCACGCTCGTCTCGCTCTGGGCGATCCCGTTCGCGGCGCACGAGCTGCTCGGTGTAGCCGTGCACCGCCGCAAGGGGGCTACGCAGCTCGTGTGCGGCAACAGCGAGGAACTCATCTTTGGCCCGTTCGATGCGTTGCAGTGCAGTGATGTCACGGAACACCACCACCGCCCCATCCGCAATGGGCTGCTGGGCAGCGCGGGCTGGTGCGCCGCTAAAGCTCATCACACTATTCTGCCCACTTGCGCCGCGCAGCAGCACGCGGTAATCGTAGAATGTTTCGCCGGATAGGGCCCGGGCCATCGGCAACTGCTCAACGGGCAGGGGTGCACCGCTGAGATCACGGATCGCATAGAAATCGGGCATCTCGCTGATCGGTTGTTGGTAGGGGATCGCATCAAGGCTGAGCAGTTCCATTGCCGCTTCGTTGGCCAGCACAAGCCGCCCCTGCTGATCCAGCACCACCACCCCTTCAGCAATACTATTGATGACTGTGCTGAGGCGTTGCCGCTCAATTTGGCTATCCTCATAAAGGCGCACATTGGCAATCGCAAAGCCGATCTGGTTCATCAGCGGCATCAAATAGGGCATCTCGATCTGATGGTACATGTTGGCATCCCCAAACAATGCCAGCACGCCCACTACCGTACCGCCAGCGAGCAGGGGCAGGTACATGCCACTCTCGTAGCCCATCGCCACCAGCTGGGCCTCGCAACGTTCTTCAATCAAGGGGCGCATGGCCGGCTGCCCATAGCGGACTACCTCCTCGAAAGCCGAACCGCTTACGGGCAGCGCACGCACCGCAGCGCAGTAATCTTCGGGTAGATTCTCAGCAAAGCCAAGCGTGAGCCGTGCTTGTGCCGGATCGAGCAGCAGGATTGCGCCGCCGGTGAAGGGCTGCAAGCCGATCACGACACCAAGAACACTCCGCAGCAGGTCGGGCAGATCGGTAGCCGTGCTGATCGCCGTCACAACGGCATCGAAGCCATCTAAGCGGCGGCAGTGGCGTTCGGATGTATCGTAGAGCCGCTTGTTGTGGATCGCTGTAGCGAGCAATTGGCTGTAGCTCGTGATCACCGCCCGCAATTCGGGCGGTAGTTCACAGCTCATGGCATCGCTGATGGGCGCACCTTGCACCTGCGTGCAGGTCAGTTCGAGCACACCCAGAACGGCTGTCTCATCGGGCAGACAGAGGGGAATGCACAGACTTAGCACGCTTGGCACGCAGTAGCTCTGGCGGATGCGATTGATCGGCACCAACTCCTCACGCAATTCGTCGGGAGGTGGTGCGTGGTTGATCGAGAGGATGATCTCATTGCGCTGGAAGGCCACCCCCGCCGCTGGCTCACCCGGATAGATTTGGCTCGAGCGCAGTATCCGCGCCTCTTGATCATCAAGCGTAAGCCCCGTATGGGCGGCAAGGGCAAGTTTGCCCGTGCGTTGCTCATACAGCCAGATCATCGCTACGCTGAAATCGGGCAGCAGCCATAGCGCGTGCTGCAAGCCTGCCTGTAGCAACGCGGTGTAATCTTCAATCCGTAACAGGCGGGGGGTTGCCTGAAACAGATGGGAATACAGTGTATCTGGCGCAGGTGCTTGCAGAATATAGCATTGAGTGGTCGGCACAGGCACAGGCGCATCCGCCAGCGCAATTGGTGCAATCTGGCTGAGTTGCAGAGCTTGTGTATATTCATCGAGTTCTAAAGCCTCTTGTTCGAGCGATTCATTCACCATATCAAAAGCCCTCATAGGTGCTATGTTCGTAGCAGCCGGACACAGCACGGCTTTACCAAGACCACCATACGCGGAGGTATTGTCTATTTCGTCGGTGAGGGAAAACCGAACAAGAACGATGTGTCTACGTCTGAGGGGTGGTGGCTTGGGTTGCCACCACGCAGTTGATTTGCGTCAAACGATACCCGGTGTTGCACACCCTAGTACGATATGTAACTCTATGCTTTGTAAATAAAGAATTCCCGCGAGATGCTCCTTGTCTTATTGTAACATAGATTATGCTAAAAAATAGATGGTAAATAGATGATAAAACCGTCTCGGTTGGTTTCCTCTGCGTACCGTTTTTGGGTATACTACCTAGAGAGGATTAGCGCAACGAAGCATGGATATAAAGAATTGAACGAGCTTATGAACCAACGCGGAACGCCATTACCTGCACACGCCTATCTGTCCCTCGCTCCCGATCTGCGGATGTGCCGCATCCTTAATGGCATGTGGCAGGTATCTGGCGCACACGGGCGCATAGATGCGCCAGCAGCAGTGGCAGAGATGCTCAACTATCACGCGAGTGGCTTTACGACGTGGGACCTTGCCGACCACTATGGGCCAGCCGAGGACCTGATCGGTGTATTTCGCCAACGCTTGGCCCAGCAGCAGGGCCCAGCGGCACTGGAGCATGTCCAAGCCTTCACCAAATGGGTGCCCCGCCCAACACGCATTACCCGCCAGATGGTGGAGGATGCCGTACATATCTCGCTGCGGCGCATGCAGGTGGAGCAGCTTGATCTGCTTCAGTTCCACTGGTGGGATTACGCCAATCCGGCCTATCTCGATGCGCTTAAGCATCTCGCAGAGCTGCGCGAGACGGGCAAGATTCGCCACCTCGCCCTAACCAACTTCGATACGGAACACTTGCGGATCATTACCGATTTGGGCATTCGGATCGTCTCCAATCAGGTGCAGTATTCGCTAGTAGATACGCGCCCGATGAACTATATGGCCACCTACTGCGCCGAGCATGGCATCCATCTGCTGACCTACGGGACGCTGTGTGGCGGGCTGCTGAGTGCGGCATGGCTGGGCAAGCCCGAACCGACGCAGAGTCAGCTGGGAACGGCCAGCTTGCGGAAGTATAAGCAGATGATTGATCTGTGGGGAGGGTGGAGCCTCTTCCAGCAGCTGCTCAATGTCCTGCACCGGATTGCTAGCGACCATGATGTCAGTATTGCCAATGTTGCGGTGGCAGCGATCCTCGAACGTCCGGCGGTGGCGGGGGTGATTGTTGGTGCCCGCCTGAGCATCCGCGAGCATCGCCACGATACAGCGCGGGTGTTCCAGTTGGCATTGACCGACGCGGATCGCCATGCCCTCGCTGAGGTGCAAGCACAGGGGCGCGATCTGCTACGCCGGATCGGCGATTGTGGCGACGAGTACCGCCGCTAGGGGCAACAAGACAAGATGATCGCCATTGACACGCTCTTGCCTTATCGCATTGGAGTGATGTCGCGGTTGCGGATCGCGCCTTGTACTACTGGGCACTACGATACGCTAGCCATCCGGATTACCAGTATCATCATCATCGTCGAGAAACCCATTGAGGACAACGCTCAGGGTCACCACGCCAGTGGGAGTGAGTTGATCTGGCAATGGGTTCTGATCGCCTACGTAGCCATCGGGAAAGCGATTATCAACATACGGCACTTCCACGACCGTAAAGCCCGCTGCTGTGAGGATCGCTCGTGCCTCTTCGATCTGGAGACCAACCACCAGTGGCGGCGCAACGTCTACTGGCGACGGCGCAACGTCTACTGGCGACGGCGTAGTTTCTTCCACTGGTATGAGACCCATTTGATTTGCTCCCACGATCCACGCTAGTCCAGATCCCATGAATACCAGCGCAACGATCACGGAAATGGACGGGATGAGCCATCGTGATGACTTCGGTTGTGGCGGGGGCGGTTCAGGACTAGGCTGGGGCTTCAACTGTGCAAGCTGCTGCTCAATGGCAGCCAGCCGCTTTTGGAGGGCCTTTTCATCTCTCAGCCACTGGAGCGGTATCTCACTTTCGGAAACAAACTTCGCCTTCTGTTCCGCAATCAGGTGCAACGCCTCCAGAATCTCCTCGCGTTGACGCTCGAACGATTCGCGCTCAGGCTGCATGTGCTGGCTCCACATAAGCTTAAGACATTAAAGCATAGCCATAGGACACTATCTATCCATTGTATCTGAGCTAACAACGAACGGCAATCTCCGTGTTCCTTTCCACCTCGCCCACCGCTACCGCCAGCCAGAAGAACAACGCCAGATCTGGGACGAAGTACCCATTATCCACCATGCCATGCACCAGTGCCGCCACCATCGCCGCCGCCAGCCCCGCCTGCACCACCGTGCGTTGCACCCACGCCTGCCGGAACAGCCGCACCAACAGCCACGCCATCGCCACCATGCCCAGCACGCCCAGCCGGAGCCACACATCCAGCACCAGATTGTGCGGGTGCGCGGTGAAGCGTTCATTCGTAGCGGCGAGAGTTGGGTGAATATAATCGGGGTAGATCCGCCCAAACTGATCCAAGCCGATCCCCAACAACGGGTGGTCGCGGATCATCGCCAGTGCCGCTGCCCACAGCTTCAAGCGCACCTCAGCCGTCTCGCCAAACGGATTCAGCCGCTCCAAGCCAGCTACACTCGCCAATGCAATCAAGCCGAGCGGGATCAGCACAATAGCCGCCCCCACCAGCGCAGCGAGCAACGCCGCCGGAACCGGACGGGCCCCCGCCGCCTGCGGGCGTGTGCGCCACAGCATCCCCACCAACACCACTGCCGCAAACGGCACGCCCAGCAACGCCCCCTTCGAGAAGGATGCAACCAACCCGCCCAGCATCACTGCCGCCGCAAGGGTCAGCAACGCCATGCGCCAATATGCCCGCGCCAGCCACGCCAGATACACCAACGCCGCCCCAATCACCCACACCCGCCCTATGTACAATCCCAAGTTATTCGGGTGTCCATAGACACTGTTCACGCGGCGCACCCCCTCCACAGCAAGCTGATCATCGCTGAAAGTCACTTTGTCGCCAAAGGAGGGCGCAAGATTGATGCCCCCCCACTGCAACACCCCTACCAGTCCCACCACTGCCCCACCTGCCACTAGCCACGTCAGCAGGCGCACGCTGGTCAAGCGCGACCCGAACGGCGTGGGCGGTAGGCTTGCGCTTGCCTGCGCCTGATGCAGCAGCCAGCGCACCAGCGCATAAAACAGCAGCGGCTCAACAATCAGCCACCGCCACTCACGCACCGCCTCGCTGCGCCCACCCGACCACGCCACCGCCACCCCAAGTGTACCCGCCACCAAGAACAGCAGATGGGGCGCATAATGCTGCCCCGCCGCCCGCACCTGTGCCAGCGTGAGGAGGGCGCGAACCTGCCGCACAACCGCCGCCGCATCGTGGCGCACCCGCACCCGCAAGCCCAACAGCACCCGCACCGCTACCGCCATCAGCGTAATCAGCAAGGCTAACTCGTGCAACGGTAGGCGGATGCCGTTTGGCGGCAAGCCGAAGCGTTCATCCCAGATACCTTTGGGAATGAAAAACAGGGGCAC
Source organism: uncultured Chloroflexales bacterium (assembly GCA_937967405.1). Taxonomy (GTDB): domain Bacteria; phylum Chloroflexota; class Chloroflexia; order Chloroflexales; family Chloroflexaceae; genus JAAUTZ01. The sequence goes on along the minus strand of CALCJV010000029.1, from coordinate 32,812 downwards.
AGTCAAGGGCACAAACAGCACGGCGAGATCAGGGCGCAGCAGCGCAAGCAGCCCGAAGAGGGTCAGCCCAATCAGGCACGGGATCAGCGTGGTGTAGCCCTTGTAGAAGAACACCAACGCCAGTGCCATGCCCACTAGCACCACCCGCTCGCCATTCGGCGTAGCCAGCCACACCCGCCACCCCATCCGCGCTGGTGGGGTGCGCCCGAGCAATTCGGCAACGGCGGCATACAGGATGGGTAGCGTTGCCGCACCACTCAATCCCAGCATGCCAATCACCAGCAACGGCAACGCGGCCCATAGTACCCGCCACAGGGCATAGGGTAGTGGCGGCTCAGCGATCACTACCAGCACCGTATCGGCTGGCAACGGAGCGGGTAGCTCCAATGTATGCACCGCATCGCTGCGCGGCAGAGGTGGCGTGGCTAGGGCCGGTACACCCTGATAGGTGCTTGGCTCCAACGTAATTGGTACACCATCAAGCATCGCCTGCACCTGCCCCACCGCACCCGTCACGTACACCCGTTCGCCCGTGAAGCGCAACGTCCACCTGCCCGCCTGCTGCACCACTGCCGGATGTTCAAGCGTATGCGCTCCCACACCCGCCACTGGTGGCTGGGCAAGGTACGCCTGCATCGCGGTGAACGCGGGCAACGGCTCCCAATCGCGGCTGATGATCGCAAAATACTGCGTCGGATCGTCGGGGTTCGGTTCACGGAAACCACCGTAGCGCAGCATCCAAATATTCATCACCCCCACCCAATCCCACTGCTGGCGGGCGCGTTCGACATGCCCGATTAAGAAGGCGGCTTTCTGCTCCTCTGTCACGGGTACACCCCACGTCAAGCGGCGTTCGGGCGGGATCGTATCAGGGGCACTGTTCCAGCCAAATTCGCCCACCCACACGGCTGTCTGCCTATCGCCGTGCCGCTCCATCACCTCACGGATCAGCACCGGCCGACTCACATCGGCGCGGCTATCTATACAACGTTGCCACTGCCATGTCGGCCCAAACGGCAACAGGCGGATGTAACGATTTTCGTCGGGTGGCTGGCCCAAGCCATACGCCTGCACAGCCATCACATCGAAGAACTCTGCGCCGCCCATTTGGTAGACTTGATCGAGATAGTCAATCTCGGTGATGGGGGCACGTTTGTCCAAACCATCTACGGGCGCAAGTGCAGGGAATATGACTACCACATCAGGGTTGCCATCCTTGGCCCCGATGTAGCCCTCACGCAACAATGCCACCAACGTGCGCGGGCTAGGCGTGTGCCAGTTCCACTCATTTTTGAGGTTCGGCTCATTCCAGAGCTGCACGTAGCGCACCTTGCCCGCATAGCGGCGGGTCACCTGCTCCACAAAGCGGCGGTAATCGGCGAAGTCATCCGGCGGGCCGGTCGAGTTGGGGTCTTCGGCTAACCCTTCCGCAAACCACGGCGTATTCGCATTGATAGGACGCGACCAGAGCGGCGGGCGGTCAATCCGAAGGATCAGCTCAAGGCCTAATTCGTGCGCGGTGTTGACGATATGATCATACTTATCCCATGCCGAGATCACCCCGACTGTCTCGATATTGCGGCGATCCTCGAAATCGCCGCGCCCGTGGATCTCGACATCCTCCCACGGCAACTGCATGCGGACGTGGGTTGCACCGAGTGCTTTGACCATTGCAAGAGTGCGGGTAACATCATCTGGGTTCGGCTCAAGGTGAATCTGGTACAGGTTCACACCTACAAGTGGACCCGCGCTGTGTGGGATCGGCTGCGGATCGGGGCGAAAGGTGATGCCTCGATTGAGGCTATTGTCAAACCAAATGACTGCTACCAGTGCTAGCCCTAACACCCCATTCAGCAGGGTGAGCAGCAGCAGGCGTAGGGCTAGCGGCAGGCGTGCAAAGCGGTGGCGCATTGTGGGGTTAGATCGGGCGGGCAAGCACACGCCATTGTGTCCTTGCCTGTGTAGCAGGTCGGTTCAGCACTACTCTTCTTTGATCGCCACGTTGCTCAAGCTGCCGGGCAACGGCGCCGCATTGGTACGTGGCGAGGGTGCGGGCAACTCACCCGGCAGTGGCGTGATGATCGGCGGATAGGGTAGGATCATTGTCGGTGTAATCGTCGGGGTCGCCGTTGCCGGTAGCGGAATCACGATGGTTGGCAACGGAGTGTTGGTTGGCGGCACGTCCGTCGGGGGCGGCGGTGCAGGCGTATCGGTGGGGGGCGGCGGTGCAGGTGTATCGGTAGGGGGCGGCGGCGGCACGTCCGTTGGGGGCGGCGGTGGAGGCGTATCGGTGGGGGGCGGCGGTGCAGGCGTATTCGTCGGTGGGATGGGAATCACCGTAATCTCTTCAACCGGTTGCGTTGCCGTTGGCGGCACGGCCGTCGGTGGCAGAGGCTGGACGGGTGCGCCGGTGCTGAGCGAGGCAATGACTTCTTGGAACTTCTGGGCCTGATTTTGGGGCATGCGCCCATCAGCTTGGGCAAAGACGTTATTGTTAATAAACGTCCACGAAGCCGCCCCCGGGTTAGCTGCACTCTGACGATCATAGTCGGCTTTCAGGGCTTGGGCATCACCCGCATTCGAGCAGGTGACAATCACCCCGCCAGCTGGGAAGCCGAGTGATGGGGTGAAATAGCGCACGCTATTTTCGAGGCAGCGGGCCTGAATTGCGCCGAAGTCCTCTGGCACTGCCCCACGCGGCTCCGTCACTTCAACCCCTGCTGCCGCCACGCGGTTGAATACGTCAAACGCCGAGATCGGGATTGGCGTGGCATCTGGCGGTGGCGGGGGGGGCGTGGGGGGCAACGGCGCGACGGCTTGCCCGGTGCTGAGAGCCGCGACCACTTCCGCGAATTTGTTGGCTTGGTTGGCGGGCAGGCGGCCATCGGCTTGCACGAAGATGTTGTTATTAATGAACCGCCACGATGCAGCAAGTGGGTTGGCCACACTCTGTTGATCGTAGGCATTTTTGAGGGCTTCAGCTTCGGCCGCCGTCGGACACGTCGTGATGATCCCGCCCGCCGGATCGCCCAGCGAGGGAATGAAGTAGCGCACGCTGTTATTAAGACAACGGGGCGGAATTGCACCGAAATCTTCGGGTACGGCCGCACGTGGGTTGGCCACATCTACTCCGGTTGCGGCAATGCGGTTGTATACCTCAAAGGCGGAGAACGGCAGTGGTGTAGCCACTACTTGGCTTGGCGGTGACGGAGTTGGGGGGACAACCGGCGGGATCGAACCCCCACTGAGGGAAGCAATCACTTGCTCGTAGCGCACAGATGCTTCAGGTGGCAAGCGGCCATCTACCTGCAAGAAGACGTTGTTGTTCAGGTACGTCCACGAACGCCGTGCAGGATCACGCACTCCTAGCGCATCAAATTCGGCTTTAGCAAGTTGGGCTTCATTCGCCGTAGGGCAGACCAGCACAATCCCGCCCGCCGGAAAGCCCAGCGACGGCGTGTAGAAGCGTTGTGAATTGTCGAGGCAGCGCGGGGTCAGTCCACCGAAATCTTCGGGAACGGCGGGACGGGCATCGGCCGCTTCAGCTCCGTTTTGCTGGAGCCGCACCACAATCTCGGTAGCCGATACAGAAATGGGCGGTGGCGGCGGTGGGGTTGGTTGCCCACGCCCAAAGAACGTCCCGAACAGGTTCATGCCGAGAATGCCACACAAGGCCAGCAAGGCGAGGGTCGAAAGCCCAATGAGGCCGAGCTGGATCGGGGTGAGCTTCTGCCACCACTTCTGCTCCGGCTCATCAAATGCATCAGCATCGGCGATCCGTCCCGTTTGTGGGCGCAAGGTCTCGGTGGGCGGCGGCACGGCGTGCGCCTCGGCAAGCAACTGATCCAGCTTGCGGCGGGCAATCTGCCCAGATGGGCTATGCGGATCAATCTCGATAGCCCGACGTAGATGCACCTCACGTTCGGCTTCACTCTCGGCGAGATCACTCAGCCACAGCCACGCATCCTGATAGCCCGGTGCGATCCGGACTACTTCCGAGAGCAATGCTCTGGCAACCAACGTATTGCCCGATTTCAGTGCATCCACCCCCTGCCGCACAAGCTCGGCAGTCTGTTCATCGAGGTTTGTACTCGCTGACTGATTCTCGTCGCTCATTCATCTTCCCCACACATTACAAAGGAACACCCGCTTGCTACGCCACGCAATTGAATTGCTCCTATTGTAAAGCAATTTTCATTTCTGTCTAGCAGCCGAGCTATGCTATAATCTGAAAAATACACGCGAGCACTATACGAATGGATCAACCAATCATATGCAGGATCCAATACCATACGCTGAGCAGGCCGAAACTCACCGGCATGCTCCCCCTGCATCCGCGTGGAGCTGGCAACGGGTAGGACTAGGCGTGGCGATCTTCGCCGGTGCATTGCTCTTCCTCACACCAGTCCTAGGGCAGAGCTTCCAGCCGCGCCGTATAATCCAGCACTCTCCCAGTTATGTCAACAATGCAAGCCAGCCGCCGCATACCGACAGTTACGCCACTGTCGCCCAACACAGCTTAGACCACCCTAAACAAACCGCCTCGCGTAGCGATACAGTTATCCCCGCCACCAGTATCGCGCTGGCCGACATGATCCTCGCCGAAGATACACGCCCAACCCTGCCTACGACTGTCACCGCCTACTTTGCCCCCGATCCCACCAGTCCCCCCGCCGCTGTGTTGCTCCCAGCTACACGCTATAGCCCAGTGGCACGGGCAGGCTGGACGTGGGTGCAGATCAACGGCGATACCTTTGGTCCGGTGTGGGTGGCGACGGCTGATCTAGCCAATCCGGTGCTCAACCTTGCCGTGCTCCCCAACTTGACCCCGCCCCCACCAATCGTATTTCCGCCGGGCATGGTGCAGCCCAATGAGACTGCACCGCGCACCCCCGCACCAGTTGCAGCCCAATTCGCACCCGGCACAGAACAGGCAGTGGTGCGAACCATTCCGGCCGGCGAACCGTATGAACTTCACGGGCGCAACCAGCACGCTTGGGTGCAGGCGGACGTGGCCGGCTATGGCAGCTACTGGATTGCCACCACCGCTCTGGGGCTAGGCGAGACCGACTTGAGCACCCTGCCCAACTATGCCGATGTGCTTGGCTATGCCTTCTACCGCGTGCAGGCAGGCGATACCCTAGCAGGCATTGCGCTCGCGGGCGGCAGCGATGCAACTGCAATTGCCCAGCTCAATCGCATTGCCGATCCGCTTGTCGTCGGTCGCCCGCTGATCATCCCGATCCTTGCCGGTGGCTTCAATACCCTGCCGAGCTATGCCGAGCTTATCAAATGGGGCAACCGCGAGCAGCCGTATGTTGCCCTCACGGTAGATGTCGAGTATGGCGATGTCTCCTATCTGCTGAATGTCCTGCGCCAACATGGGGTGCAGGCGACGATGTTTGTCACGGCGGGCTGGGCTAAATCCAACCCCGATCACCTCCGCCAAATGGTCGCCGATGGGCACGAACTTGGCAACCATTCAGCGACGCACCGCGACTTTCGCTTCCTCAGTGCGGAAGAAATGGCATGGGAACTTGCCGAGACAGAGCGCATCGTGCATGAGATTACCGGCTCCACCACCCGCCCCTACTTCCGCCCGCCCTACGGCGAATATACTCCAGCCGTTTTGCAGCTTGCGGCCAGTCAAGGCTACCTCACGCTCTTCTGGGGGATTGATACGCAGGATGCCCTGCGCCCGCCCAAGTCACCCGAATTCGTCTATAATCGAATGGTTAACACTTTTGCGCGTGAACAGATGCCGGGTGTGATCACCCTCTCGCACTGCTGCGCGGCCCACCTGCCGCTGCCGGATGCGCTGCCCGCAATCATCAGCACCTATCAGGCGATGGGCTTGGAACTGCGTCCGCTGAGCGCAGTGCTTGGCGAGTAGCAGCAGCGCACGCCTCTCAGCACATCGGCTTGAGAACAGTGGTGGGAGTGGATAGATGATGCCTATCAACACAAATGCGGGGCAATTGCCCCGCATCACTCTTGGCTGAACAATTGATTGCTAACGCTTACTTGCCGTTGTTGAGCGTATCGGCGATTACGTCAATCCCTTCTTGAGCCGTATCACCGAGATACAAACCGGGCACCTTATGCTTGAGCATCCCGTTCACCGTAAATGCTCGCCCGCCAAAGCCAAAGTAGGGCGCGGGTGGCGTAAGCCGCGTAATCACTTTGCCAATCTCGACTAGCTCTAGGGCTGTTTCTATCGTTGAAGCCGAGAGGCAGACCATATCCGGCTGGATACGCTGGATCGTATCGAGCAAGTCTTTGAGCGGCACTTGTGGACCAAGGTAGATCACCTGCCAGCCGTGCCGCACCAGTGCCACTGCCAGCAGCAGCGCACCGAGATCATGCTGTTCGGAGGGGGCACAGCCCACCACGAGCAAGCCGCGCCCTTCGGTAATGCTGTAGGTATTCAGAATGCTGGACAGCTTGCGGCGCACAAACTGCGTCGCAAAATGCTCGACCGTCACCGTAATCTTGCCTTGATGCCACTGCTCACCGATCTCGGTCATCGTTGGCTGGATCAGCTTGGAGAACACATCATCGAGTGGGTAGAGGGCAAACGCCTCACCCATGATGCGCTCCGCCCGCCGTTCGTCGTAATCCAGCAACGCGGCCAGCAATTGACTATTCAGCCGCTCCCAGCTATGCGGTTCAGTATCTACCGCTGTATCGAGCCACGCGAGGTTGGAGTCGCTGCCGCTGACCATCAAGGCTACAGCTTGGCTGATCGTCATCCCTTCCGCCGTGCGATCCCGCAACCAGCGGATCACCGCAATGTCACGCTCGGAGTAGAGCCGATGCCCACCTTCGGTACGGTGCGGGCGCGGCACACCATAGCGGCGTTCCCATGCCCGGAAGGTATCCGCAGGCACGCCCGTTTCTTGGGCAACCGCTTTTGTATTGTAGATCGGAACATCCGAAAATTGTGTCAGGAACCCTTGTGTTGCCATCTGGCACTTCCTTACTAAGGTGACACTTTGTCTGTCATCCACCCGAACAATGCACGAACCCTGTGCCTTAGCCGATGTTTGGTGCAGGGGATGCAGCAGACAACTGCAATGAGGCAGAATAAATTTAGTGTGATTCTATCTTAGCACATTGCACACCCTTTGTCAAAGCTATGCACAAAGTTAAAACAGCAATTATTGAATTTTCAATGATATTGATTGTCGGTACACCCCACTTGCACAGAAGCAATGCTTGGGGTATAGTATGCCTGTTATGCACATACTTATTACCGGTATCAATGGGTTCGTGGGCGGCCATTTGGCGGAGTATCTGCTGGCCACCCAGACCATACAGGTAACAGGAATCAGCCGTGCACGCACGCTCAGCTTGCCGTCGCTGCGCGAGCACGTAATGGTATATCAAGCAGATTTGTGTAATGCTGAACAAACCCGTATAGCAATCCATACCGCTGCGCCAGATGTGATCGTGCATCTCGCTGGGCAAACTTTCGTGCCCGAATCGTTCCGTGATCCGGCAGGAACACTGCAAACCAATATCCTCGCTACGTTACATATTATTCAAGCGATGCTTACGCTGGGCAAACCGTGCCGCCTGCTCATCACTGGCTCGAACGAAGAGTATGGTATGATTACGCCCGCCGACCTGCCGCTCACCGAAGCCACCCCGCTCCGCCCGGCTAGCCCCTATGGCGTGAGCAAAGCCGCCCAAACCCTGCTCGGCTTGCAATATCACCGAAGCCACGCCCTCGATGTCGTAATTGTGCGCCCCTTCAACCACATTGGCCCACGCCAGACAGACCGGTTTGTGACCGGAGCCTTCGCGCATCAGATCGCCCGCATCGAACGCGGCTTGCAGGAGCCTGTCCTCAAGGTGGGCAACCTTGAAGGGCAACGTGATTTCACCGATGTGCGTGATATGGTGGCCGCCTATGCATTGGCAATCACGCATGCCCCCACCGGTGCAATCTACAATCTCGGCTCTGGGCAACCACGCAGCATCCGAAGCCTGCTCGATCTGCTGGCTGCGGCTAGCACCGCTCGCTTTGCGATAGAGCCTGACCCCGAACGTATGCGCCCCGTCAACATTCCCGTTGTCTTCTGCGATGCCACCGCCTTCCGCATGCTCACGGGCTGGCAGCCGCAGATTCCGATTGAGCAGACAATGCGCGATATTCTGGAAGATTGGCGCGGGCGCGTAGCAGACGCACAAGCATAACCCTAAACAATAGTCTAGGACGTAATCCACAAAGGGGAACAGCGATGGAGAGTATACGGGAACTGGTTGAGCGTGGGATTGCTGCTTTTAACGCTGGCGACAAAGCCACCGCGCAACGCCTATTTCAGCAGGCCCTTCACCTCGACAACACCAGTCAAGTGGCGTGGCTATGGCTCGGTGCAAGTAGTGCCGACCTCGCCACCAAACGCCAGTGCGCCGAGCAAGCCTACCAGCTCAACCCGACGACAAACTATGGGCAACAAGCTGCCAAGGCTTTGCAAGCTATGAACGTGCCGATCCCGCCACCTGCCCACGCCAACACGAACGCCACTATCACCCTCACGAACCCCGCTCAGCCCCCTACGAACCACCCCAATCAGCGTGCGTGCCAGCGTTGCCAGCGCGTGATTGGCTTCCTTGACCGCTTCACCTATAATCAGAGCACTAAGCGGTGCGGCAGCTGCGAGAAGGAAGTCAAGAGCGGTCTCGCCCTTTTTCGGGTTGCCTTCCTCAAAGCCACGAGCGATAATGTGCTGTCAGATGAAGAGCAACATTCCCTCCAGAAGTTCTGCCAGACGCAACGCATTCCCTACGCTGAGGCGATTGCCTCGATCCGCCCCGATGCGATTGCCATGCTCGAACGCGCCTTGACCTTCGCCTACGCCAATGGCGAGATCACCGAAGCGGAAGAGACGAACTTCCTTAGGGCGCAACAGATGCTGTGTGTCCCGAATGAGCAGATCCAACCCCTGCTCCAGCACCTTGCCCGTCTCAAATACATCACCGCCATCCGGCACGGACACCTGCCCACGATCAAGCCCTCGATCCACCTCAATGCGGGTGAGATCGCCCACCTCGAAACCCCAGCGATCTATCACCGTGCCACCCGCACCAATGTAATCCCGCTCAGTGGACGCATAATTGCCACCAACAAACAGCTGCACTTCGTTGCCAATAGCGAAGGCTGGACGATCCTGCTCAAGAATATCCTGCGCGTGGTGCAAGATGGGCACACGATTCAGCTCGAATTATCGGTCAAGCGTGGCGCAGGCAAATATACCACCCCTGATCCCCTATTGACTGAGGCGGTGATTGATGCGCTGGTGCGAATTGAGAAACGCCAAATGCTCGTGCCCCAGAGCGACAAAGCCTCGCGGCGCATCCCGCATGATGTTCGCAAAGCTGTATGGAACCGTGATCAAGGCAAGTGCGCGGAGTGCGGGGCTAGCGAGTATCTGGAATTTGATCACGTTATTCCATTTAGTCGCGGTGGAGACAATTCGGTCGGCAATGTGCAACTGCTCTGCCGCAAGTGTAATCTGAAAAAAGGAGATCGGATTTGATCTGCATAGATCGGTTGTCCCGCATGCGAAAGAGGAGCCACGTATGAAAGCTGTGATTTTGGTGGGTGGGCTAGGCACGCGCCTGCGCCCGCTGACATGCAATACCCCTAAGCCGATGATCCCGATTGCCAATCGCCCCTTCATCGAGTATATGCTGCACCGCCTCCGCGATCAGGGCATTACTGAAGTGGTACTGGCCGTGCAGTATCTCGCCGAGCGATTCCGCGTCGCGCTCGGCGATGGCTCACGGCTTGGCATCAAGCTGCACATCAGCGAGGAACCAGAAGCACTCGGCACGGCGGGCGCAATCAAGTACGTCGAGCACCTGCTCGATGGCACCACTTTTGTTTTTAATGGCGATGTGCTGACCGACCTGAACCTGATCGAGATGCTCGCCTTCCACCGCAGCAAAGGCAGCAAAACCACCATTGCGCTAACCCCCGTTGAAGACCCTACCCAGTTTGGTTTGGTGGATACAGACCGCGACCAGCGCATCTTGCGCTTCACCGAGAAGCCGCGCCCAGAGGAGATCACCACCAACCTGATCAATGCTGGAACGTACATCATCGAGCCGGAGGTGCTGCGCTACGTGCCGCCGCGCCAATTCTTCATGTTCGAGCGCGGGCTATTCCCCGTCCTGCTCCAGACCGGCGACCCCATGTACGGCTATCCTTCACGGGCTTACTGGACCGACATTGGACGACCCCACAACTACATTGAGGTCAACCACGATATTCTGATTGGCAAAGCTAGCTACCCCTTTCTCGGCCACGAAACCCAAACCCGCGTATGGCTCGGTGAGAACGTCGAAATCGCAGCCGACGTGCAGATCGTACCGCCGGTTATGATCGGCAACAACGTGCGGATTGCCCGCCGCGCCAGCATCATTGGTCCAACCGTGATTGGCGACAACTGCACCATCGGGGCTGAGGCTACACTCGAAGGAGCCGTGCTGTGGAACAATAACCAGATTGCTGAGAAAGCTGTGCTCCGCTCGTGCGTGGTGGGGTCTGGCAATCAGATCGGCGTGGGCACACAGGTAGTAGGCGGGGCTATCGTGAGCGATGGCTGCACGATTGGAGCCGACAACCGCCTTGATAGACAGATCCGCATCTGGCCCAATACGACGCTCGGTGACCAATCGGTTACGTTCTAGCCGAGCCAATCAAGGATGTACAGATGGAGCGTATGCAGCCGTGTCATAGGGACACGGCTCTGGGCCGCAGCTCTATCCCGCTTCCCTTGTCACCGCTTCTCCACCACCTGCCGATACACCATCAGCGTTTCGTGGGCTGCTCGCCGCCACGAGAACCGCGCCGCTTGGGCCACCCCCCGCTGGCCCAGTTGTTCCCGTAGAGCCGCATCCGTCCACAGCCGCGCCAGCGCAGCCGCCCATGCTTCCACATCTGTGGCGGGCAGGAGCATGGCCGCATCGCCCGCCACTTCCGGAATACTACTGGTATCTGCGGCCAGCACCGCCGCACCGCACGCCAGTGCCTCCAACACCGGCAAGCCAAAGCCCTCATACAGCGACGGATTCGCATACACGCGGCAAGCATTGTAAAGCCAGTGCAGATCGGTTTGGCTGACTCCGCCCAGCCACGTCAGCTGCTCGGCGAGGCGCAGATCACGCGCCGCTTGGTAGATCGGCCCATCGTTCCAGCCGGGCAGCCCAGCAATCACCAGCCGGTACGGGAGCTGTGGCTCCCGATCAAGGCACAGCCGCAGCGCACGCAACAGCGTGGTCAAATTCTTGCGCGGCTCTATCGTACTGACAAACAGTGCAAAGGTTCCCGCAGTTAGGCGATGCTGGTTGATCTGGCGCGTGGCCTGCGGCGGCAGCGCAACTGGAGCGAAGTGCGGTGCTGCCGCTTCGTAGATCACCGTTACCCGCTCTGGGGGCACATCCAGCAGCGTGCAGATGTCGGTGCGGGTGTGCTGCGAGACGGCAATGATCGCATCGGCGTGACACACAGTGTCGCGCACCTGACCGTAATACTGCCGCGCATTCGCATCGAGAATCTCTGGAAATAACAGAAACGCCAGATCGTGGATCGTGACTACAGCGGGCATCTTGCGCCAGCGGGGGGCAATCACATCTGGGCAGTGCAGCAGGCTGAGCCGCTGCGAGAGTAGCTCAAGCGGCAGCGCAAGCGGCTCAAAGCGATGGTGCGGCGGCGTGAACAGCGTTACCGGCGTGATGTTTGCACCTGTGACCACCGGTTGCGGTTGCTTGCGGTGCTGTAAAGCGACAAAGTCTACTTCCGGCGCAAGCGTTGCCAGTGCGCCGAGCAGTTGCCGATTGTACTGCGGGATACCCCCCTGCCGATAGGCATTCAAGCGCAGATCAAAGCCAACCCGCACGTGCCCTACTCCGCTATCGTCAGGCACAGCCCATCATAGGCCAGCGCAACGTTAGGTGGTAGCTCGTCGCCCATTGCACCGTGATCGAAGGCATGCGTCAGATGCACCAAAAAGGTGCGCTGGGGCTGGAGCTGTGCAATCACGGCTAAGGCTTGGGGCAGGCTGAAGTGAGTTGGATGATCAGTGTAGCGCAGCGCATTCAGCACGAGCACATCCAGCCCAGTGAGGTGGGCGAGGGTTTCGGGTGACAGGTAGCTTGCGTCGGTGATGTAGCCCAGCCGCCCGATCCGAAAGCCAGCTATCGTCCATGTGCCATGCTGCACATCAAGCGGTAGCAACGTCACTTTGCCGATGCTGAAGGGCGTGAGTGGGTGGATTTCGTGCAGTTCAAGGCTAGGGCGGGTCGAGCCATCCTGCACGGTAGCAAAGGCATAGCTGAAGCGTTCGCGCACATCGCGCAGGGTACTGGCATAACCATACACGGGCATGCACGTTGCATGCGGGATCAGCGGGCGCAGATCGTCTAGCCCGCCTACGTGATCGTAGTGTGAGTGCGTCAGCACTACGGCATCAAGGTGCGTGATCCTCTGGTGCAAGGCTTGCTCGCGGAAATCGGGGCCGGCATCAATGAGGATGGTTTGATCGCTGCACTCAAGCAGGGCAGAAGTCCGCGTGCGCCGATTGCGCGGATCGGCAGAGGTACACACCGCGCAGGTGCAGCCAATCACGGGTACGCCCATCGAAGTTCCCGTTCCTAGAAACGTAAGCTGCATCAGGCAGTCCCTACCGGATAACCTGCTGCGGCAACAATGCCTTTGGAGTGCCAGTTGAATTGCGTATCGGTCATACTGGCGGTCAGCGCACGCAGATGCTCAGTCACGGGGGCAACGCTAGCCGCAGCCTCAGCCAGCTCTGGATGTAACCCAACGCTGGGTGGTGTCGGGGGAACAGCAGATAACTCTCTCACAAACTTTCTCCTCTGCGATGGTACGTTCCTGTTCTATTATAGCACTGTCCCCCTGCAATACGGCGGCAATCTGCACCCAGATAGGCTCCAGAACATGGTATGATGCACAGCAGGTATCCGTAAATGAAAAGGAGTAACGATTGATGAGCTTGACTGAACAGGCCCGCACGATCCTGTATGCATGGGTGCAAGCCGAGAGCCTTCGCAAGCACTGCGAGGCCGTTGCGGCGAGTATGCACTATGCCGCCCAGCAGCAGGGCGCAGACCCCGATCTGTGGCAGGCGGTGGGCTTGCTGCACGATATGGATTATGAGCAATACCCTAACCCCAATCTCGATGAGACTGGCCACCCGTTTATTGGGGTAGCCTACCTGCGTGAGCACGGCTGGAGCGAAGAAGTCTGCCGGGCTATTCTCAGCCACGCCAACTATGCCAATGTTGCGCGGCTTTCGCCAATGGAAAAAACCCTGTTTGCCGTTGATGAGCTGAGCGGCTTTGTCACGGCGGTCACACTGGTACGCCCCGACAAGAATGTGGCGGGGGTGAAGGTCTCATCAGTCAAGAAGAAGCTGAAGGACAAAGCCTTTGCGGCGAAGGTCAGCCGTGAAGATATTGAGCAGGGTGCAGCCGAATTGGGCGTGTCGCTGGAAGCCTTGATCGAGCTGGTGCTGGCCGCCCTGCAAGCTGAGTCCGAGCGGCTTGGCTTGGCGGGCACAAGCGCATAACGCCACGCTTACACCAAGTGATGCTCGCAACGGTGCAATTGGTTACGGTAGTACCACGCTCGGTGTGAGACAATCAGGAAGAGCTAGAGATACTTTTTACCGTAGATAGTTCTCATCGTATACTCATAAAGGAGCGTGCCCCCTATGAATACCGAACGGTTACAGCAACGTATCACCGTCTTGAAGCAACGCCCTGCTGCGAACCACGCCTTGCTCGACGGGCTGCAAGCGTGGCTGATCCAATCGTCGCTCGCGGATCGCTACCGCATCAATGTCGTGCGCCTTGCGACTGAGCTTGGCTTCCCGCTATCTACAGTGTTAGGCGAATGCCTGTATGCTGTTCGGGTGGGCTTGCTCGATCTGCATTGGGATATTCACTGCCCGATGTGCAATACCATTGCGACGGAGTTTCAATCGCTCAACGAGGCTCCTTCGCTGACCCACTGTTCCGTCTGTGTGATGGACTTCACCGCCGATTTTGCCGAGCGCGTCGAAGTGACCTTCTCGCTCAATACCGAGATTGAGAACGAATCCGCCCCGACGGACTTCTTCAAGCCGTTGGCGATCTTTCAGCCCCAATATGGGCTGGATGCGGGATATGGGCAAAGCGTCACTGGTGAAGCGGATATGGTGGAAGGCAGCTACCACTTCTTCTCACCCGTCACCGGTAGCTACGGCGATTTCACGGTGGCGGGTGCGCCCACCTCTGAGGTGCAGGAGTTTCGCATCACCGAGACGGCAACCGGCATGATCCCGGCCACACTTATAGCACAGCCGGGGCGGGTGCGCCTGCACTACACCAACCGGGCCGCACCACGTTCGCTGCTGTGGGTGGTGAGTGCCGCCGATGCCGATACCATTCTCGATCATCCCCCCCCGATCTTAACTGGGCTGCAACTGAGCCACCATCCAGTATTCCGTGAGCTATTCAGCGATCAGGTGCTATCGGATCGAGAGCGGCTGCTGATCTCATCGGTGACAACCCTCTTCACTGATATTACCGGCTCAACCCGCATGTATGAGATGCTGGGCGATGCCGTTGCGTATAACATCGTGCGCGACCACTTCGACATTCTGTTTCGAGCGATTGAGGATTGCGGCGGGCGCGTGCTGAAAACTATCGGCGATGCAGTGATGGCTTCGTTCCTCAACAACGAGCAAGCGATGCGGGCGATTGCCGCTTTTCTCGCCCAGATCGAAGCCTACAATGCCCAGCGCAACATTTCAGAGCAGGTTTGGCTGAAGCTCGGTGTCCATCGCGGCCCGGCGATTCTGGTCACGCTGAATGATCGGCTAGACTACTTCGGCTCATCGGTGAACAAGGCAGCGCGGATACAGGGGCTGGCTCGTAGCGGCGAACTCGCGTGTTCGGCAGAGGTGTATGCTGATCCTGCGTTCCGGCAACTGCTCGATACGGTGCGGATCGGCGACACGCTCCGCCAAGAAGTCAACCTCAAGGGGCTGGATGGTAACCACACCATCTACCGCACACGCCTGCTCAATCCACCGGATGAGATCGTGCTGGGCGCAGGCACATCACCCATGCAACGGTTCCTCACGTCGTTGGGATTGGGAGCACGCTAGGCAAAAGCGCAGAAAAGCAACAACATCTGATTTCTTATGGGTGTTGCACACTCGACTCACTATCAACGCCCAAAATCAAGACGGGGATGTCAATATCTGACACTCCCCGTTGTTCCAAATCCCAGACAAACTGCTCAAAATAGGACACGCCAGACGACATCTGCTCGGCAAATTGTTTAATTGGAACAACTTCTATGCCAACTTCAATGTGTCCAAGATTACGAAATATTGTCATCTTCGCGGCAACATTATATACCATAAAAGCATACTTCCCGAACTGTATCTCTAGTCCTAACTTTTCTTTTACGAAATCCATTTCACGATAAGCCCTAATTTTGCGCTCAACAGGGCCTTGATATTCAGGTGTATAATATGCACTCGAATACTCAATCTCAACACGCTGCCGTTGCCAGCCTCGTTGCTGCAAAAGCTCTTTGATTGCTCCATTCAAACTAATTGGGCTATAGAGCCACTTCCCGCGCTTCGTCTTCTCCTGACTTGCTTTGGTACGATGACTCTCTGCATTGACGCGCCATATCGCTTCCTCTCCTTCGCGTAACAGACCAGCATATTCCTTTTGCACAACTTCATCGCCACGATTAAATGAATAGCGTCCAGCGATAATCATACATCACCACTATTTTGCAACCATTCATGGGGAAATTGGGAAACCTTTTCACGTCCTGTAGGCTCATAAATAGGTTTTCCTAAAGGACGGTATTTCAATGCCCCTGTGTACAAATCATGAATGCGTTGATGGGCAATCTGGATGTATTCAGCTTCTTTCTCAAACCCAACGGCACGGCGATCATGCATCAGGGCTGCAAGGATTGCGCTCCCGACACCGCTAAAGGGATCGAAGACAAGATCGCCTTTGTTGGATAGGGCTAAGATACACCGTTCGACCAACTCAATCGGAAATTGGCAGGGGTGGATGGTTTTTTCTGGATGATTCGCTTTGACATTGGGAATGTTCCACAACCCTGTCTCCCAATCGTGGACAACAATAGACCATATGTCCGAAGGATTTTTTCCCAACGGATTGCCACTGGGAGTACCATATTTGGGGCCTTTCTTAAAGTGCCGTTTACCGGGATACTTTGCAGGAACGCGAACATCATCCAGATTGAAGGTATACGTGTCAGTTTTCGTGAACCATAACAGCGTTTCATAGCGTCCCGAAAATCGTTTGGAGGCATGCAGTCCATGGGCAAAGTGCCACACAATGCGATTCCGAAGTTTGAAGCCATGCCGCTTAAAGAGTGGATAAAACACGATGTCTAACGGGACAATCTCACCATTCGCAACATAGTTGCCTACTTGCCAGCAGATTGAACCCTGTTCGGACAATACGCGCCGAAGTTCACGAATGATCAGCTCATACGAATCTCGATATGCGTCAAGCTGCTGGTGGTCCTCATACCGTTTGCCAAGATTATAGGGCGGTGAGGTAATAATCAGCGTGACACTTCCGTCAGGGATCAGCCGCAATCCATCAAGACAATCACCATGATACAAGGTAATTGGCGCGTCAGCAGTAAACTGGGTGGCAATGCGCGGAGCAGACCTAGGTTGGGTATCCTCGTTAAGGAATGACTGTTGCATGTGATCGCGGAGCCTTTCTTTGATCAATTGGTGGTCCACGCCTCACGCCCCCGCTTGGCTGGCCGCCAGAGCTGGATGCAGTTGCAGCGCAGCCAGCCAGCCTTCAATGACCGCCGGCGGCAAGGCTCCCCGTTCGGTGACAATGCCCGCAATGCTATTGAGCGGGGTGTAGTCAAAGTAGTAATTCTCAACCTGCACACTCGCCGGAGCCTGCTCCCACACCTGCTCTGGGGGGCGATGGTGCTGCTTGGGGCGGGCATAGCCGGGCGGCAAAAACTTGCTGCTGCTGCACAGCGCATAGACGGGCACACCTACTGACTTCGCCGTCATCACAACCCCAAATGTGCCCGCTTTGTTGGCAAGCCCATCTCGGTTCAGATGATCCGTCCCGACCAATACCAGATCGGCGGTGGCCGCCCGGCTCGCCGCAAGCGCATCAATCACCAGCCGCACGGGGATATTCTGCGCGGCTAGCTCTGTCGCCATCACGCGCCCCTCATAGTTCGGGCGACCTTCGGTACACACCACCGTCAGCTGCCGCCCGGCTCGCTGCGCGAGCAGTAACGCCGCTCGTACCGTTGCGCTACGGCTATGCGTGAGAACGGTGGCTCGGTCAGGAATCAGCGGCAGCACGGCTTCGGCAATCGTGGTCTCGTGCATCCGCAAGCGACGCTTAAAATCACGCACCAACGCCGCAAGGCGCGTGCGGGCATCGGCGTGGGTGCGGCACGCATCTAGCCCCCACAGCGCCGTATTCGCTAGATTGACTAGCGGAGCCATTGCGGGCTGAGCGCGGATCAGGGCGATGCTAATCCGCAAGACCTGCGCGTTGAAGTCGGCGAGGGTAGCTGTTTCATCTACGCGGGCGCAGCGCAGGAGCACATCTGCACCTTGCTCAGCCAGCTCGGCGGCCCCGGCAATGGTATTCTGGGCAATTGCATCAATGGCCCGTTCCGTCCAGCTATCCACATGGAGCCTCAAATCTCTGTGCTTGATCGCTCACAACTACGTCCATCAATTTCTTTCAATTCTTTCGGTCAATCGGCTCTTTCGGTCAATCGGCTTGCATTGCATCGGAAGGGTATGCCAAGCAACATTGCACCTGTGCTTCATTACACAAGCCAATGTTGAGCCACAACATGCCGATCCAGCAAAGGTGTAGGCTGCGGGGTACGCGGTGGTGCAGACCATCCTCACAAGCCACTCTGGGTATATTGTACACGCCAGATTAACTTTCGACAAGCGATATAACCAAATTGGGTGAAGATCATTGATCAATCATCTCTAGATTGTTGGTATCCGCGGCGGGCGTTTGCCGGAAGCTACCCCGTCGTTTATAATGCAACTAGGCTTATCTGACATTCAGATGGTAAACGGCGATCCCCGTTCAGATCGCAGCACAGATAAGCACCAACAGGAGGAAAGGCATGTTTGGTCAGAAACAACGGCAACCCGGCGCACCTGTGCCCACCGCAAGCGGCAGTAGCCGTCCTGAAACCGTGATTGGTGCGAATACCCGCATTGTTGGCACAATCAACTCAGACAACAATATGCGGATTGACGGTGCTGTCGAAGGCGATATAGAAGTGATCGGCAACTTGATTGTCGGGGAAACCGGGCGTGTGATTGCCACGATCAAAGCCCAAAACATCCACATCTCTGGGGCAGTCAAAGGTGAGATTACCGCCACCGAGAAGCTCGAAATCTCCCCAACGGGCAAAGTCTGGGGCGACATTACCACCGCTGCCTTGCAGATTGAGCCGGGTGGGTTGTTCCGTGGGCAAAGCACCATGTCCAGCACGATTGATGAGCCGCTCCTGCTGGAAGGCCCCGGCGCGAGCCAACTCGAAGCCTCATAGCAGCAGCGGGATCAAGCAGACCTGCACCAAATGAACAAGCGGACATCCAATCAGTTTCGGGCCTTCCTTGCCGCCCCGCTCAAGGGAGTAGCAGGGCTGACGTTGCGCCAGCTGATGGTGCACGCGATCACCCTCGCCTTTCTGCTACTTACGTTCTCCCTGATGCTCAACTTCATCAATCAAGTCATCCAAAGCTCAGCCCTCGAAGCCCGCAAGGCCCAACTAGCCGAAGAAGCGGATCGGATTGCGCGTGAAAACCGCCACTTACAAGAGGCCGTCGCTTACGCTCTCTCCGATGCCTATGTTGAACGAGCTGCCCGCGAGCAACTTGGCTGGGCCCGCGAGGGCGAAATCGTGCTCTTGCCCCGCTTCCCGTCCGTCGAGCCGGAATCAAAGCCTGCCCCTGAAGCAATCCCGCTGCCTGTGCGCCCAACTGAACCCAACTGGCAACGCTGGTGGGAGGCATTGCAGCCTAAACAGACTGAGCGCACATAATAATCGCAGCATGCTGAAACACTACACGATCCCAACTGGGCTAACGATTCTGGTACAGGAAATGCCCCATACCTATTCCGTTGCACTCGGCTACATACTCAATGTGGGCGCACGCCACGAACACCCCTCCCAAAGTGGAATTTCACACTTGATTGAGCATATGTGTTTTAAGGGCACGCGCCATTTCCCCAACGCCCAACTGCTCACGAGCGCAGTCGAGGGCGTGGGCGGCTACCTCGATGCCGCCACCTCGTATGAGCAGACCACCTACTGGGCCAAAGTGGCTCAACCCCATCTGGAGCAGGCGTTTACGGTCTTGACTGATCTGGTGCGCTTCCCCTTGTTTGATCCGCGTGAGCTAGAAAAAGAACGGCGGGTCGTGATCGAGGAGCTGCGCGGCACGCAAGATAGCCCAGATGAGTGGGTGCATACGCTGCTGCAACAGTCTGTCTGGGGCCCAAAGCAACCGCTTGGGCGCGACGTAGGCGGCAGCATCGAGAGCGTCGCCGCCATCCGCCACGCCGATCTGGTGCAGTTCTGGCAGCAGCACTACGCCGCCGCACCGCTCGTGCTATCAGTGGCCGGCAATGTCCACACGGAGCAGATTGTTGCACTCGCCGCCGCCGCCTTTGCCGATCTGCCGCTCCAGCCCCGCATTGCGCCCATCCCCACCACCCCGGCCCTGCCCGGACGTACCCTCTATGCCGTTAAGCGCAACAGCGAACAAGCTCATTTCTGTCTCGGCTTTCCAGCCATGTCGTATCACGCCGACCAACGCTGGCCCTTAGAACTGCTCGACACCTACATGGGCGGGGGCATGTCCTCGCGCCTCTTCGTGGCTCTGCGCGAAGAACACGGCCTCGCCTACGATGTCGGCACCTACTACAGCAAATACGCCGACACGGGGCTATGGGTGATCTACGCCAGTGTTGACCCGCGCCGCTTAGCCGAAGCGACAGCCGTGACGCTAGAGGTGATCCAGCACATTGCCCACGAGGGCATCCCCGATGCCGACCTGCACCGCACCCGCGAGCAGATCAAAGGCGGCATCTTCCTCTCCCTAGAAGATACGTGGTCAGTTGCGGGGCGCAACGGTAGCTCGTTCATGCGCTACGGCAGGGTCACCCCGCTTGGACAGATTATGGCAGAGCTTGATGCGGTCACACCTGCCGATGTGCAGCAGGTACTCCAGCAAGTGGTGCAACCTGCGGCCATGCACCTCGCGGTGGTTGGGCCCGGCAAGCAGTTGAAACGCACACAACAGTTGCTAGAGGAGTTTACCGTATGACAATGGTCGTCATCATTGGAGCCGGCGTAGCTGGCCTCGCCGCCGCGCAACGCTTGCAGCAGCAAGGGATTCGCGCCACACTGTATGAGAAGAGTCGCGGGGTTGGGGGACGCGCCGCCACCCGCCGCGTAGATCGCTTCATCTTCGATCATGGCGCACAGTATGTTAAGGCTCCGTCTGCGCCCCTGATCGAATTAATGCATGCCTCGCATGCCTGTAATCTAGAGCGCGACGTGTGGGCCTTCACCGCCGATGGCACAATTGACACGGGCGATCCGGTGCAAAATGCTGACCCTAAATGGACGTGGCCCGGCGGCATGACGACCCTAGCGAAAACACTGGCGGCTCCGCTTGATGTGCGTCTCGAAACGACCATCCAGCGCATCGAACAGACCCCGCGTGGGGGGTATCGTATCTATGATAGCGACGGCACACTGCGCGATGAGGCAGACTATGTGCTGCTCACGCCACCGGCACCCCAGATTTGTGAGCTACTCGAAGCTAGCCAACTCGACCCGGCCCAGCAACACCAGCTGCTCGCCCTCCTGCGCCCGATCAGCTATCGCCCGTGCCTCTCGATTGCCCTCGCCTATGCCCAGCGTCCAGCCCTTGATTGGTACGCCCTGATCAACACGGATCGCCAGCACCCGATCACATGGCTGGCCGCCGAGCATGATAAGGCTGGGCATGTGCCCGATCCACACGCGCTGTTCATCGCCCAGATGTCGCCCCAGTTCACACAACATCACTGGGACTCTGCCGTTAAGGGCACGTATGGCAGATACCGCGAACCGCTCCCAGATTATGTGACCACGACGCATACATTAGTGCAAGCCCTTGTGGGCACTGATCTCGGGCAGCCGCTGTGGGCCAATGTGCAACGTTGGAAGTATGCCCTGCCTGAAGCGGGAGTCAGCTTCGAACAGATCAATCTGCCTGACAGCCGCCTATTTTTTGCGGGCGACTTCACCTTCGGGCGCGGGCGCGTGCACCTTGCTATCGAAAGTGGCTGGCATGCGGGCGAACGGATTGGCGCAGCGATCCGCCCCACGTTTGCCATCCGCTACAACTAGTAGGCGCAGGCTTGTTATGCGAAGCTCATACACACCATACAAGAGGCCCGTGTGCTAGCCACCATATCACCAGAGCCGATCAGCATCATTGCCTGCCACGCGCTTATCGGAGCCAACATCTACAGCCCACAGGCCGGTGTATTGGTACGGCTACACTGCCAGCATGACTATAGCCAACGGGTTCGGGCTGCCTTTAAAGATGGTGCCCAGTCCATCGGCATGGTGCTTGCCTATCTTAATCTCCAAGCGCAACCCTTGCCTGACCAAACGTGGCAGCTTCAGGTCCATTTCACCACCCCGCAGCCACAGCTAGGCTGTGCATTGGCAACGTATATCGTAGCGGGTATCTGCGCGGAGCTGCGCGGTGACGAGGAGTGGGATCGGGATACACCCCTGTTTGCGTTGCAACAGCAACGCCGCCGCCAACAACCGCCAGTTGCCCTGCTGCAACTGATTGCCGAGGCAACTGCCCGTCGTATCCCCGTAACGTCGCTGCCTGATCTACGTGTGTTATTCGGCACGGGCAACCGGAGTTGGCTGGCTGATCCGGTTGCCTTCACCCCGCCCACTGATGCTGACGATGAAGCTGTCCCCGCAACTCCGCCACCTATCCCAGACTGGGCTGCACTCGGCAGCGTGCCGCTCTATATAGTCACAGGCACAGACCGAGCTGCGTGGGTAGCGCGTGTGACGCAGGCAGTGTCGGGTAACGTGGTGCGGAGCCATACTGATGCCGACCTTGCCGCAATCTATGCAGCCCTAGCCGACCGCACCGCCGATACGCTGATTCTCGGCGTAGAGGCAGACACCATCCTCACGCATGGTCTCCCCTTTAATCGCTGTAGCGTTGCCATCGTGACGGGCGTACCCACCAACCATACCACTGATCCAGCGTATGTGCGGGCGATAGGCTTGCCCATCTTGCTGGCAACCGAAGCCGTCTATCTCAATCTCGCCAATGCGGCCCTTGCCCCACTTGCAGCATATGCACGCTGTCCCGTGATGGATCTATCCGCGTGGGGATGGGCATCGTAGCGATGCTAGTGTGCGAGGCGCAGAGCCGCAGCAATTCCAGCTTGCAGGCTCCTGCGGGGATCTCGTAGTGGGGCAGTTGAGCGGGGTGTTTGGATTGCTTCAAGCGATGATTATGCTAACTAGCCCGCCGCCTTAACCATATGTTTCGGTATTCGACCATTGCAGCTCGGCATCGGCAATATAGACTGTATCCCCATCCGCTACCCCCGCCTGCAATAGGGCATTTGAGATGCCCGTTGCTGCCAACACCCGTTGAATCCGGTCGAGAGCTTCCGGTTGGGCAAAGTTGGTCATGCGGATCAGCCGCTCGATCTTGCCCCCACGCACGCGCCAACCTTCGCCCTCACGCTCCACCGTATAGTGCTCCGCTTCCCCATCGGGCACACCCCACGTCAGTGGCGGCTCGTGTTTCCCGACGGGATCACGTTGCGGCGCGGGCAGTTCGCCGAGCTGGGCCACCACCTGCGTCAGCAGCAGCTCTAGCCCCGTGGAGGTAGCCGCAGAGATCGCAACGATCAGCTTATCTGGCACACCAGCTGCTGTCAGTGCTGTCCGCAAACGCGGCAGATTGGCTTGGGCTGCGGGCAGATCAAGTTTGTTCAGCACCACCAGCTGGGGGCGTTCGGCAAGCGGTGCATGATACAGGCGTAGCTCGGTATTGATGCGCTCGTAGTCCTCAAGCGGATCACGCCCATCCACACCTGCTGCATCCACGATATGGAGCAGCAGCCGTGTACGCTCAATGTGGCGCAAGAAATCGAGGCCTAAGCCCACCCCACGATGGGCCCCTTCAATGATGCCGGGAATATCGGCGACAACAAAGCGTTGGTCGTGCACCTCGACTACACCGAGATGCGGTTGTAGCGTGGTAAAGGGATAATCGGCGATTTTCGGGCGTGCCGCTGAGATCGCCGAAATCAGCGTGCTTTTGCCCGCGTTGGGGAAGCCCACTAAGCCCACATCGGCCAATAACTTCAGTTCCAGTTCAAGGTGCAACTCTTCACCCGGCTCGCCCAATTCGGCAATGCGCGGCACTTGGCGCGTGGCGGTGGCAAAGTGGACATTGCCCAAGCCGCCGCGCCCGCCGCGAGCGGCTAGCAGGCGTTGCCCGGGCCGCTCCAAATCTACCGTATACGCGACCCCGTTAATCGTGGTGCGAACTTGGGTGCCGGGCGGAACCCGAACATACAAATCTTTGCCCTGCTTGCCGGTGCGGTTGCGGGTGCCGCCATTGCCGCCCGCATCGGCTGCGAACTCCTGATCGTAGCGAAACGGTAAGAGCGTATTCAGGCTCGGATCAGCGATGAGATAGACGTGCCCACCGCGCCCACCATCGCCGCCATCGGGCCCACCGCGGGGAATAAACTTCTCGCGCCGGAACGAAGCCGAGCCGTGCCCGCCGCGCCCCGATTTGACAATAATGCTGGCTCGATCTACAAATTCACCCATCACAACAACTCACGTTCTTGATCAACTCTGAATGCGCCAGTGTGGTAGCCTTTCGGCTATTCCACCTGACGCGATTCGGCGTGTAGGGTAGCCCGATGTGCAGGTGTACCCCAGCGGCACACTGCACATCACTGTACCGCTAGGCTTTCTGTTCTTTGGTCTCGCTGGTTTCGTTGGCAGTCGTGGTGATGGCGGGCTTCGTATCGTCGTCGTTGACAGCTTTCTTAAATTCACGGATGCTGCTGCCCAACGCACCGCCAATCCCGGCGATCCGGCCTGCGCCAAACAGGGCAACCACAATCAATAAAATAATCAGCAATTCCCACGGTCCTAATGGCATCGTTTTACTCCTTGCGCTCAGACACGAGTCGTATCAGCAGCCCAACAGCAAATACGGCGGGGATAATCACCATGACCATCACCAGCAGTTCCCAAATTCCAAGCATGGTTCGTTGCGCCTTATTGCTGTCACGGCATAGTCGGTCGCGAGATGGTTACCGCGTAGCCTACACCCCCTGAATTATACCATACCTCACGGCTTACTAGCGGCTCGCAGCGGCGTATTCTGCGCTACCGCCGTGTAGACCTGCAACGTGCGCTCGGCGGTGGTGTGCCACGCAAACCGTTGCGCTTGCACCAAGCCACGTTCGCGCATGCTCTGGCGTAAGTCCGCATCGTGGAGCACCCGCAGCAACGCCGCCGCAAGTGCGCTCGCATCGGTGGGCGGAATCAACAGCCCTGCCTCCCCCACGACTTCGGGGATGCTAGTACTGTTCGAGGCGATCACCGGCGTGCCACACGCCATCGCTTCGAGCGGCGGCATGCCAAAGCCCTCGTACAGGGAGGGAAAGACAAAGACCGTCGCCGCCGCATACCACAGTGGCAGTGCGTCTTCATCAATGTAGCCGATAAAATGTACCCGCTCGCGCAAGCCTAAGGCTTCGAGCTGCTCAAACACAGGCTGATAGAGCCAGCCTTTGCCGCCCCCAATAAAAAGCGGCGCATCAGTGTCACGCGCAATCTGGCTATAAGCGTGCAGCAGCGTGGTCAAGTTCTTGCGCGGCTCCAGTGTGCCGACGTAGAGCATGAACTGGGCGGGCAACTGCTGCTGCTGGATGAACTGCGCGAGCCGGGTTGGATCGGGTGGGCGGAAGTGAGCGCGGGCGGCATTCGGGGTGACGATGATCCGCTCAAGCGGCACACCGAGCAAGCCCGCTACCTCGCGGCGCGTATGCTCCGAGACGGCGAGGATATACCGAGCGCGGCGCACGCTGGTGCGGGTGGCAAAATCGAGATAGGTGCGATTGTAGGCGCGGAAGGTTTGCGGGAACCGAATGAAGGCCAGATCATGCACCGTGACCACCGTTGGCACTGGGCACGCCAGTGGCACGACATTCAGCGTGCCATGAAACAGGTCTGCGCCACTTGCCCGCAACAGCAACGGCGCAAGCAGCTGCTCCCACGGAATGCGGATGCGCGGGTTGATCGTTGGCAGCAGGCTCGGCTTGATGCGGAAGTTGGGCGGTAGGCCTAACTCGCGTGCACCTAGCCCCCGCGTGGTGTAGATCGTGTAGGCATTGTGCTGGTCAATCGTACCGAGATGCTGGAGCACCTGCTCGATGTAGTGCGACACGCCCGCTCGCCGAAAGCTGCGGGTGTGCGCGAGCAGGTGCGCGTTGATCGCAATCTGCATGGTGGCTCCTCATCCATAGGGCGGCGACGGGATGCTTGCGCTAGCCTGCGCCGCGCAACGCATCGCCTGCGTGTGTTCTGGCGCATTGTAGCACAAGCGCGGCACAGGGATGCGCTGGGGGTACTGAAATTGAAGTGAACACCGTCTGCACAGGGCTTGCAAAAAGTATGCTGCCTGCGGTATACTAGAGGTATTAACTATTTATGTTGGCAAGTGCTCGGCAAGAACCAAAATAGTAGACAAGGAGTCGGCAATGGGTGATTTTGCATACATGGCGTTTATCGTGATTGTGCTGATGGCTGGGCAAGCAGTGTTGTGGGCATGGGTGGGATTGCGTGCGGGGCAGGTGCTGCCGTGGTGGCCGATTAAGTTGACCGACGACCAGAACAACCAAAAGCAACAATAAATCGGCGCAACCCATGTGATTGAGGGTAGAGATTAGGTTGCAGGTGTCAGGGTGCAGTTAGGAGGCGGGAGCATGGCTCCCGCCTGTGGCTAGCACCTACGTCGTGTCGCTATCGCCCACCACGATCTGCGCCTGCCCCGCCGTGACTGTCTCGATGGCAGCGACACAGGCAGCAACGTGCTCTATTGGCAACACGGCGATCAGGCTCACATCGGCGGCAAACTGCTCATCGGTAAGCTGGGCGTGATGTGCATCGAGGATGTGGCGCACGGGCGTATAGGCGGCATAGGCAATGCTGACGATGATGGTGTTGGTGGGGATACGCTCAGTGCGCGGCAGGGCTGCTAGCACCGCTTTCGCTGTATCGCTGTAGGCTTTGACCAAGCCGCCCGTGCCGAGTAGCGTGCCGCCGAAGTAGCGCGTTAGCACAAGCGTCACATCGCCTAGACCACTGCCGCGCAGCACGGCCAGCGCAGGTCGCCCCGCTGTACCGGAAGGCTCGCCTGCATCGCTCATGCCCGCCGTCACACTGGCTCCGTAGCCAATCAGGTAGGCGTAGACGTGGTGCGTCGCATCGGGCATCTCAGCGCGGATCTGGGCAATGTAGGCTTTGGCTGCATCTACCGTAGCGGTATAGGCGGCACTACCGATAAAGCGCGAATTGCTGAAGCGCAACTCGATGCGGGCCGGTGCGGCGGGGATTGGGTAGCGGCTAGACATAGGGCTAGAGCTGGTCAAGATTAGTCAGCAGGGCTTGGGCCTGCGCCACAATTGCGGCGCGTTCGGCGGGGGCAATCCGGCTCACCCCAAGTACGGCGGGCCCAAAGCGAGGGTTAGCCCGCAGGCGCAGCTCGTGCTTCAGCAGAAAGTGCCAGTACAGCGTATTAAAAGGGCAGGCCGCATCGCCGATCCGCGCTTTGTGATTGTACCCGCAGCCCTTGCAGAAGTCGCTCATCTTGTTGATATAGTTGGCACTTGCAAGATAGGGCTTAGTAGCCGTCTTGCCGCCATCAGCATTCAGCCCCATCCCCAACACATTCGGCAGCATCACCCACTCGTAGGCATCCACAAAGCATGCCATAAACCAGTCGTTGACTTGCTGCGGCTCTAACTCTGCCAGCAGCGCAAAGTTGCACAGCAGCATCAAGCGTTCGATGTGGTGTGTATAGCCAGTCGCAAGAATGCGCCGAAGAGTATGCTGCATACAGCGCATGTGCGTCGCCCCCGTCCAGAAAAACTCTGGCAGAGCGCGGGTGTGCCCCCACGCATTTACCTTCCGCAGATCCGGCATCAGCTCCCAATAACGATAGTAGATATACTCGCGCCAGCCAATCACTTGGCGCACAAAGCCCTCCACCGAATTGAGCGGAGCCGTGCCCGCATAGTAGGCCCGCGTTGCTGCGGTGGCCATGGGCAGCGGCTCCAACAAGCCGATATTGACCAGCATCGCCAGTACCGAATGATACAAGATCGGTTCGGCGTGCGCCATCGCATCCTCAAACTGCCCGAAGTTGGGCAGCCGCTGGGTGATGAAATCAGCGAGGGCCGCTTGGGCTTGGGCGTGGGTCACCGGGAGATCGAAATCAAGCGGATCACCGACGACATGTGGGCAGTGCTGGGCTACATCCTGCATCGCCGTGCGCGTCACGGCATCTGGCGCAAAGGTTGGTAGCGGCGGCACGCTACGCCCATCGAACGGCTTGCGATTGTCCGCATCGTAGTTCCACTTGCCGCCTTCCGGCTCGCCTGCACTGGTCATCAGCAGCCCCGTCTGCTGGCGCATGTGGCGATAGAACGGCTCCATCAGCTTGGGGGAACGCTTGGGTGGAAACATGGCCACAAGGAATTGCGTGTTCGGGAGCACCTCAACTGTAATCGGGTAGCCCAGATCGGCACTGAGCATATCTGCGAGGCGGTGCTGCATCTGGCGCGTATCATACTCCGCTGCCGCCATCGTGATCACGTGCGTATTGCCCGTTGCCACGAGATGCTCACGCACGCCCGCATAGAACGACGCAGCTTGGCGTAGCTCGACCGTATAGCCCCGTTCACGCAGAGCATCAGCGTAGTGGCGCATCGCGGCAAGGATCAGCACGAGCTTGCGGGCATGGTAGCGGCGGTGGCGCAGGCGTTCCAGCGACTCAACCATAATCACGGTACGGTTAGAGGACAGGGCCGGGTGCTGAACCAGCAACTGATCACCGAGAATCCAGACCGATGTACCTAGCGACGAGGGAGATGATGGTAGCGGGGGCATACGTTATTGCTGCTCTAGCCGATCCAGCACCGCGTTCCAGCGTTTCATGCGTTCCGCATCGCCGCCTGCATCGGGGTGGTGCAAGCGAGCCATGGCCTTGCGGATTGCGCTGGCTTCGGCTTCGGTGATCGTTTCAATGCCAAACAACACACGCAGGAAATCTGATGCAGACTGATCAGAGGCAGTACTCGTATCGTGGGCGAAACGTTGGGCACGGCCTTTCCACATATCGCGCTCTAGCGTCAAGGCCGTATTCTCGCGCATCGTCTCCGTTAATGTGTCCACCATTTTGGCATGAGCGCGGACGGCTTCAGCGGCCGCCTGCTCCGCTTTCTGAAGCTGGCGGCGCAGTTTGCGGTTCGTGGCATTGACTAGTTCAAGCTCTGCCAATAACTCAAGATAGGCTTGCTCAGTGACAAGCATCGGCTGATTGTATGATTGTTCGTGCGTGGTCACGACCGTTCCTTCAGACAAGGCTGCCAACCCCTGTGCCAGAGGGATTGCGGCCCTCAAGCAATCTGCATAAACATGTGTAGTATACCCGTAACTAGCAGTTTACGCTAGCGTGCCTAATCACGCCGTGGCACCCCCTCTGCTGGCTCGCGCAGGCTGTAGGGATTCGGCGTATGCCCAAGCGGATGCGGCTCAGATTGTACAGGGCGGGAACAGTGTGGTAAAATGTCGCATTAGATTACACTGATGCAGCAACGAACGGAATGGTCTATAATAGACGTTAAGCCAACCGCTCGCCAGAGTGTTACGCAGATGTACACAACCGATAGATGGAACTTTTGCGATCATCTACAAAGAGGAGGCACGTATGGCAACAATCCGTATGACTCGAGGAAAGTTTGAGAGCATCCAACGCTGTGCTAACGAGCGAGGGGTGATTGCGGCAGCGGCAATGGATCAACGCGGTTCACTGCGTAAAGCGATTGCGAAAGCGAAAGGGAGTGAGGTGAGTGATAGCGAACTGTCTGATTTTAAAGTCGCTGTTTCACGTATTTTGACCCCCCATGCCTCCGCGATCCTGCTCGATCCCGAATATGGCTTACCGGCCGCGGCCGCCCGCGCCGAAAACACGGGGCTATTGCTGGCCTATGAGAAGACGGGTTACGATGCGTCAGTCAAAGGCCGCCTACCCGACCTGCTGCCCGAATGGAGTGTGCTCCGGCTGAAAGAAGCAGGCGCAGATGTTATCAAGATTCTGCTCTACTATAACCCCTTTGATGATGAAAGCATTAATTGCATCAAGCATGCATTCATTGAGCGCGTGGGCGCAGAGTGCCGAGCCAATGATATTGCGTTCTTCCTTGAGCCAATCGCCTATGATGATGACTACGACGCGAATAGCCTCGCCTTTGCGAAAAAGAAGCCGGAGTATGTGCAACGCTACATGGAAGAGTTCTCCAAAGATCGCTACGGCGTAGATGTGCTCAAAGTCGAAATCCCGATCAATGTGGCCTACGTTGAAGGTATGCCCTCGTTTGTGGGTGGCGAAGCCGCATACACCCGCAGTGAGGCGATGGCTTTGATCAAACAGGCGGCGAGTGTGGCCACCAAGCCATTCATCTATCTCAGTGCCGGTGTGACCGACGAAATCTTCCGCGAGTCGCTGGGGCTAGTGGCCGAGTCTGGCACACCGTATAGTGGTGTGCTGTGTGGGCGGGCCACGTGGCAGGATGGCATCCCGATTTATGGCAAAGAGGGCTTAGCCGCGCTTGAGGCATGGCTCTCAGATCGTGGGGTGGAGAATGTCACCCTGCTGAATGAGGTGCTCGCGCAAGGGGCGCAGGCGTGGTATTCGATCTATGGTGGGCTAGATCAGATTGAAGTGGTAGACGCATAGCTGTGCTGGATTCGCTGATCAATTCAACCATCTTGATCGGCCTTGTGCCAGCCGTTGCCCTGAGCATTGTCGCGGCAATGGTTTGGCTCCATCACGCCCAAGCTCTGGCGGGGCGGCTGCAATCGCGCCGCCCATTGCCGGGGCTAGACGTGATCCGCTCCGCGTTGGGGCGCAGTGCTGAGACCGGGCGGGCGGTACACCTTTCGCCCGGCTCTGGCACACTCGGTAGCCGCACCACCACCGCCGCCACCATTGCAGGCTTGCTTGCTGCCGAGCGGGTTGCCACAGAAGCCGCCCGCAATGGCGCACTGCTGCAAGTCAGCAGCGGTGATGCGGTGGCCCACATGGCGTTGCGTGGCATTGTGCGGCAAGTGTATCAGCGGGCCGGGCAAACGCAGGATTTCGACTCGGGCAGTGTGCAGTTGCTGGCCCACCAAGACCCGACGGCTTATGCAACTGGGGTGATGACGGTGTATGCCCGCCAACCGCTTGAGGCCAGCCAACTGATTGGCGACTTTGGGCAGGAATTTCTGCTGCTCGGTGAGGAAGGCGCACAGCGCAACTTACCGCAGGTGGGGGGAGCCGTGAGTAATGCTGCTCTGCCCGTGATGCTGCTCAGCACCAACCAGACGTTGATCGGTGAGGAAGTGTTTGCCGCTGATGCCTACCTCTCTGATGATGTTGCTGCCCAAGCCCGCCTACGCACCCACGATGTGCTACGGGCTTTGATGATTGCTGTCCTCATCATTGGGTTTGTCTATAGCTTGCTCGCTGCGTTGCTTGGGCTACCGGCACTGCCCTAGGCCTAGGCTATAAGGAGACCGATTTCGGTGCGACTCACGCTTCTGCGCGATGTTAAGCGGGTCCTTCCAACCGTCTTCACTGGGGCGGTTGCCTTGATTGTGATTATGGATGCCCTGCTTGATACAGTGCGGATTATGGAAGGTACGCCGCTGGCAGTCGTGCTCAGTACCGCCGCGTTGACGTTAGTCAATTGGGGCGCAGTGCTCATTGCCCTTGCCTTGCTGCTCGGTCTCGTTGGTGTGGTGGGCAATCATCTCAAGCGCATGCGCCAGCGCGAGGCAGATTGGCCATACAGCATGATCCTGTTAGGTGGGATGATCAGCGTGATCCTGCTTGGCACGCTGGGTATTCCGGATTTCAGCCAGATGCCGCCGCGCATCGAGGCCCAGAGCCTTGCTGAAGAGCCGATTCGCATCTTCTTCCGCACCTTTTATGAACCATTGGCAAGTAGCCTCTTGGCCCTGCTTGCCTTCTTTAGCCTGAGTGCCATGCTGCGGGCGGTGCGCCAGCGCAACCGCGAGGGGATTGTGGTGGTAGTGGTGGCCATGCTCTTGTTGATCGTTCAGTTCGCCCCCATTGCGAGTCTGCCACTCGTTCCAGAAAGCGTGAACTGGCTCAACAGCCATCTCGTGTTGGCGGGCGCACGGGCCCTATTACTCAGCGTAGCAATTGGTACCTTGGTCGCCAGCATGCGTGTCTTGCTCGGTTTCGATCAGCCGTATTTGGACCGCTAACCGCAGTCTCAGCGGATTATAGTGAGGGTATTGTATCGTGCCAACCGGTTGGTCATCAGCTCAGAATCGAAATCATCTCCCCCCGTGGCTGCGCGAAGTCCCGCTGCCACCGATGCCCGCCTCGCGGCAAGCGGATACGTCTGAGCCATTTGCGCCATCGCTTGGCTTGCCTGATTTGAACGATCCTGACGATGAAACTGCACCACGTCATACGGTCGCCAACGAGCCGCCGCGCCTGCCGCAATCCGACACGCTGCGCGTGCATCTCCCTTCTGGCGCAACGGATTGGCTCCGCAGCTTGGGCTTGGATGACGACGACGCACCTGCCGCTACGCCGAGCAGTGCGGCCCCAGAAGCAGTTGATCCTGATCCGCTAGAAAGTCTCGACTGGCTGAATGTCTCCGCCGAAGACCTCTCCCGCGATCTGCCGCCTGACCCTGTGCCCGATCTGCTGAACAAGTATACGGAAGGCGGTGAGCTACCTTCATGGCTCCAATCGGCTCCAGCCGATGTGGAAGAGCCGACTGATAGCTCCTTAGAAGCTGGGCTGCCTTCACTGGATGACTCGATCCCTAGTTGGTTGGCCAGTGAAGCAGATATGCTTGGGATACAGAATACCGTCAATACACCGACTGCACCGCCCAGCTCTGATTCGCTCCCAGCGTGGTTGAAGGCAGAACTGGCGGCAGACGCTGACGAAGCCGACACCGCTGATAGTGTGCCGTCGTGGTTGCGGGATGTGACAAGTGATGCGAACGCATCGAGTACCGCGAAACCGGGCGAGGAAAGCATTCCAGCATGGCTCAAAGCTGAGATTGAACCTGCCGACCTTGCCACTGAAACAGCAACCACTGCTAGTCAGTCGGATTGGGGTGAGGTGCGAGACAGTGCGCCGCAGGCGACTGATGCGGACGTGCCCGCGTGGATGCTCGATGATGATAGTGCCGGACTGATTCCGCCACTCGATGCGGCAGATGATGCGGGCTTACCCGCGTGGATGCTCGATGATGATAGTGCCGGACTGATTCCGCCACTCGATGCGGCAGATGATGCGGGCTTACCCGCGTGGATGCTCGATGC
>CALCJV010000028.1 GCA_937967405.1 uncultured Chloroflexales bacterium | reverse complement strand
CTTGTGCGCTATGTGCAGAGTTACAATCTCGGCGATGCGTTCCAGTTCGGCGCAGTGATCGAGATGGTGCGGGCCCAGCCGATGACGTGGGTGATCCTGCTGTTTGTCTCACTTTTGGGTTCATTGGTTGCCAGCTTCGGTGGACTGGCGTGTGGTGTCGGAGCTTTATTCACCACAATCTATGCCCAAGCCGTTTTTGGGCACGCGCTCGGGCAGGTGGCGGCGCAGCTATCCACCGCCGGTCCGCACGATTTCGGGCAGAATCGGTTTGATCCGAGTATGTAACGCAGGACGGGCACAGGGCAGGCTCATCCGTGTTTCCCGCCCTGACGCGCCCCGTGTCGTGTGGGGCGCGTCAGTCCGCGTCAGTCCGCGTCCACTGTACCATCACTCGCGGTCTTGCGAATCTCATCGGGCGGGTCAATCCAACCCCGCCGCAACGCAAACAGCACGGCCTGCGTGCGGTCGCTCAAAGCCAGCTTGCGGAGGATCGAGGAGATATGGTTCTTCACCGTCTGCGTGCTGATGCCTAACTCGTCGGCGATCTCTTTGTTGCTGCCACCGGCGGCAATGCGCTCTAGCACCTGCAACTCACGTTCGCTTGGCGGCGGGAAGAGATGTTCCGCATCCGGCGTGGTCGCAACTTCGTGGGGCAGACTGCGAAACATCGAAAGCACGCGCCCTGCTACCTTCGGGTTCTCCCAGATCATATCGTTGATCACATACTCACCCATCGCCACGCGGCGCAAGATCATGGCCAAATCTTTGGGCTTGATGTCTTTCGAGCAATATGCTGCCGCGCCCGCCTTGAGAGCCTGAAATGCCTGTGCATCGTTTTCGTGCATGCTGAGCATCACCACCTTGATGCTGGGGTATTGTCGGCGCAGCTGGCGCGTCAAGTCTAGCCCGCTCATGCCCGGCAAATTCAGATCGGCGAGCAGTACCGTTGGCTCTTGATTGGCACTCGTATTTTCCAGCCAATGCAGGGCTTCTTCAGCACTCGCTGCCTCACCAATCACAACCAGATCTTTCTCCGAAGAGAGTGCGTACTGCACCCCCTGCCGAAAGAGGGGGTGATCGTCTACGATGAATAAATCTACGGTAGTGCCGATAGCCATGCATGTGGTTCCTTTCCTTGTTGGATGAGCCAGTCCTGCAACACAGTCACTGGCTCATACACGGGGGGCATCCCCGCGTGGGTGAGCAGGCGATGCACTAGCCCAAGCGGCAAGCCCACCACCCCACTATAGCTGCCCTGCACTTGCTGCACCAAGCGTCCGCCTAGCCCTTGAATGCCGTAGGCTCCGGCTTTGTCGAGTGGCTCACCCGTAGCGATATACGCCGCAATCGTGACATCATCGAGCGGGGCAATCGTCACACGGTTGGCACTCAGCGCAAACTGCAAGCCGGACGGCGTGGCGGGGCTATCGGCAACAGTTGGGGCGGCGACACACACGCCCGTGTAGACGATATTCACCTTGCCACTGAGTTGGCGCAGCATCCAGTGGGCATGATCGGGATCGTCGGGCTTGTTGAGCACACGCCCATCGAGCACTACCACTGTGTCCGCACCGAGCAGCACGGCAGGGGCGTGATCGCGTTGGGCGTGCACATCGGCAACTTTGCGCCACGCCCGCAACGTCGGGTGATCATCGAGCGCAACTGGGCAAGGTGGCAACGCGGCAAGGATCGGCGCAGGCACGGGAGCCAACTCGCCGCGTTCTTCCACATCGGAGGTGTGGATGCTGAAGGGTAGCCCAAGCAGCGCGAGCAACTCGCTGCGGCGCGGCGATGCCGAAGCGAGGATCAGGGGCAGAGCGATTGATGTAGGATACTGGGGTGACGAATGCTGACTCATTGTTTGGTCGTTACTACATACCTATCCCATACACAGAAAAGCCTTGCCTTGATAATAACATGGGCAGCATGGAATGACAAGCATCACTGCCTACCCAACTCGCCCGACCCTGCTCTCGCTAGCCCGCCACGCGCCGATACACGGCGAGCGTCTCGTGGGCGCAGCGTTGCCACGTAAACTGGGCCGCTTGGCGGGGCGCACGTTGGCGCAGATCGGCAGCAAGCGCAGGGCTGCCCAGCACCTGCCGCATCGCCTGTGTCAGCCCGTTTACGTCTGTGGGTGGCACAAGGATTGCCGCATCGCCGGCCACTTCCGGTAGGCTGCTGGTGGTGCTGGTAATCACGGCTGCGCCGCACGCCATCGCCTCAGCTACCGGCAAGCCAAAGCCCTCGAACAGCGAGGGGTAGACGAACAGTTCGGCTGCGGCATAGAGGTCAGGCAGCAGTGCATCGGGTACAAAGCCGGGCAGCACCACCCGCGCCCGAATCGCCTGCTGCTCAGCTAGCGCAAAGATCGGCTCAGCCTGCCAGCCGCGTGCCCCCGCAAGCACAAGGCGCGGCGCATCATCGCCGAGCTGGGCATAGGCGTGCAGCAGCGTGATCAAGTTCTTGCGCGGTTCCAGTGTGCCTAAGGCGAGGATGTAGGGCGCATCGAAGCCAAGCAATGCCTGCACCCGTTGGCGGGCAAGGGCGGGTGGACGCGGCGCGAAATGCTGCTGATCTACGCCCGGATAGATTGTCGTGATGCGCTCTGGCGCAACGCCAAGCAGGGCTGTGACATCCTGTGCGGTAGCGTGCGAGTCGGCAATGATCGCCGTAGCACGGCGCACCATCTGCGGCAGGGCCAGCCGTGAATACCACCGATTGAGCGGCGTGTGGTGTTGCGGGTAACGCAACGCGGAGAGATCGTGAATGGTCAAAACCGTTGGGATGGGCAGCGCGGGTACGATCCAATCGGGGCCGTGATAAATGTCGCAGCGCATATGATCGAGACCCCACGCCCGCCGATGCGCTGGGTGGAGCAGAGCCAATCGCCAGAGCCGATTGCCGACTGGGATGTCGAGGCGCGGCAGATCGTGCAAGGCGGCGGGCAAGCGTTCAAGCTGCATAGTAAGCGGGCGATTGTGGAGCAGCAGCAGATCGGGCCCATCAGGTAGGGTCGTAAGGGCGGCGGCAAGTTCGCGGGTGTAGCGGCCTACGCCTGCGCTCTGGGCCAGTGCCGCGGTTATATCGAAACACACACGCATGGGCGGTAGGCTCTCTGTTGGGCAACAGTGGGCACGCTGAAGCAACCGTAGCCCACAGCAAAGCAGGCACGGATGCCCTGCATTGCTGTGTCAAAAGCGACGATTTCTCAGAGCTCGTGTGGGTAGATAAGCCACACGCTGCTCATAATTTTACTCTACCAACACAAGCAGGGAACTTTAGAATAATTCGCCCTGCTTCTATTTCACTAGCCCGCTACTGTTTAACCCTAATTTTTTTAACTGTTAAATATCTCTGTTTTGATTATATGCTACTTCAGCTAAATTGTCAATAGCTTGCACAGAAACCGTGCGAGAAATTTTTGCAAAAGTTGGGCATGTGGCGATTATGGTTTGACACCAGAAATTCTTGTCAAACAACATCTACCCGTATGCGCCGCCCCCTGCACTCAGCCTCAGCCCACCATACACTGCCATCTGCCGCGCCGTTACCCGCATCCCAATCCGATCTGGAGCGGTGTGGTGTACGGAGCCGCAGCCCACGCGCACTAGCCCACGCCGTACAGTAGGCTGGCAAGGTAGCGCGATGATTGCTGGGCAGTGTAATCCGATTCGCGTCCGATCTGCCACTTGTGCTTGCAGAATCAGCCTGAGAATGGTATTATATGCATGAGGTATGACCATAGTAACAGCAAAGAACACGCTATGATTTCAACGGTAACAACGGCAACGGTTTCAACCGTGACCACCGCAACTGCAACAGTCGGCGTACTGGGGGTATCGTTCGGCTTCATTGCAGTAATGGCCTTGTGCATGCTGCTGGTGCAAAAAGAGATCATCTCAGGCAATCAACAGGATTGGGCCAAGCTGGCGAATCGCGCCTTGAATGTCGCTATTGTGCCCCTACTGATCGCCTTCGTAATGATTGCGCTAGCCAAGCTACAGGCTATCTTCGGCTAGTTCTCCGCCCTAGCGTCCTTGAAACACGACGGGCAGGATCACAAAGAGCATGGAGTTGATCAACCCATGCGATACAGTCACGCCTAGAATGCTTCCCGTGCGTTGCACAAGATAGCCGTAGAGTAACCCCACGCCCAGCACAAAGCCAAAGTCTACCCACGATTGGTAGCCGATGTGCAGGATCGCAAAGACGAGCGCAACAATCGGAATGGCCCATCTGCTGAGTACCGGCAAGGCAGTGTGCTGCATCACCCCACGAAAGACCAACTCCTCCATCAATCCGGTGCTAATAAAGATCACGACAATTGGGAACCACGTCGTTTGCAGATCAAGCCCCGCAACGAGTGGTGGCGGTTGCAAGATTACATATTCGAGGAAGCCGAGCGGAATGCCGGTGAGGGCAATTCCGCCTTCAGCCCACCATGCCCTACGGGTTGGGCGCACCGTCAAGCCGACATCGTGGCGCGAGAGCTGCAACGTCTGCATCGTGACGAATGCTGCGGCGAACAGGGGAATACTGGTAATCAGCAGCCACGAAATGAACGGCAAGCCCGCCAGTGGCAGCGAAAGGCTCATAATGCGGATTAGCGGCCCTGCAACCAACGCCAGCAGGAAGCGGTGCAGGGGGTGCTGCCACCAGCGTGCGGTCAGCCCCAGCAAGCCCAGCAAGATCAGCATGTGCAGCACCAAGCCGAGCATCGGATCAACGAACGTGGTCAGCAGTTCCGCGATGGCAAGTAGCACACAGTAGCCTAGGGCCACAGTTAACGGCAACCATGCGGGCAATACCTGTGCAGCCGCCATGGGGCTGACATTCGTCGCAAGCGATGGCAAGGCGGCGGAGGTGGAGTCGTGCTCAACTGACATCGGCAGTTCCCCTAAACGGCAATGCCACCACTGTCGCAGATACATCGCTTGCGGCTAGGCCCACCTGCGTGCCCGGTGCGGCGTGCGCGGCGCGGACATACGCCAGCCCGATCTGCCCGTAGCGCGGCGATTGCACCACACTCGTCAAGTCACCAGCATCCTTCCCCTCCACAACCAGCTTGTGCGGCAGCGGCGGCAATGGAGCAGCGGGTGCAAAGCGTAGCCCGCGCAGCAGCTTGGCGATGCGGTTGCGGCTCTCCATGCGGGCGATGATCTCTTGCCCCACATAACAACCTTTGTTGAAACTAATCGCATCCCACAGTCCCGTTTCGAGCGGAATATACTCTAGGGATAGCTCGTTAGGGTAGTGCGGATAGCCCGCTTCCACGCGCATAATCGCCCATGCCGCATCGCTCAACGGCACTACGCCCGCGTCACGCAGGGCAGCGCGAACATGGTCGCTCGCAGCCGCAGGAATGTACACCACGTAGCCCGCCCCGGCGAGCGGCAACGTCGCTGCAATCTGCACGGCTACATCGGTGATGGTTGCCGCTATGATATGGTGCAGGGGCAACCCAGTGAGGTCAGGCGCACCGAGTTGGGCCAGCACCGCCGCGCTGTGCGGCCCATACAGCGTGAGTTGGTGCAGCTCATCACTGGCATCGGCCACCTTGACCTTATCGTTGAAGAAGATATTCTTCTTGAGCAGGCTCAGCACGGTAGCCCGTTGGGGGGGGCTGGTCATCAGCAGGAGCGCATCTGGCAGGGCATGCACCGTCAGCACATCAATGATGCGCCCATTGTGGTTGGTCAATACCGTGCGTAGGCCCTGCCCAACGTGTAATCGCTCAATGTCATTCGTTGAGAGCCGATGCAGCAGGCTAGCGCGATCTTGGTCGCGCATCCAGATGCGTCCGGCATTGGTCGTATCAAAGACGACGGCTCCGGTGAGAGCTGTCTGATAATCAAGCATTGGCTGTCTCCCCACAATCTGCACAGATCATCGCTTGAACAGCACCCGATGGTATGCGGATAATCATGCTATGTTGTATTGTAACTGGTTTTGCCCGGTTGTGAGTCCAACGCGCCGAGCTTAGATTGCGCCACAGGGCTAGATCAGGGTACAATATCAGAAGAGTTGCTCCAACATATGGACGTGGCCCTGATCAGCCGCGCCCCAAGGAATGTCAGATGAACCATGAGTTTGCCTCTTATCGGGCCGAGTTTCCCATTACTGAACGCTACGCCTTCCTCAGCCACGCGGCCGTGTCTGCTCCATCGCGGCGGGTGAGCCAAGCCGTGCACGCCTTCCTCGAACTGGTGCAGCACAACCATATTATGCACTACTACCGCGAGATGCTGCCGATGCAGGATGAACTGCGCCAGCGGATCGCCACCCTGCTCAATGCCCGCAGCAAGGACGAGATCGCCTTTGTGCAGAATACAGCTATGGGCATCAGCACGATTGCGGCGAGCATTCCGTTTACCGCTGGCGACAATGTGCTCGTGCTGGATGGCGATTACCCCTCCAACATCTATCCGTGGCTCAATCAAGCCCATCGTGGGGTGCTGACCAAATTTGTGCCACAGCGCGACGGCGGCTTGGATGTTGACGTGCTGGAGCAGCGCATTGATCGGCGCACGAAGGTGATCGCCCTCAGCACAGTGATGTTTGCCACCGGCTTTCGCAACGACATAGCGCGGGTGGGGCAGCTGTGCCACGAGCGCGGGATCATCTTCGTCGTAGATGCGATCCAGTCGCTCGGTGCATTCCCAATGGATGTACAAGCCAACCACATAGATTTCCTCGCGGCTGGCTCGCAGAAGTGGCTCA
Source organism: uncultured Chloroflexales bacterium (assembly GCA_937967405.1). Classification (GTDB taxonomy): domain Bacteria; phylum Chloroflexota; class Chloroflexia; order Chloroflexales; family Chloroflexaceae; genus JAAUTZ01. The sequence goes on along the minus strand of CALCJV010000028.1, from coordinate 12,866 downwards.
TGTCGCTGGGCGGCTGCGGCTTTCTGTACGCCAAGCAGGAGCGACTAGATGAACTGGTGCCGGGTGCGTATGTTGGCACATCCAGCGTGGTTGATCCGATGAACTACCTTGATTACAACTTCACGCTGCAACCTACCGCCGAACGGTTTCATTTAGGGACACCGAACTGGGTCGGGATGGTTGCCCTGAACGCCGCGATTGCATTGCTGCAAGAGGTTGGCATCGAGCGCATCGCTCAACACATCTTGCGCCTGAACGATGCGCTGATCACTGATCTCAGTGAGCGGGGCTACCGTCTCGCTGCCAGCACGGCCCCAGATCACCGCAGTGGCATCGTGGTTGCCGAAGTACCGGAGGCTATGCGCCGCTGCCAATACCTCAATGAAGCCGGCGTGATTGTCACCCCACGCGGCAAAGGTGTGCGGGTTGCCCCGCACTTCTACAACACTGTTGCGGAAGTTCTGCAAGTCGGCGAATTATTGGATCGTAGCGCAGCATGAGGTTTCGGCTATGGCCACTCGCTATATAGACCCGACGACCGATTTCGGTTTTAAGCGGCTCTTTGGGCCAGAGCAGAGCAGGGGTGTCCTCAAGGGCTTCCTTAAAGCCTTACTGGAATTGCCCGCGCCCATCGCCGATTTGCGCTTCATCCCCACCGAGCAACTCCCGCCCAATGCCGATGACCGCATCGGCGTGTATGATGGCTCCTGCACCGATGTCGAAGGCCGCCGCTTCATCGTCGAGATGCAGTGCAATCACCAAGCCAACTTCAAAGAACGGGCCCTCTACTACCTCACCTTCCCCATCGTACAGCAAGTCGAGAAGGGCAGCATCCTCATCAACCTCCTGCCGATCTACAGCATTAGCACTTTGCCCTTCCACCTCGATAGCGACCCGACCTACTTGCACCGCGTGCAACTCTGCGATGTCGCCACCGGCTCCGTCTTCTACGACAAGCTCACGTTAGTGATTATCGAACTGCCCAAATTCACCACAGCCCTCTCCGCTGACCTCAGCCCTGCCGATCAGTGGGTCTACCTCTTGCAGCAGTTGCCGATGCTGGAGACCATACCACCGGAACCGGCTGATGAACCGTTTGCCCTCGCCTTTGAGCTAGCCACCGAAGCCACCCTCTCACCAGCACAACGGCGCATCTACCAAGTCAACCTCAAGCGTGGAGGTGATGATGCCAGCATTCTCGCAACCACTCGTCAAGAAGAATGCGAGGAAGCGCAACTTGATATGGCGCGGCGCATGCTTGCGGCGGGCTTGCCCATTGTCACTATCGCCACCTTGACCAACCTCAGCGAAGCGGCCCTGCACCGCCTTGCCAATGACCAACGAGCATAATTGTGTGGAGCTATACCGATTAGATATGGAGCAATGTTTATGAACCTGACTCGACTTTGGAGCATGCGGCTTATGCCTCTTCTGCTGCTAGCCCTTCTCTTCAGCAGCTTCCCTACCCACAGCCCCACTGCCGCACACGCCACATCCGCCCCTGATGCTGCACTTGCCACACCGACAGATCGCTGGATCGTCCAGCTTGCCGATGCACCCCTCGCTCAGGCGCGTCTAAGCAATCCCGAATTGGCCATCCAAACGGCCCAGTCCAGTACGTCGCGCCTGAATGCCGAGACACCTGCCGCCCAAGCCTATCGTGGGCAGTTGCTCCAGCAGCAGCAAACCCTCTTCCAAACCGTCCAACAGCAGTTCCCCACTGCCCAACTGCATCGCCAGTATCAGGTGGTGCTGAATGCTATCGGGATTGCACTGCCCAACGCCACAGCCACTGATCTACAACGCCTGCAAGCCCTGCCGGGCGTAGTTGCCGTCTATCCCGATCTGCCCCACGACCTGCATATGTACTCCAGTAATGACCTGATCGGTGCAACCGCACTCTGGCAGAGTGATGCCATTGGTGGGCCAGCCAATGCGGGCGCAGGCGTAAAGATCGCCGTGATTGACTCTGGTATCCGGCTGGACAACCCCTTCTTCGATCCGACGGGCTACAGCTACCCTGAAAGCTACCCGCGTGGTGAAGTTGAGTACACCACCCCCAAAGTGATCGTTGCCCGCCAATACATTCGCCCCGGTGCCCCCCCGCTCGATGGTGGCGGCACTCCCGAACCCAGCGCAAACGACTCGAGCCATGGCACCCACGTGGCGGGCATTGCGGCGGGCAATGCCGATACGACCGCCACCATTGGCGGACTCACGACCACCATCAGTGGCGTTGCACCGCGTGCCTACCTGCTCAACTACAAAGCCTTCTATGCCAATACGTCACCCTTTTCGGGCAGTGCTTTCTCAATTGAACTGATCGCCGCGCTGGAAGATGCGGTTCTCGATGGAGCCGATGTGATCAACAATAGCTGGGGTGGGCGGGCTTACGAACGCCCCGAAACCAACCCCATTGCTCAAGCAGCCGCTGCCGCCGCTGCGGCTGGGGTAGTTGTCGTCTTTTCGGCGGGCAACGCCGGGCCTGATGCCAACACCGCTGGCTCGCCCGCCTATAGCGACCACGTGATCGCGGTTGGGGCAGCAACGAAAGATCGCACCATCGCCACTGGTTTCGTAGACGTGGTTGCCCCTGCCAACGCCCCCGACACCCTGCGCGGGCGACCGTTCGGCGAAGCCGCCTTTGGTACGCCCATCACCAGCGTCATTGGCCCCGCCCCCTATCTACCCGTTGTCCTCATTGATGGCAACGGGCTAGCCTGCGATCCTTTGCCCATCGGAAGCCTGCGTGGGCAAATTGCCCTGATCGAACGCGGACAGTGCCCCTTCAGCCTGAAAGCCTTCCACGCCCAGCAAGCAGGAGCATCTACCGCAATCATCTACAACTCCGAAGCGGGGGGCGAAACCGTTCTTGCCATGGCGGCTGGAGATCGGGCCGCTGAGGTCTTTATCAGTGCTATCTTTGTGCCGCGCTCAGTCGGCATCGGCATGCAGGAGTGGTACACCATTTACGGTGGTGCTGCCCAAGTTCGCATTGATCCATCGGCCCGCATCATCGAACAGACCGGCGACGTGCTAACGAGCTTCAGTTCGCGGGGGCCTTCGTTCCAAGCCACCCTCAAGCCGGATGTGCTTGCACCCGGTGATGCCATCCTCTCCGCTGGCTTTGCAACGGGCACTGGGCTAGAGGTGCATCGCGGCTTCGGCCTAAGCTCTGGCACGAGCATGTCCGGGCCCCACGTCGCGGGCGGGGCCGCACTCCTGCGGCAACTCCACCCAACATGGAGCACCGCTGATGTGAAATCCGCGCTGATGGCGACTGCCGACCGCGCTGTGTGGCTCGATGCAGACCGCACCCAGCCCGCCAGCGTGATTGATCAAGGGGCTGGGCGGATCAACCTTGCCCGTGCGGCCAATCCCGGACTCCTCTTTGATCGCCCTTCGATCTCATTTGGCAACACCCCCACCACAATGGGCCAACCGACCCGCCTCGAAGCTGTTGTGACCGCCCGCAACATTACCGACCAGACCCTCAGCTACCGCCTGAGTGCCCGCGTCACGGATGCGCTCCCCTTTAGCATGAGCGTCTCCCCGCCAGCACTCACGCTAGGCCCACAGGAGCAAGGGCGCATCGTGGTGGCGGTTGAAATTCCCGCCGACCAAGCCCCTGCCGATTACGGTGGCGTGATTGAGTTAAGCGGCGGGGTGAACGACCTGCATCTTCCGGTTTGGATTCGGACCCTCCCCGCCGAACAGATCACCAAAGTGCTGCTGCTCGACAACGACGGCAGCAGCAGTCTCGGCCTGCGCGACTACTCCGGCTTCTATGGCGATGCCCTCGCTGCCCAAGGCATCGCCACCACCTACCTCGATCTGGATGCGCGGGCCGGCGCAGCACAAACCCTGCCGCCCTTGGGCACCCTGCAACAGTTCGAGATTATCATCTGGTTTACCGGCGACAATGAGATCGGCACGGGGCAGCTCCCAGTACCGACCCCGCTGACCCCGATTGACCAGAACCTCATGATCGCCTACCTCCAAAGCGGCGGCAAGCTGATTGCCAGTGGGCAGAACCTCGCCGACGCATCCGAGCTGCCGTCCCCGCGCCCTGATCCGCGCTATGGGCGTTCCGATTTGTTTGGCTATCTCGGCGCACAGTGGGCCGGTGATGACATCTTCGGCACAGCTCCGGCGGAACAGCGCATTGTGACCGGTGCGGGCGAATTGCCGTGGACAGACAATCTGCGCTTGAACCTCTCCATCCCAGAGAGTGGCATCTTTACGGGAGCCACTGGGGCCGGCAATCAAACCAGTGTGGATGCGCTGCAATTCGGCGATGCTGATCCACGCATCCCGCCCCGCTACACCGTCCCCTTCCTGCGCGTGCCGGGCACCCCCGACGGTATCTTTGTCGGCATGCAGAGCAGTGACAGCCCCACGCTCGAAAAGCCCATCGTGGGCATCCCCTACCGCACCGTAAACTTGAGCTTCGGCTTTGAGGGCATCCGCGATGACGTGCCCGGCTTCACCCCGCGCCGCGCCTTCTTACAAGAAGTGCTGTTCTGGAGCGTAGACCGCCCGCAAGTCAGCCTTGCCAATAATGGGCTGACTGAGATTGCTGAAGCGGGTCAGACGATTGTGTTCACCGCCCAAGCCAGCACCAATACGCCCGCACGGATCATCCGCTATCGCTGGGACTTCGGCGATGGCACGCCCATCATCGAGACGGCAGAAGCCAGCGTCAGCCACACCTATGCGGCCGCAGGCACGTATCAGGTGCGGGTACAGGTCACATCAAGCTATGGGCACAGTGCCCTCTCCCCAACGGCAGCTGTGCTGACTGGAGCGCAGGCTCCGTCGCTTGAGCTTGCCCCAACGAGCCTGCACTTTGCCGAGACGGGGCACAGCATCACAGGGCGATTTGCGGCGTATTGGCAGCAGCACGGCGGCTTGCCCGTGTTTGGCTTCCCGCTCGCGGCAGCCACCCAGCACGGCGATGCCCCCCTGACGCAACTGTTCGAGCGCACCCGCTTTGAAGCCCACCCAACCAACGCGGCTCCATATGATGTCTTGCTTGGGCGCATGGGGGCCGAGGCCCTCGCGGCGCAAGGCAGAGATTGGCGCGACTTCGCCACTGTCGCCGCAACCGATGTTGCCCCAGATTGTTTCTACTTTGCCGAGACCCAGCATAGCCTCTGTGGGGCATTCCTGCGCTACTGGCAGCAGCACGGGCTAGAGTTCGATGGGCAGGCGGGCAAGAGCTACGCCGAGAGCCTTGCGCTGTTTGGCTTGCCACTCAGCGAGCCGGATCAGCAGCTGCTCCCAGATGGCTCCGTGATCACGGTGCAGTGGTTTGAGCGGGCCCGCTTCGAGGAGCACCCGCAGAACCCAGAGCCGTACCGCGTGCTGTTGGGGTTGCTTGGCAGTGAGGCCGCCGCAACGGGCGAGTAGGGCGGGCGCATAGAAATAGTTCCCTTAAGAATCGATCCGGTGGAGATACACACTATGCAGCTCCACCGGATCGGCATACGTCATACGAGGGAGTGGTCGTTATGCACGTTCATCCCATAGGAACGTCTATTCAGGTCTCTTCTGAAGCACTCCACACATTCTGCCAACATTACCATATTCGGTATATGGCTCTCTTTGGTTCTGTCTTACGTGACGATTTTAGCCTTGCGAGCGATATAGATGTGCTTGTCGAGTTTGCCCCAGATCATGTACCCGGCTTTGCGTTCATTCGGATCCAAGATGAACTGCAAACCCTCTTCGGGGGACAGCACCCAATTGATCTTGTCACCATCCATTCTTTGCACCCCCATATTCGTGACCATGTACTACGACACGCGCAGGTTATTTATGCACAACCGTGATCGCGTTTACATCACCCATATGCTTGATACGGCGCGGAACATCTTCATCCGCACACAAGCATTAGAGCGACACGATTATGATGCTGATGAAACACTCCGCTTGGCATTGATCCATTTGGTGCAGATGTTAGGTGAAGCAGCCCGAATCGGATCCATCCAAACACAGCAGCAATACCCTGATATTGCTTGGCGGGAGATTATTGGTATGCGCCATAAGCTCGTCCACGACTACCTGTACGTGGATGACACTATCGTCTGGACAGTGGTGAAGCACGATGTGCCGCTCTTGATAGCTCAGCTAGAGCAGATCATCCTACCTGAGGACTGATGTTGTGTTGGGAATGGCCAGCAAGCGCAGATGCAGTGGATGCGAGAACCATAATCTGCTGCGGCTTCCCACTAGAGCCACACTTCCGCGCTCACGCTACGATACGGCACAAAGCCACGAGCTTGATAATTGGCGAGGGCGTGGGGGCTATCCAGCGTGCAAGTATGCACCCACACCCGCTCAGCTCCATCAGCATACGCCTGCTGGACTCCAACCGAGAGCAGATACTTGCCCAAGCCGCGCCCGTGAAATTGGGGTATCAAGCCGAAGTAGGCAACCTCCGTGCCTAGTTCATCCGAAGCCGTATTTAGTTCGACATAGCCTGCGGGTGTGCCGCGCACATACAGCACCATCAGCGTGACACTCGGCTGACTCAGATACGTGTGCAGTTGCTCATCGCTCCACGTGAGCCGATCCCGCCAGTAGTAATCTTTACCCACTGTAGTGTAGAGGAAGCGGTAGAAAGCGGGCAATGGCTCGTGCGCGATCTGCACCTGTACCTCCGCGTGGTCTCGCCACTGCGCCCATGCTGGGCGGAACTGCGCTTGCGTTGGAATTTCGAGGTACGTTGTCACCACCGTTACAAACCGTGCGTTTGCGGGGATCGTGTTGTTCATGGGGCTAAGGGGTTAGGCTCTGCGTGATCAGCTTCGAATGGGGGAGTATCGGGCTGGATTGGCAACGGCAGTACGCCGCCCGTGTCTGATCCGGCACTGCCCTGCGGCAGCCCCGCGCCCGGCGGGGTGCTCTCGTTTGGCGCACGCACTCCTAATACAATCCGGCTCAGGCGGGGAATGTATGCGCCATTGCCAATTGGACTGCCATCTGCCATTGCACTCACTACCGTGTTGGGGGCAATCTGGTCAAAGCTCTCGCCAATTTGCTCGCGCTGTTGCACATCTACATATTCGAGATTCAGATTAAGGTGGAGCAGAATTTGCACTGCCTGCTCACGTGGCAGCCCAATCACATCAGGGAAGCGCACGACATCGCCCATACTTACCGCAAGGAAGATCGTATCACCGGGCTTGACCCGCTCCCGTGCTTCCGGCTCGTGGCGAATCACCCGATCTTTGGGCACCGTGGCGTGTGGCTCTTCCATAAAAGCTACCCGCAAGCCCAACTGTTCTAGCTCATTGCGGGCAATCCCCACGGCAAGATTAACAAGATCAGGCACAAGCACGATCTGCGGACCCTGACTGATACTGTAGCCTACTTCACTGCCTGTACTCACATCCGTGCCCGGCAACACACTCTGGCTTACAACAAAACCCTGCGGAATCTCTGGATCGAAGATGGTACTGAGGAGCACTGGCACAAGGTTGGCTTGGCGCAGGCGCAACTGGGCATCACTCTCGGCCAAGCCCACCACATTCGGCACTTGCACTGGCGGCACGGGCGTAGCTGTTGGCGGCGTAGTTGGTGTCAGCGTAGGGATGCGGCTTGGCTCTGGCACGAGTTGCTCTTCCTGATCAACTGGGGTGGCACTACGTTGCGGCGATGGGCTAGGAGCAACATTGCTTGGCTCGGTGGAGGTCGGGTAGATCAGCGGCGTAGGTACCGTAATTACCACCCCATCGCGCTGGCTAGAGCGCACCATCACTGGAAGCGCAAAGAGGGTGACTACCCCAAACATCCACAGGATCAGCAGCGAGGCGATCAGCGCAATGCCACAGCCGTGCCCCTGCTGCTGCGGTGGGCGCGATGCCACTGCACGCGCCGGGGGCATCATCGCTGGGCGATGCAGCGTCGGGGTCGCAGTGCCGGCCGGAATCGTTAAGGCCACCGAATTGCCGGTGTGCTGCATCACTGTACCAGAACCGGTATGATACTCGCGGTCACGGTATTCGGCGGGGGCAGGCAAAACGACCGTCTGCTGTTCGGCAACACCGCGATACTTCTGCAACTGCTGCGCGAACACTCGCGCACTGATTGGGCGTTGATGCGGGTCTTTAGTCATTGCTCGTAGCACGAGGGCTTCGAGTTGGGGCGGCACGAGCGGATTGAATTGGCGCAGGCGCGGTGGCTCTGAACCAATATGCTGCATCACCACACTCAATGCGCCCGTACCCACGAACGGGAGCCGCCCCGTGAGCATTTCGAACAGGGTCACGCCGAGTGCGTAAATATCCGATTGCGGCCCAGCAAGTTGCCCACGGGCCTGCTCCGGCGAAATATAATCGGCCGTCCCGAAGGTCATTCCAGCTTGGGTAAGCGAGGTACTGAGGTGGCTTTTCGCAATCCCGAAGTCGGTAATCCGCACGTGCCCATCGGGAGCCACTAAGATATTCTGGGGCTTAATGTCGCGGTGAATCAAACCAAGTTGGTGCGCTGCTTCTAGCCCATAGGCAACTGCTTCCGCAATCGCTACCGCATAGGGCACACTGAGCGGAGCCTCACGATTGATGATCGTCTTGAGGTCTTCACCGCTCACGAACTCCATGACGATGTAGTGCGTATCGCCATCACGCCCAACATCATAGACTTTGACCACATAAGGATGATTGAGGATCGCCGCTGCCTGTGCTTCGTGCTGAAAACGGCTGAGGAAATCGGCATCATTGCTATAGTGCGAGCGCAACACCTTGATGGCAACGGTGCGATTGAGCCGCACATCATAGCCGCGATAGACCACAGCCATGCCGCCTTCGCCGATTTTGGCTTCGATTTTGTAACGTTCGTTCAGGATCGTCGGCTGCATGCTCTCCCTATTGCCCCATTCGTTCAACGAAGCCACCGCTTCAATGAAGCGGTTTCAGCATATGTGCAATTGTGATCTCTGCTCATCTCAGCAGTTTGTCAGAAATCTCCCCTTTCATTATGGCACGCGAGACGGTGAACGTCAAGCGGTCGTGCACAGGATTTCGGCAGGTGGGCCCGCAGCCACACCCACCTGCCTGCCAGCAAGAGCAAGCGGGGCAGCTTGCCGCTGCCCCTACCTGATCCGACCTACATTGGCTTACTTAATTTCGACCACCGCGCCGACTTCTTCCAGCTTCTTCTTCCCCGCTTCAGCTTCCTCTTTGCTCAAGGCTTCCTTCACCGGCTTGGGTGCAGACTCCACCAAATCTTTAGCTTCCTTCAGGCCCAAGTTGGTCAGCTCACGCACGACCTTGATAACCTGAATCTTGTTCGCTCCGATCTCCTTCAGGATCAGGTCAAACTCAGTCTTCTCTTCCACTGGCGCAGCCGGAGCCGCCTCAGCACCACCTGTGCTCGCCGTCGGCACGCCCATCATCGGCATACCCATTGGCATTGGTGCGGCGGCGGTTACCCCCCACTTGCTCTCCATCTCCTGCTTCAGCTCAACCAGTTCGAGGACATTCAATGCCTCGATTGACGCTAGAATGCCGAGAACCTTTTCACTAGCCATAGTCTGTGTGTCTCCTTATACGTGTTAGACTTCGTTGATTCGATTCCATATTCATGCGGGCCAATATGCTCGCACAAGATTGATCTTCACCCGTGCCAACCAACTAGGCCTACGCCGCTGCGCCTGCTTCACCTTCCTGTAGCTGCGTAATGCGGGCCTGCAACACGCCTACCAACTCGCCCGGCACCGCCTGCAACACGCCCACCAAATCGGCCACTGGCGCATTCAGTACGCCCACCAACCCAGCTAGCGGCGACTGAATACCACCCACAATCTGGGCTAGCACCTGCATGCGCGACGGGAGCTTTTCAACCTCTGCCAAGCTGTCTGGTTGCAACAGCGTCTTGCCCAGCAAGCCCCCGCGTACCTCCAGCTTCTGCTGCTCTTTGAGATACTGATTAAACAACTTGGCGGTCTCAGCCACATTATCATAAACAAATAGAACTGATGTAGGGCCCTCCAATAACGGTTCGATTGCCTCTAGTCCATTTTCACGAGCCGCAATCCGCAACAGCGTATTCTTGGCAACGACCATCTCTGCACCTTGCGGGCGCAGGCGTTTGCGTAGCTCTGAGAGTTCTTCGACCGTCATGCCGCGATAGTTCGCTACCACCGCAAACTGCACTCGAGCCATCTTCTCATTCAGCTCGGCTACCGTTTGAATATTGCGCTGATTCGGCATTGTCTCACCTCCTCCTGTGCCACTAAAACAGTAATCGCCACAGCCTCCCGAAGGATGTGGCGACCTCAATCCCTGTAGCCCATCAGCGTGCGTGGCCGACACGCGGCGCACGGCTGCACCGCAGACCACCGCAACGCGATGAATTCTGGTCCAAAGGAGCCACCTCGGTTGGCCTACATTAAGGAGCGTAGCCCCGCCAACGGTCTTCGGTAGGCACGGGATTGGTTGTGATGAAAACAACGATCCCGTTCAGACACGATCAATTTGGTATGTTCGCAGGCAACCTATGCCACATGGCTAGAGGGCCTGTGCCTCAGCCGGATTGACGGGCACACCGGGGCCCATCGTGCTTGTCAGCGTCACACTCCGCACGTAGGTTCCTTTTGCGCCGCTCGGCTTAGCCGTGCGGACGGCATCCATCAAGGCGGCAAAATTCTCGCGCAGCTGCTCATTGCTGAAGCTCGTCTTGCCAATCGCAACATGCAGCAATCCGGTGCGGTCATTGCGGAACTCAACCCGCCCACCCTTAACTTGGCGCACCGTATCGGCAATATCATCCGCGGCCACCACGGTGCCACTCTTCGGGTTGGGCATCAGCCCACGTGGGCCGAGCTTACGCCCCAACCGCCCGACTTTCCCCATCATATCCGGCGTGGCAATGGCCACATCGAAATCGAAGAAGCTCTCTTTGTCAATGCGTGCAATCAGTTCATCCGCGCCGACAATATCAGCTCCCGCTTCTTCGGCAGCACGAGCGGTATCGCCCTGTGCAAATACTAGCACGCGCACCGTTTTACCAGTGCCGTGCGGCAGCGCAACGGTTGTGCGGATATTCTGATCCGCATGGCGCGGATCAATTCCAAGCCTCAGGTGGGCCTCAACTGTTGCATCAAACTTGGTGAAGGTCGTCTCTTTGACCAGCGCAATCGCCTCATCGGGCGAATACAGATTACTGCGGTCAACCTTCTTCAGAGCTTCGAGATACTTTTTTCCGTGCTTCGGCATCCTGTTCCTCCTTGTGGTGCAAGCAGAGCAATTGCTCCTCCCACCTCTGCTCCACTACGTTACTCGTCTACAATAACAATCCCCATGCTGCGGGCCGTGCCTGCAATAGTGCGAACGGCCATATCCAAATCGGTCGTGTTCATATCCGGCAGCTTGACTTGGGCAATCTCTTGGAGCTGTTTCTTGGTGATCGTACCCGCCGGAGTGCCTCGACTCGGCGTGGGTGAGCCACGACTCGCCCCCGCTGCCTTCCGCAGCAGGTCAGCCGCAGGTGGGGTAAGCAACCGCAAGACAAAAGAGCGATCACTATAGATCGTGACTTCAGCCGGAACCACACTCCCTGCTTGGGCGGCAGTCTTCTCATTGTACTCCTTAACAAACCCCATAATATTGATCCCGTACTGACCAAGAGCAGGGCCAACGGGGGGAGCTGGAGTGGCTTTGCCAGCCATGAGCTGAATCTTTACAACGGCTACCAGTTTCTTTGCCACGCTTCTCTCCTCAACAATAGTTTCACAAACAGAGAACGCAAAGCGCATTGGCAGAGCCGCCTGCGACTTTACGTTCTCTGTTGAACGTTCTGCGTTATCGTTTAATCCACCAGCCGCGTCACTTGCAGGAAGTCAAGGTCAATCGGGGCTTCGCGCCCAAAGAACGACACCAATACTCGCACCCGACCGCGCTCGTGATCGATTGCATCCACAATCCCCTCGAAATCGGTGAATGGCCCATCCGTAATCTTAACTGCTTGGCCCACTTGGTAGCTGACCCGCACCTTTGGTGCTTCCGATTCCATCTGTTTGAGGATCGCTTTAATCTCACTATCCTCAAGCGGAGTTGGGCGGTTACCATGCCCAACGAAACTCGTTACGCCCGGCGTATTGCGGACAACGTACCACGAGTCGTCGGTGAGGCGCATCTGCACCAACACATAGCCGGGGTAGATTTTCTTGCTGACCGTGCGGCGTTGCCCATTCTTGATCTCGATCTCCTCTTCAGTAGGCACAATCACACGGTAGATGTTATCGTGCATCTCCATCGAGTCAATACGATGCTCAAGGTTCTGCTTCACCTTGTTTTCGTAGCCGGAATAGGTATGGATCACATACCACCGCACTTCAATCTGATTATCTGATGCCGCAGCACCAGATGCGGTTTTAGGTTCGTTGTCTGGCATGATTTCTATATCATGCTGGCTCACGTATGCTGTGTCCAGCATTCCCTCATTCAGTACAGCTTTTACGACACCACATCAAGCAGCAATGCATAGAGCCAGAGGAAGAACGAGTCAACCCCGAACAGCACCACGCCGATAACTGAGGAGACCGCAATCACAAGGATTGTGAGGCGGATAATCTCCTCGCGGGTCGGCCAAACGACCTTCTTGATCTCTGCGCGAGTATCACGCAACAGCTGCACTGGCGCGGATACCTGTTCTTTATCCTTCTTCTCGGCAACCGTCATGCGTGCCTCTTGGTATCCTTCTGACGAGCAATCGTCAGGCTACTTGATAATCTTGGTCACGACCCCTGCGCCGACGGTGCGCCCGCCTTCGCGGATGGCGAAGCGCAAGCCCTCTTCAATCGCCACCGGCACAATCAGCTCAACCGTCATCTTCACATTATCGCCCGGCATCACCATCTC
>CALCJV010000027.1 GCA_937967405.1 uncultured Chloroflexales bacterium | reverse complement strand
TTCGTGTTCTTCGTGCCCTTCGTGCCCTTCGTGGTATGTCTTCCCTGCCCCCCAGTCACCTGCCCCCAGTCACCTGTCCCCTAACACCCGTCACCTAGCCCTTGCAGGATCACCCCTCACCCGCTACAATGCAGCAAGGATGAGCAGCAACGCAGGCACAATTCAATTCGAGCGGATCACCGTTGCGTTTGGCACAGCTGCCCGCACCATCACCGCCGTAGAGCAGATCAGTCTTGAGATTGCGGCGGGGAGCTTCGTTGCCCTCGTTGGGCCCAGCGGCAGCGGCAAAAGCACGCTGCTACGGGCAGCTGGCGGGCTGATTACGCCCACCAGCGGCAGCATCCGCGTGGGTGGGCGCAGTGCCACCGCCGCCCGCCTTGCGCGGCAAGTGAGCTTCGTTTTTCAGCAGCCCGTGCTGCTCGCGTGGCACACCGCACAGGCAAATGTCGAAGTGCCCCTCCGCATCTTCGGTTGGAGCCGAGCCGAACGCCAACGCGCCGCCCAGCACAGCCTTGAGCTGGTCGGCTTGAGCCGCTTTGCCCACGCCTACCCGCACCAGCTTTCGGGGGGCATGCAGCAGCGCGTCGCGCTTGCCCGCGCCCTCGCCTTCGCACCGTCCGTGCTCTTGATGGATGAACCATTTGCCGCACTGGATGAGATCACCCGTGAACGGCTGAATGGCGAACTGCTGAATGTATGGGCGCAGACTAATGCCACCGTGCTATTTGTCACCCACTCGCTCGCTGAGGCGGCCTTTCTCGCCGATGAAGTTGTGGTGCTCTCCGCCCACCCCGGACGCATCATTGCCCGCGAGCGCGTGCCCCTGCCACGCCCACGCACGACGGATATGCTCGTTGCCGCAGAGCTACTGGCGTGTGTCGCCCGCCTGCGCCAGCACCTCGCCCGCAGCTTCGCGGAGCCGCATGGCCCCCTCTAGCGCACCCTACCTGCCCACTATACCCAGAGATAAGTTATTCGCGGTTGGGGCGGTTGCTCACACTGCATGGCAACGCCTCCGAATACGATCTAGCTCATTTGGCAATTTGGCTACTCTCATATACAATATTTTCAACCGATCCCGTAACTGCCATACTACAGCCATATCCGATTGAAAGGAGTGCCTGATGGAGTACGCACTGGACGAAGTTCACGGTCTTGATGCGGAGTTGCAAGAGAAGTTGAAAGCACTGGGCATAACGAATACGACGCGCTTGATCGAACGTGCCCGTACCCCCACCGGACGCAAAGATTTGGCGGAACAACTCGGTATTGAAGTTGGCTTAGTTACGTCCTTCTACAATCGGGCTGACTTGATGCGCCTGAACGGAGTTGGGAAAGAGATGGCCAATTTGCTAGAAGAGTGCGGCGTGGACTCGATCAAAGAGCTGCGCCACCGTGTGCCTGCCAATTTGCAAGCCACGCTCAAAGCAGTCAACGATCAACAGAAGATCACCCATCACGCTCCAACCCTAACCCAAGTGGAGGCGTGGATTGTCCAAGCCAAAGAGTTTGATGTAGATGCAGCGTAGGCGGCTTTAGCAAACCGCTTGGACTACGCCGTCGCCGAGCTATCGGGCTAAGCCCCCAGAGCCGTGTCCAATGACACGGCTCCTTCGCACTAACCCTAGAACCTGCTATAATAGTGTAAGACCCCAGCGCGGATTTCCCCGCGGGCTGATTTTTGCGTACAGAAAGTAGGATCAATGCAACGTACCGATCTTCGCAATATTGCGATCATTGCCCATGTTGATCACGGCAAAACGACGCTCGTGGATGCCATGCTCAAGCAGAGCCATATCTTCCGCGAGAACCAACACATCGAGACCCGCGTGATGGACAGCAATGCGCTTGAACGCGAACGTGGGATTACCATCCTCGCCAAGAATACGGCCGTTGTTTATCAAGGGGTCAAAATCAATATCGTAGACACGCCCGGCCATGCCGACTTCGGCGGCGAGGTGGAGCGGGTGATGCACATGGTAGATGGAGTCTTGCTGCTGGTGGATGCAGTCGAAGGCCCAATGGCACAGACCCGCTTTGTGCTCCGGAAAGCGTTGCAGGCCGGCCACCGCGCAATCGTGGTGGTGAACAAGATTGACCGCCCGATGGCCCGCCCTGATTATGTTGTGAATGCGGTGTTCGATCTATTCATTGATCTCGGGGCCACGGATGAGCAGGCCGAATTTCCTGTGATCTACAGCAACGCTCTCGCGGGCATTGCCGGCTTTGCCCCGTCTGATCTGCACGGCTCGCTGGAGCCACTCTTCGACACCATCTTAAAGTTTATCCCTGCGCCCGATGTAGACGCGAACGCACCCGCCCAATTACTGGTGACTACGAGTACCTACGACGACTATCAAGGCAAAATTCTGACCGGACGACTGGAGCGGGGCACGCTCACCAAAGGCATGCCCGTGGCTCGCATCAACCGCGAGGGCGAGATTACGCTCGCCAAAATCGCTATGCTGTACACCTTCAATGGGCTGCAACGCCAAGAGGTTGAGCAGGTTACAGCAGGCGATATTGTGGCTGTGGCGGGCATCGGCGATGTTGGCATTGGCGATACAATTGCCGATGCCGAACAACCCGAAGCCTTGCCGCCGATCTCCGTCGAAGAGCCAACCGTGCGGGTTACGATAGGTGTGAATACTAGCCCTTTTGCGGGGCGCGAGGGCAAGTTTGTGACCAGCCGCGTGCTACGGGATCGCCTGTATCAAGAGACTGAACGCGATGTCGCCCTGCGGGTTGCCCCCACTGACTCGGCCGATACCTTTCTCGTCAGTGGGCGCGGCGAGCTACATATCGGCATTTTGATGGAAACGATGCGCCGCGAGGGATTTGAGTTTCAGGTCAGCAAGCCGGAAGTTATCCTTCAGCAGCGCGACGATGGGCTGTATGAGCCGATGGAGTTGGTCGAGATCGAAGTCGGCAGCGAGTATCAAGGGGTCGTGATTGAGATGCTCGGCAGGCGGCGCGGGCTGATGCGTGATATGCGCCCGCTCGATGATGGCAGCATCCACTACACCTTCGTCGTGCCGACACGCGGCTTGCTCGGCTTCCGGCAGCAGTTCCTCACCGCAACCCGCGGGCAGGGCATCATCAATAGCCTATTCCTCGCCTATGAGCCAATCGGAAGCGATCTCGAACTGCGCGAGAATGGTTCCTTGATCGCCTCTGAAAGCGGCATCACTACCGCTTATGGGCTGAACCAAGCCCAAGAGCGCGGCATATTATTCGTAGAGGCGGGCGAGGAGGTGTACGCAGGCCAGATCGTGGGGCAGAATAGCCGTGAAGCTGATCTGGAGGTGAATGTGTGCCGCAAGAAGCAACTGACCAACTTCCGCAATAACGTGGGCGCAGAAGATGCCTTACGCCTCGAACCGCCCCGTCGTCTGTCGCTGGATGATGCGCTTGAGTTCATCTCCGAAGATGATCTGGTGGAGGTGACTCCGCAGGGCTGGCGGCTTCGCAAGAAGCTCCTCGATGTGAATGAACGCCGTCGGCTGAAGAAGAAGCGCGATTTAGAAGGAGCCTAGCCCATGCCGCGTGGTGATGCCCGCCAGACGAATGCTGCCGCTACATCCGTTGCCCCGATTCCGGCGAATGGGCGCAAAGCCTTCGAGAGCAGCAAGTATGCACTGGCGGTGACACATTGGGAGCAAGTGCCCCACCCCACGCCGGAGCTACAGGCGGCATTAGCGGAAGCCTGCTTTCGGGCAGCCATGAACCTCCGCGAACGTGCTCACGCCCCGCAACGTGGCGCGTATCTAGAGCGGGCCGTTGCCCTCTTCCCCAACGACCACACTTACCTCTATCACTACGCCATGCACCTGCATCGCACGGGCGATCTGGATGCGGCTGAAGCGATCTACCACCGCTTGCTGGCAGAGGGCGCACCATGGGCGGGGCTGCCCGAACTCGTCGCACTGGTGGACCTTCAGCGCAACCCGCACACCACGCTCAGCACACACGGCAATCTTAACCCCGCCGTGCAGCAGCAGCTTGCCCTCGTGCAAGCGTGGTGTAGCTCTCCATCGCCACCGCCCCTGCCCAATAAGCCGATCAAACTAGCGCACATGCTGCATGCGATGCAACAGGCAATCACACCAACTGACTCTCGCCTCAGCCTGTCTGCGTATGCCCAACTCAATGCGCTCAAAGTGCCTGCGATGCTAGAACCCCTACGCCAACACTATCTTGCTATTGCGGCGTGGCAGATGGGCCATATGTCACGCGCAAGTGAACATGCCCTCACAGCACTGGAACAATCTCCCAACGACTCTGAACGCATCTATGGCATATTGCATGCTGCCCTCCCGCTTGCCCTCAACGAATGCATCAATCAAGCAGCACCAGAAGTGCAAACGACGCAAGACTGTGCCTACGCCCTATCATTAGCTCTGCGTGCTGTCGCTATGCCTGATCTGCCGCTTGCCACTGCGCTCACCCTGCCCCCGTTTCTCAACTATGTTGCCATGCTGGCGATGCGTGAACGCAACTGGACACAGGCGATCATGTGCTGGAGCGCAGCGCACGACATCATCAAACGCAACAGCCCCAAGCTCGGCTCGCCGCGCCTGATCCTGCACAACCTTGCGCTTGCCTATGAAGCCCAAGCCACCCACACTCCACCTGATGGCAACCGTGAACAGGCGTGGATCGCCACTGCCGAACAGTGGCAAGCCCTTGCACGAACCCGCCCACGCAGCAATGCCAAGCCCGTCCCCGGCTACGATGATGCAGCATGGGCATGGGTGCGGCGGCGGGTGGTGGCATGCTATCGCAACGCTAACCGCCCCGGCGAGGCGATCAAGGTCTATCGCCAGATGGTGAAAGCTGAGCCGGAGAATCTGGCCCTGCGCCTCGAAATGGTTGAAGCGATGCTTGCCAACGGTCAATACAGCACCGCTTCGAAGGAACTGCTTCAGATCATCCAGCTTGATCCAGACAACATCGAAGCCTTGCTGCTCAAGACCGAAATTGAGGTTGAGTATACCCGCTCGTGGCGTACTATGTTTCAGTACGACACCTTGCTGCGCCTGTTCGCGCTGAATCCGTCTGACCCCGATCTCCGCCAGCGGATCATGCATCTAGCCTTCCTTAAGGTTGACGATTTACGCTCTATCCGACGCAATGACGAAGCCTATGAGCTACTCCAAGCCGCCCAGCACTTTGATCCACAAAACTATACGCCAATCATTTTTATGGCGCATGTCCTCATGGATACCAAAGCCTATCACCGCGTTCCGCCCCTGCTCGAACAGGCCCTTGCCCTGAGCAATGCAGACCCACGAGCATACGTGCAGATCATTGAATGTTGGGTGTTGCTCAACGAGCTAGACCGTGCCCGCCAAATTTGGCAACGGGCGCTTCAGCACATTGAGCCAGATCACCGCCTGCCATTCCACCTTGATTTGGGGCGTATGTTTGCCATCCATAGTAATGCAGCCCAGCGCGGGATGCAGCAGATCGTCTTTGGCCACCCATTTGCACCCCACACGCCAATCGGCGATGAACTGCTGGAGATGGCACGGGCAGCCTTTGCCGCAGCCTTTGACGCTGATCCGGAGAATGCGAAACTCGCCCTCCAGATCGCCCACGATCTGCTCTTGATTGACCCCGACTTGGCCTTAGCGTATGCTCGCCGTGCTGAACAGCTGGCCCCGCATGAAATCACGACGCTGATCATTATTGGGACAATCTTAGGCTTACAGGAAGCCAACCGCGAAGCGCGGCAGGTTCTCCGTCAAGCGGAAAAACGTGCCCGCGAACAGGGTGATGCCGAGCTTGCCGAACAAGCAGCCCACATCCGCGAGATGATTGGCACGCCAATGCTCCGGATGTCGCTGCAAATGGCCCTGCACGACGATACCTACACAGACGATGGGTTGCCAGATGAGTATGGTGACGCTGACCACCCGTTTTAGATTGAGGCAATCACGATGAACGACACACATCCCCCTACGCCAAACCCGATGCAGAGTCCCTACCTTGTGCTTGGGCTACAGCCCCACGCAACTGCGGCCGAGATCAAGCAAGCCTACTTCACGCTTGTCCGCACCTACCCACCGGAACGCGAACCGGAACGTTTCAAGCAGATCCGCGCCGCCTATGAGCGGCTCCGTGATCCGCAAAGCCGCCTTGAGACGGATATGCAGATGCTCCGAAATTGGGAGCCGCCCGCCAAACTACCGCGCCTGACAGTCCCCCAGATGCAGGTTGCTGTGTCTGTGGCCGACATTCTGCGCGTTGCCCAAGGCTTCAGTGATCTCGGTCGCAGCGATTGGCGTGAACACTATCGCAAGGTGCTACCGTGAGCAACTCCTCTGACTTGCGACCAACCTCATCGTGGCTACGTCGCCTGTGGGCTGGCTTGGCTCTGGCTGATCCCCCGCACCAGCCCCCTGCCCCAGTTGAGCCAGTGTCCCCGACAGTTGGCGGCCCGCGCCCGCCAGAACCGCCTGCCGCACCTGCGCCAGAGCTTGCTGCTGCTGCCCTCCGCGAACTTACGGCCCAGCTAGCAAGCCTCCCGACGCGCCTTGAACAGCAGCTTGAGAGCCAGCAGAGCAGCCTGCAAGCCACCCTGCTCGAACGCCTTGCTACCCTAGAGAAGCAGGTAAGTCGGGTTGGGCGCGAGCAGTTCAAAGCAACCACCCTCGCCGAGTCGCAGTATGAGCAGACCACCGCTACGCTGGAGATGCTGCGAGCAGCCGATGCTCGCCACACTAGCGAACTGGAACTGCTCCAGCAGCACCTCGCCCAAACCCGTGCTCAGCAGCAGCACGATGTTGCCCTCGCCCTGCTGCCAATCGCCGACAGCCTCGATGAAGCTCTGCGTGCTGGCGAGCAACTGCTCACCACCGCTGGCGCACCGATAGAGCGGGGCTGGCTCGCCCGCACGCTCGGCCTCGATACCCCGTATCTGCGGCGCATCGCTAGCATGCACGAAGCTGTCCAGCATTGGCTCGTGGGGCTGACGTATGTACGCCAGCGTGTGTTTGATCTGCTCGCGGAAGCGGGCATTGAGCCAATCCCCACTGCCAATCAAGTGTTTGATCCGCACCTGCACCGCGTGCTTGACCTTGCCAGCAGCAGTGCGACACACCCCGACGGAACGATTATCAGTGAGCTACGGCGTGGCTACTGTATGGGGTCTCGCATCATTCGACACGCCGATGTGGTCGTTGCCAGCGATGCCTACACCACACCACTCGGAGGCAGTCCCACCGCGCCAGCAGACGTAGATAGGAGCAACGGATGAGCAACATTATTGGGATTGATCTCGGCACAACCTTTTCGGCAGCCGCGCATATTGTCGCGGGTGTCCCCCAGCTGATCGCCCTCGGCGATGAGCGGATTATGCCCTCGGTCGTGGGCACACTCCCCAACGGGGCCCTGCTGATCGGTACGCCCGCCAGAAACCAACAGCTGCTCTACCCTGATCAGACGATCCGCTCAATTAAACGCAAAATGGGGCAACATACACAGGTGCAGTTGGGCGGGCGCAGCTATCTGCCACAGGAGATTTCCGCCTTGATCCTGCGCGAGATCAAGCAGCGGGCCGAAGCGACGCTCGGCGCACCAGTTGACCGAGCAGTGATTACTGTGCCCGCCTTCTTCTCCGACTCCGCCCGCCAAGCCACGCAAGAGGCTGGCGAATTGGCGGGCTTGACAGTCGAGCGGATCATCAATGAGCCGACTGCCGCCGCACTTGCCTATGGGCTAAACCGTAGCGACGAACGGCAGTTGGTGGCGGTCTACGATCTCGGTGGCGGCACATTCGATGTCTCGATCATCGAGCTAGATAGTGGTGTCGTTGAGGTGCGGGCGAGCCATGGCAACACCCAACTCGGCGGCGATGACTTCGATCAACGCCTTGTCACGTACCTCGCCGAACGCTTTGAAGCCGACTACGGAGTAGACCCGCGCACCGATACACGGGCCCACGCCCGCCTCTTGCGGGCCGCCGAAGCCGCCAAAATTGCGCTCTCCACGCAGCCGTTTGTACGGGTGCGCGAAGAGTTTCTACTGACCCGCGAAGGCAAGCCGCTGCATCTCGATGTTGAGTTGGCGCGGATCGAATTCGAAGACCTGATCGTAGACCTGCTCGAAGGCACGCTCGAGTCCTTTGATGCCGCCCTGCGCGATGCCGCCCTGAGCATAGCCGAACTGGATACCGTGTTGCTGGTGGGTGGTAGCACGCGCATCCCACTCGTGCAGCGCATGCTTGAGGAGCATACCCAGATCGTGCCCCAAACAGCGATCAATCCCGATGAAGCGGTTGCGCTTGGTGCAGCGGTGCAAGCCGCAATCATTGCGGGTGAGCCACTTGATGCGATACTGGTAGACGTAACCCCGCACTCACTCGGCATCGAGGTGGCCCAGTGGCAGTATGGGCAGATCGTGCCGGATCGCTACAGCGTGATTATCCAACGCAACACCACAATCCCTACCTCCCGTTCAGAAGTCTATTCTGCGCTGCATCCCAACCAAACCGCAATTGAGATCAAGGTCTATCAGGGCGAGCATCCGATAGCCTCACGCAACAGCCTACTCGGAGAGTTTATGTTTGAGGATTTGCGCTCCGAAACACCGGGCCAGCCGCCACGGGTGATGGTCCAGTTTGATTTCGACATCAATGGCATCGTGCGTGTGTCGGCAGTGGATCGGGGCAGTGGCAAACAGGCCAGCATGACGGTCAAGGCCGCCCGGGCCCACCGCTCCGCCGCCGAACTCCGGGCCCGCCGCGACGAGCTAGAGCAGCTTGATCGAGCTGATCCAGAATTACTCGGCGAGTGGGAGCACGGCATCTTCGGTGGGTTGCTTGGTGATGCCAACGCAGGCTCCGATACCGCCTTGATCGAGGGCGACTACGAACACGTTACCGCTCATAGCAATGAACTGGACAGCATTCTGCGCCGGGCCCACCGCACCCTGCAACAGACCAGTGGCATAGCCTCTGCCGATTTGCAGGCGGCCATTGCCGCAGTGGAGGATGCGCTCAAGCGTGGTGGGCAAGAAGCCCTCGAAGAACGGGCCGAAGCCCTGCTTGATCTGCTCTACGAATTGGATGATGAGGACGAGTAATCTGTGTGGATTGCCTGACTAACCCGTCACACCTGCTCCCCAGCGTACTTGCGCCTAAAAGCGGCACGCGCATAGGGAATGTATAGGGAACGTTGCGTGCCGCTTTTGTTATGTCAATCAATGCCGGGTAAGGATCGTGAGCGTTGCCACCAATCCTATTCGAGGTAGCCTTGCAAGCGTTGCCCGACCTGCGGATCACGCAGACGGCGGAGGGCTTCTGCCTCAATCTGGCGTGTCCGTTCGCGGGTGATCCCAAACGCCACCCCGACTTCTTCGAGCGTGCGTCGTTGCCCATCAGCTAGCCCGTAGCGTAGCAGCAACACTTTGCGCTCGCGTTCAGGTAGCTCACTCAGGGCTTGGGCCAGCTCAGCTTGCAGCATGCGTTGGGCGGCAATCTCCATCGGCGACTCTTGGGTCTCATCGGCCAGCAGTTCCCCGATCCGCCCTTCGCGGTCATTGTTGAGCGGCTGCTCGAGCGAAACAGGCTGGGCGGCCGCTTGCAGCAAACGCCGCACCTTTCGCAGGCTCATGCCGAGCGACTGGGCAATCTCTTCGGGGGTAGGCTCACGTTCAAGCGATTGCTCCAGCTTATAGATCGCTCGGCGCAGGTGCGTGATCGACTCGCTGAGATGTACAGGCAGGCGGATCAGGCGGCTCTGCTCGGCAATCGCTCGCGTCACCGCTTGGCGGATCCACCACGTCGCATACGTCGAGAAGCGGTTACCGCGTTTGTAATCAAACTTCTCGACAGCTCGCATCAACCCAATGTTGCCCTCTTGCACCAGATCCATAAACGACATGGAGCTGCCGATGTATTTCTTAGCAACACTGACCACAAGACGCAGGTTGGCTTGGATCAGTTGGCGGCGGGCTTCGTCGGCAATGGCGATGTCACGCTCATACGGTAGGCGATCTTTCCACGACTCAAAGGAGCCTTTCTCAAGCTGCGCTTTGGCTTCCAGACCGCGAGCAATCTTTTTTGCGAGGTCTATCTCCTGTTCAGCTGTTAGCAGGGCCACTTGCCCAATCTCGTGCAGATAGAGCTGCACCGAGTCTTCCATCAATTCGCTCCCGATAGGGCGCGTATCTATTTCTTCCTCTTCGACTAGCTCAACCACCACCTCTTGCTCATCTATCTCAGCATTTGCGTCCCACATAGCAATACTCCTGCTTGACTATACCATTTTCAATACAACTTTTTCGCTACGTCTTGGTTGCGCTTGCAATGATCTAGGATGCAACTGGCACGTGCCAGACGGAAGTATCAATAATCTCGCCAGTGAGGCCTCGTGGTGGCTGGCTGGCAAGGTAGATTGCTGCTTCAACGACAGCATCTGGCTCAAGCAAGCCTTTGTTAACTTCGGGGGCGGCTTCACGCATCAGGCGCGTGTTGGCAAAGCCGCCCGGATGCACAACATTCACGTTGATGCTGTAGCGCCGGAGTTCTTTCGCCCATGCTGCGGATAGCCCATGCACGCCGTGCTTGGCCGCACTGTAGGCCGAAAAGCCGGGGATGGCGAGTTTCTCAACGGGTGCGCCGATGTTGATAATATTGCCGCGCTTCTGCTCAATGAAATGGGGCAGGAAGGCGCGGGTCACAAGGAAGGTGCCGCGCAGCAGCGTGCTATGCAACTCGTCCCACATTGCCTCAGAAGTTTCAAGCAGGGGCGCACGCCGCCCAATCCCCGCGCTATTGACAAGCACCTGCGGCACACCTGCCACGCGCAGTGTCTCTTGCACGAGCGCATCCACTCGCTGGCTGTCGCGCACATCAGTGGGAACAGCAAATGCCTGCTTGCCGTGTTCTTCGATCAACCAGACGGTTTCGGCAATCTCGTCGGTGCTACGTGCAGCAACCACCACCGTCGCACCCTGCTCCGCAAAGCCGAGCGCAATTGCTCGCCCAAGCCCGCGCCCACCACCAACAATCACGGCTACCGTATTTTGCAATTGCATCTTCATCCTCAAATCTAGGGTTCTCAACCATTTCTGAATTTCACCAACACGCCACATGCGCTAGCATGCCAACCCACGCCCGATGAGGGGCAGACATCAGGCTTGACGCTCCAACACAAACTCCGCCAATTCGATCAGGGCGGTGCGGGCCGGCGACGGCGCAAACCGATCTAGCCGAGCTATTGCCTGTGCGATGTACTGCTCTGCGTCGCGGCGGGCCAGCGCAATCCCGCCCGACTGTTCGATCAGGTGCAGAGCGCATTGCAGCTGCTCAGGGGAGGCATCGCTTGCGCCGATCATGTCGCGGAGGAATGGGCTATCCGCCTGCTGGATCGCATAGATCAGCGGCAGCGTGATGGTTCCCTCGCGCAGATCGTTGCCCGCCGGCTTGCCCAGCATCTGCTCATTGCCCGTATAGTCAAGAATGTCATCCACGATCTGGAAGGCCATACCCAGCTCATAGCCATATTGCCCCAACGCCTCAATCTCAGCTTCAGAGCCGCCGCCAGTTGCCATACCCGCCTTGCAACCCGCCTCGAAGAGGGCCGCAGTCTTTGCGCCGGTCTTGTACAAGTATTGCTGCATAGCCACCGCAAACGGACTGACATCGGTGACGGGATGCAACTCACCTTCTACAATCGTCTGGACGGCCTGCGCGAAGTAGGTGATGATACGCGGATCGGGGCAGAGGGCCATTTCTGCCGAAGCGAGGGCGAAGAAGTAATCGCCCACCATCAAGGCGACATCGTTATCCCACAGCGTATGCACCGTGACTTGCCCACGCCGCCGCAGGGTGTGGTCTATGAGATCATCATGCACCAGCGATGCGGCGTGGATCAACTCCACCGCCGCCGCCGCATGCGCGGTCTGCTCAAAGCGATACGTACCAAGCCGGGCCGCCAGAATCGCCAATGCGGCCCGCAAGCGTTTGCCACCGGCTTGCACCGTATGCGCCCCAGCGCGAGTGATATAGTCTGAGTGCGAGACAGTACGGGTCAGGAGCAGCTCTTCAAGGGCTTGCAGATCATGGACAATGCCCGCTTTAGCAAGGGCTTCTCGCGCAGAGGTGGCGCGTGCAGGATCAGCTTGCACGCGGGGATATACGTCCGTATCAGGTGCTACGGGAGAGGTTCCAAATGGTAGTAATGCCGTTTCGGAGTGGGACACGGTACAACCTTTCCAATGGTGGCTATGTACGCAGGGCTTGCATTATATAGGGCATTTGCAGCACGATGCACATAGCTTGTTCATACTTTGCACAATTTCCGCCAGTTTGTCTGTAATCTAGATTACATGATAGTTTGGATGAAAACAATTACCGAGCGCAGGCATCGCGCTGATCCACGCAACGTCAGTGTTGGGCCCTACAGTCAGCGTAAGAGAGCTGCGGAATGCCGCGTGTCCGTCCGCTAGATGTAGTACATGTTAAAGCCTGTGCGCTGCCGTTTGCGTTGGCACAGGTCTTCGAGGGTAATCTGTTGCAACGTCGTTTCAATCGCGTTGCGGAGGGCTTCCCAGACGGCATGCACATACTCGCCGTCTTCAGGGTTGGTCGGTGTTAGGTCTTCGCGCCCAGCTTCGTAGCGGGCGAGCGGCCCTTCTAACACCAAGACTATATCGTAGAGCGTAATCTGCTCTGGCGCACGGGAAAGCATGTGCCCACCCTGCGGCCCACGCTGGCTCTCGATTAAGCCTGCCCGCCGCAGCGAGATCAGCATTTGGTTGAGGTAGTTGGGCGGGATGCCTTGCCGCGTGGCGATCTCTTCGCTCTGCACCGGGCCTTGCCCATAGTGCTGCGCGAGATCAAAGAGAGCCCGCACGCCATATTCGCTTTTGCTAGAAATTCGCATCATGTCGCTCGTCTAATGCTAAACGCTAGCCTAAGCCTACCATGCCGCTTCAGTTTCGTCAAGGCATAAAATATCAATGGTACGAAGTTACTGCGAGGCACTGTTGCCGGTCAAGATACGGTGGGCTTCAAGTACCTGCGCGTCACCCCGCTCTATCAGCTCATTGGGGTCAAGTTCGCCCACAACTGAGGGCGTAATCACCTGTGCATCTAACGCTAGCCCTACCTCGACATCGGGGGTGATCCCCTGCTTGCGGATTAACCGCCCCTGTGGGGTAAGCCACTGCGATGTCCCCAGCAGCAGTTGGCTGCCATCTTCCAGTGCAAAGGTAGACAGCACCGTGCCTGTGCCCACCGTCGGTAGCCCCACCAACGTCGCCCGCTTCGCCTCTTGCAGTGCGCCCGATACAATCTCGGATGAACTGGCTGTGTTCGCATTGATCAGCACCACCATTGGAATATCTTGGGCAACGCCGGTGCGGTTGGTGCGTGATGCCTTGCGGCTGCCATCGCGGTACTCCTCTTGCAGCACTACCGAGCCTTCTGGCAAGAACTGGCTGGCAACGCCGAGAGCTTCATTCACCAAGCCGCCCGGATTGTCGCGCAGATCGAAGATCAAGCCGCGTGCCCCCGCTTGCTGGGCTTCGGTCAAAGCGGCTTCCAGTTCATTTGCTGAGCGCTGCGAGAAGGATGCGAGCCGCACCAAGGCAATATCATCGGGCAGCATTGCCCATGTGACACTCGGCACTTGTACCCGATCACGGGTAATGGTTATGTCAACCGGTGTTGTCTCACCGCGATGGAGCACCGTCAGGACTACCTGCGAGCCGCGTGGGCCACGTACATTTGTTACTAGCGTCTCGACGGTCCAGCCTTCGGTAGACACGCCGTCTACGGCCAGAATAATATCGTTGGGGCGAATGCCCGCTGCTTCGGCGGGTGAGCCTTCAATCGGAGCGACGATCACCGTCTGTCCCTCACGCACATCAATGTATGCGCCAATCCCCTCAAATGAACCCGACAGCGATTCCGTCCAGCGGGCAGTTTCTTCGGCAGAGAGGAAGCGCGTATGCCCCTGATCACCGAGGCTATCGAGCATCCCAATGATTGCGCCTTCGGTCATCCGTTGCGGATCAACTGCTTCAGGATCAACGAAATGCTGACTAGCGATATTCCATGCCTGCCAAAATACCCCAAATGCGTCACACACTTCGGGGCTTTCAGGGCATTCAGTCGAGGGATTAATCTGCCGCGCCCCCACGTAGCCACCACCCATGCCAAAGACGAGCGTCATCCCAAGCACGGGGGCGATCAGCCAAAGCGGAACCCGCACGCTAAAAAAATCTAGAAAGACACGCTTGAGCGCGTTCATGCACTGCTCCTGATTCTATCGCACTATGAGCGGCTGCATGGATGT
This sequence comes from uncultured Chloroflexales bacterium, assembly GCA_937967405.1. Classification (GTDB taxonomy): domain Bacteria; phylum Chloroflexota; class Chloroflexia; order Chloroflexales; family Chloroflexaceae; genus JAAUTZ01. Next base: position 66,773 of record CALCJV010000027.1, on the reverse strand, counting down.
GGTGGGGCAGCCCGCCAATGTCATGCAGTATAGCATTTTTTTTGCTATCTTGAGTACGTAGCGTACCATATTTGGGAGCCGGATGGGATGAAAAAATCGTGAGGATATACTAGCTGTGTGGATACATAGCCCCCTATGCAAAGGCAATGCACAGCACCCCCGTCAGCATCACCAATGTACCCGTCAGCCGCTCACGAAAACCCGGCTCCTTGAACAGCACCGCCCCTAGCACCACACTGATGATGATCCCAGTACGCTTGACTGAAATCACATACGCCACCAGCGTTAGCGTCAACGCATACATCTGCGTGAGGAGTGCGAGCGCATCCAGCAGTCCGATTGCCAGCAGGGCAACGACCATGCCCGATGCTACGCGCAGCTGGCGTAGCTGGCGGGTCTGGCGCAGCATCAACGGAACGAACGTGAGCGACAAGCCCAGATTGACCAAGATGATCCACATAACCGGTGAGCTGGCCTGCACACCGAGCTTATCGAGGTTGGCCGAGATGCTCCACAGCACCGCCACCCCGAGCATGAGGCGTGGGCCCGGCTCACGCAACAGGGCGCGATAGGGCGCGAGGTAGCCGTTGCTGCGCTCGTGCAGGTTGAGCAGATATGCGCCGATCACAACGAGCAACACCCCGATCACTCCGATCAGCGAGGGGAACTCGCCCAGCATGAGCGGCGAGGTGAGCAACATAAACAAGGGCGAGAAGGCGATCATCGGCATCGTCAGCGAAAGATCAGACATCTGGATCGCCAATGTATAGAGCAGGATTGCTAACGTATTGATCAGCACACTAGCGAGCCAGTAGCTCCACAGATTGGGCTGGAGCATCACTGGCGGCAAGAACCAGCGCGTTGGTAGCAGAAACAGGAGCGTGCTCGTAACCCACACCCACGCAACAAACTGGGCTGGCAAAGTACTCAGCTTGCCTTTGATCACCACATTACGGGTTGCATCCGCAAACGCTGTAATGGTTGCGAGGAGAAGCCAAAGCATATATAGGCTTAGGAAGCCCCATGCGAGAACAATTCAGTGCCGATCTGTTCACGCGGCACCCGATAGACAAAGTAGAGCGGCTCGCTCGAACGGCTTGGCACTGGCGACTGAATCGCTATCAGCTCACCATTGGGGAAGCGGGCCTGCACCAGCGCAAGCTCGTTGATCCGCTCCGGCAGAAAGATAAACGCGGCATGCTTATCAGGCAGCACCACATCCAGATCAGCCACACTCGTGATTGGATCAAAGAAATCCACGCCTTCCACATCCGGCGCAAGGTAGCGGATCGTGCCGAAGCCGATGTACATACGCGGTGGCCCGAAGAAGTACATCCGCGTATCGGCTCCGAATTCGGTGTGGGCCCGCATGCCCAGATCAGTGGCAACGACAGCATTGTAGTTGCCATAGATACGCAGGGGCGTGTACTCCTGAAAGTAGAAGCGAATGTTGATCAAGCCGAGAAACAGCACGACACCGGCCAGCAGGGCCAGCTGCCAACGTTGCCCGCGGGCGGGATCGGTAGTAGACAATAGCCCAAGCAGAATCTCGCTGATCTTGACAAGGGCGAGAGCTACAAAAAACATCACTGGCGCAGAGAGGGTGACAAGCCGCATCGAGGAAGGCGGATCCATTGTTAATACACCGCCCAGAATAGTTGCCCCGCCCCACCATGCCACCATCGGGAACATGCGCCGATCAAAGGCATGAAACAACCCGTAGATCAAGCCGATTCCAAAGAGTACCCCGCTGAACGCATCGAGCAACGGGTCTGGCGCACCATACCAGAAGGTACGGTCAGGGTAGACATGGAAGGCGAGAAACGAGCGTTGGGCTTGTTCAAACAGCAGCACTTCTAGGCCTACTCCGCGCCGCTCCATCTCCTGCTCAACCCAACCATTCTGGAAGATGCCGACCATATTCACGCGGGCGTTGTAGTTATTGGGAAAGCGGATCGCAAACTGGATCACGGGAGCCATCGCAATCAGCATCGCCCCAAAGAGCACAACGGCTTCGCGGTAGCGTTCGCGCAGCACCTTCCAGCCATACTGGAGAATATCGCGCAGGGCAAGGAACAGCACAACGGCAAGCACTAGCAACACAATCAGGCGTGCGCCCGCGTAGAAGTATTGGGCAATGCCCGCCGTAATCCCACACAACGCCCAATCGCGGTAGCTCCGGTTGTCATAGCCGCGATAGAGGAACCACAGAGCGAGCGAGACAAACAGCACATCCGCAATCTGGATTGAGCCGAGCCGCGAGTAGTGGATATGGAAATGGTAGACGGTGAGCAGGACGGCAGTGGTGGCGGCAAGGCGCAGATCGAAGAGCCGCCGCACCAGCAGGAAGGTGGTGCAAATGCTTGCCACGCCAACGAGGGCCCACCCCACGCGCAGCGCAAAGATCGTCTCGCCGAGTGTGCCGATGAAGATGGCCGTGTAGTAGAACGACATGGTAGGCACATCGAGCCAGCCAGTGATGAAGGGGTGCTTGATCTCGCCGCTCAGCACCTTCATCGCTTCCCAGCCTTGCTCGGCTTCATCGCCGCCGAGTGTCTGCGGAATGGTGGCAATATTCCACACCCGCAGCACCAGTGCCGCCACGAGCACCGCCACGCTGCCCGCCAACAGTGGCCCGTGCTGCTGCACGAATGCCCGCACTGCCGCCCCATCGAGCTGGGGCACGCGGCGCGGTGGGGCAACAGCAATCACAAACAAGCCCATCGCTGCCACCCACACCCCGAAGGTCCAGTTGTAATCATCGAGGCGCGGTTCACGTTGCAGGATGTACAGTAGGCCTCCAGTGAGCAGCAGTGCGCCGAGCACGGCAAGCTGCCGCCACAGCGCAAGCCCTACGAGCGGCTGAAGCAGGCCCAAGAAAAAGGCGATCAGGCGTTGCTCAAACGGCGAAGGTTCGCGCTGTTGTGCTGGTGTCGTTGGCTCATTGGCAGCAGGAGCGGCATTGGCGGCGGTGTGCAGCAGCCCCGCAAGCACGAAGGTTACGCCTGCGAGGAAGAACAGGATCACGCCCGTCCATGTAAATTCGCGCCGATCCATAAACACCATCTGCCCAGCCACACCGAATGCGAGGGCAAGCAGCATACTGCCCAGCGCGTAGGTGCGTAGGCGCAGCGGCGAGCGTGGCTCAGGGGTAGGCAACGGCGTGGCGGGCTGTTCAGGCTGTTCCTCTGCGTCGGAGGTGAAAGCTGTCAAAGGTGCAGTATCGTCTGTCATGAAGTATGTATCCAAATAGGCTACAGCGACTCTCCCCACTTCATATTGTAGCATACGCGGCAAGCGGGCGACAACCATGCCGCCGTGCCACTCAGAGGAGCCAAGCTCAAGGCGATATACATGGCCCGGACAGGTTGCACCGGAGGACACAAGCCTATGCTACAATAGCAGCAGCGAATCCACAACGCATAGCGTTCGGTGATACGCGGGGCACCGCGTCGCGCCTATTACGAGGAAGCTAGTATGCCGGAACTGCGTCAAAACTATGTGACCCGTGAGTGGGTCATCATTGCAAGTGAACGTGCGAAACGTCCCAGTTCCTATGCTGAAGCACCAAACCGCTTAATCACCGCTGATCGCCCCGAGTATGATCCACGCTGTCCCTTCTGTCTTGGCAATGAGGAGTTGGATTTGGAGGTTGAACGCTTCCCTGCACAGGGGCAGTGGCTGACCCGCGTTGTCCGCAATAAATACCCCGCCCTTGCCAGCGATGGTGTGCCGCTTGAGGTCTCCTTCGGTATCCAGACAAGTATGCCCGGCATCGGCTTCCATGAGGTATTGGTGAATCATCCGCGCCATAATATGACGCTGGCCTTGATGGACCCCTACCATGTGCAGGTCGTCTTTGAGACGATGCAGCGACGCGGGCGGGCGATGGTTGCCGATACGCGGGTGCAGCAGGTCATCTTCTTCAAGAACCACGGCGAGCGGGCCGGCGCGTCGCTGATGCACTCGCACTGCCAGTTGATAGGCTTGCCCGTGGTGCCGGATAGCATCCGGCGGCGCATTGCGGAAACACGGCGGGCCGTTGAGGAGCGCGGCGAGAATCCAATCCTTGCGATGCTGGAGCATGAGCTAGCGGTACAGGAACGACTAGTTACGAGTAGCCAGTACTTTGTCGCATTTGTGCTGTATGCCGCCGCCTCACCCTTTCATATGTGGATTGTGCCACGCATTGCACGTTCAAGTTTTCTCGATGTGCCTGCGGAAGAGCTAGCCGATCTGGCGGGGATCGTGCGGAATGTGTTGCAGCGGCTCTACTTTGGGCTGCACGATCCAGACTATAATCTGATCATCCGCACCGCCCCGGTGCGCGGCGATGAAGCGAGTAGCTTCCACTGGTACATTTCGATTGTGCCACGCCTCAGTCGCTTGGCCGGCTTCGAGCTAGGCAGTGGCATGTATATCAACCCCTCCCTGCCCGAAGCGTGTGCTGCATTCCTGCGCGATATGCACCCTACCGATTAGGGCCAAACTACCCCTGTGTGGGCATCGTTTCACCCGGCAGAAATTGGTTGATCATGGCGGTCGCAGAGCGTTCAAAGTAGGTTCGCATGGCTGTGCGGGCTGGCTCCTGAATGCCCACCGCATCAATTGCCGCATGCATATGTTGCACCCACGCATCACGCTCGCGCTTGCCGATGGGAAAAGGGGCGTGGCGCATGCGGAGGCGTGGGTGGCCACGCTGTTCACTGTAGGTTGTCGGGCCGCCGAAGTATTGCATCAAGAAGAGATACTGATGCTTCTTGCCCGGCTCAAGATCAGCCGGAAACAGCGGCCGCAACAGGGGATCGTGCTCAATCCGTGCATAGAATATCTCTACAAGGCGGCGAAACGTCTCTGCGCCACCAACCAATTCGTAGATCGTCGTTGCCTCTGATTGCTCGTGCATCTGCGCCCATTCTTAACTATGTACAGCGAATCCTCGCCTCTATTGTACCATGTTGAGCAGCAGCCAACTCATCATAATTACGAGCACGAGGATCAGCATGATCACGAGGGCGGGCGAGATCGTGCTTGCTGGCGCAGATGCGAATTGGGGAGCATGGTCCGGATCATGAGCGCGGACTAGCTCGCGGAGATCAAGCCCCAGATAGTTACTGTAGCGGTGCAGCACGCTGCGTAGCTCTGGGCGCGGGATGTAGCTGAAGTGCCCCCGTTCGAGGGCTTGCAGAAACTCCCAGCGCACCCCGCTCTCGCGCTCGGCATCATACAGCGAAAGCCCTAACGCCCGCCGTGTCTCGGCGAGCCGCCGCCCAAGTGTGGCATACGTCAGCGGATTGGGCACTGGGTGGATCGGCTCTGGGGTATGCTCAGGTGGCTCTGCGTGGGGGGGAGATGTAGGTTGAGGGGAGATCATGGAGCTAGGCTCTGGCGCACGCTCTGGGCTGTAGCGCGGCAGCGGCGCATAGAGGACACTCGGCGCATTGGCACTAGCAGCACTCGCGTTACGCCCACCGGCCAATACCGCAACGCCGTGTGCAGGAATCATTGCTGGCGCAGGCTCGCTGCTGCGGCTCCGCCGCAAGACGGCTTCGATCCGGGCCAAGAGCTGCTCAAGGCTATAGGGCTTGGCAATGTAATCATCCGCGCCCATCTTTAGCCCAGTCACAATATCCAGATCAGCCGACTTTGCAGTGAGCATCACGATGGGCACGGAGGAAAACTGGCGTATTTGGTGGCACACTTCCCAGCCGCTCAGATCGGGCATCATTACATCCAGCAGCACAAGGTCGGGCTGATCGAGCAACAGCCGCTCCAATGCCAGCTGCCCCTGCGCGTAGCTGATAACTGTGTAGCCGGCTCCACTGAGCTGGTAGGTGAGCAACTGGCGGATCAGGGCTTCATCATCTACGATCATAATGCGATAGGCCATACACGTTACTCCTCTGATAGCCTGCCTGCGTTTGGGGCGGGCAGTTCAGGTTGGGGATCGTTTTGCTGATCACCAGTCTGCCCTGCATCCGAGACAGGCAGCGTGGGGGTAAAGATCAGCTCAAGCAAAGCCCGTTGCACCTGATCCGACTGGGCAGGGGCAGCCTGCGGATCAGCACTCAGTTCCGTCAGGATCAGGGCGGCTGGGTCGGCCAAGCCCCGTGCTACCGCCCGTGCGGCAAGGGCGGCAAGGCAACGGCGACGCAAGCGCATCGAGGTGTGCGTGGCGACCGCACACTGGTAAAGCAAGTGCGTCGTCTGGGGGTGGGTAGAAGCAACCAACAGATCTGCGACAGCCAGCCGCAAATGCTGATCGTCGCGGTCATCGAGCAGCACTGTATGCATGCTGTCATGGCTGATCGGGTAGGGGCTGAGGGCGTGCGCCGCCCGCAGCCGCAGGGCAAGGGGCGCACTCCGCTCAGTGAGCAGGCGTACAATCAGCGGATCGGTAGGATTGGCGTGCAGCGCGAGATCGAATGCCTGAAGTTGCAGCGAGAGCACCCCGCTCTCTAGGTACGGCCGCAGTAAGCTGGCATACTCCGCACCGCGCAAGTGGATCAGCGTCGCCACAGCTTGCAGGCGGATGATCGGCTCAAGGCGGTGCTGTTGGGCAACATTCAGCAGCATCGGCACGGCACGATCATCCTCCAGCAGAGCTAGCCCCTGCATCGCCGCAGTAGCGACCTGTGGGTGGCTGTGTTGGGCATAGTGCAGCAACACGGCCAGCGATTCGCGGTTGCGCTGGCGGCCGAGGGTTTGCAGCACGCCGGTAAGCAACTCGACTGGCAGACGTTCGCCGCGCACCAGATCACGGAGCCACTGGCGCATCTGCACACTCAGACCGACTGGCAGAGCTGCTGCCGCTGCCCCACGCAGACTGTCGGGGGCATTCTCGTCACTGATAATGTGTAGCAATGAGGATTCGGTGGCGGGATCGGCGAGTGCGCCTAAGGCCTGCACCGCCTGCATCCGCAGGTAGGTATCGCCGTCAGGTTGCTCAGCGAGGCGGCGGATGGTTGGCAGTGCGCTCAGTTCGCCCGCTTGGCCGAGTGCCACTGCAATGCGCCCGCGCACAAACGAATCTACGCTGCGATCTTCGAGCCAACTGAGCAGGACGGCGTTGTATCCACCAGCATTGCTTAGGAGTTCGATGATATGCCAACGCAACGGCAGCGCGGTGTGTGCCGAATGGAGCAACGGCGCATAGGCAAGGTGCAATGGGTAGCCGTGATCAAGCTGGGCAAGCTGGGCCAGTTGCTGCACCGCCGCAAGCTGAGTTGGATGACACTGGGCCAGTTCGAGCAGCAGCTCGCGGACGGCGGGCAGCAGGGCGACATTGCGCTGAGCCAGCGTACCGAGTGCGGCAATCCCTGCGGCGTGGATCAGCTGCACTTGCTGCGCGACAAAATCATCCAAGCTAGAGGGTAGATCGGCATCGGTGCTGCCGCGATCCCACAGCATTGCGAGCTGTACCTGCGTCTCGGCAGGTTGGGTGAGCATAGGCCAGCGAGCAACAGGGGTATGCTCCAGATCAGCAACCCGCGTCTGCCAATAGGCCCGAATGGCGGGGGCAAGCTCGGCGCGAAGCACCACGCGGATCATCTGCATGCAGCTTGCCGAGCCAATTGCGCCGAGTGCGCGAAGCGCACTGCCCAAGATCAGACCGTTGCCCGGCTCGCGCTGGATTACGTCACGCAGCGTGGCCAGCACCTGCACCCGCACATGCGGGAGCTGTCCTAGCCTGCCGAGTGCATCTAGCCCAATTTGGCGCACCAGTAATGCCTCGCTGCGGTTGCCCACCAAGCGGCACACATCTGCTGTCGCCATCGCCACTTGCTCAGTTCCAATCAGATGCGTAGCCGCAGCAATGACCACATCCGGAGCCTGATCTGAAACAATGATGTGTTGGAGTGCGGCATGGCGGGCAGCTGTATGGGCTGAGGGCTGGGCCAAGCAGCGCACCGCCCGCAAGCGCAACAGCACAGGCAAGTGTGGGCTGAGGGCGCAGCGCAGCAGCAACGCGAGCGCGGCGGGCGTATCCCAATGGGCAACCTGTTCAAGGGCATCGTGTTGCACCTCACTCGCACAGTCTGGATCGCCGAGCAACTCATCCAGCACGCGCAACGCCTGTTGCGGCTCTTGGGTGACCAGTGCCGCGAGTGCCGCTCGGCGCACAGAGGCACGGCTATCGCTACAGGCGCGGCGTAATACGGCGTGCGCCTGCGCCGCCGGAGCAGCCCCTTCCGGCAACAATGCCAGCGCAACTGTCTGTAGGCTCTCCGGCAAGCTCTCGTTACTGAGCAGCACATGGGCGACATAGGTACGCCGTGTCTGGTCTACGTGAGGGTCAAACAATGCCGCCGCCCAGTTGTCGGTTTCAGGCGTAGTCAAAAGCTGTCGCTCAGCGGGGCCTGCAAGAGCCAGCAGATAAAAGCGCATAGCGCGGGCCAACGCATCAGGGGCAGGGGTATTGACCAGCAGGGCGGGGGCGTAAGAGCCATCTAAGCGGAGCAGAGCATCAGTTGCGGCCCAACGAGTCGCTGGACGCTGCCCGATGTGATCGATCAGTTGCAGCAGGCGCAGACTACCGATCAAAGCCGCGTTGATGGAAAGCAAGCGGGATACGCGCTCATCACTCAGGGCATTACCCGTCAAGCGCAGAAGATCGGGTAGCGCATTGAGCAGAGCCGTGCGGCAATCGGGCAGAGGTGGCGGAGCAGCGGGTTGGTCACTCAAGCGTTCAAGCACACGGATTGCCCACATCGGGGCACTACGCGGGTTCTCTCGCAGGCAGATTGCCAACGTCTGCGGATCGTCGGCTTCCCACAGCGTCGCATACAGCGGAGCCGGATTCGCTAGGGTGCCGCGCAGCATCTGGGCGACCTCGTGCCGAACAGGGACTTCAAGCGCAACCAGTGGGGTGATGTTGCCCGTTTGGGTGATCGCTTGGGCTTGGGTGGCGCAGGACAGCATCTGCCGCCCAATCAAGAACCAGCCATCCGGTGTGGGTGCATCGAGGTCAAACGGGATGACCATTGGCAGGGTGATCTGCTGTGCATGGAGCAGCTCCAGTACCCGCGCATACAGTTGCTTGGGCGCACTCGGCAGGCGGTGACGTGGATACGTTAAGGCGAGCAGGGCCAGCTCAAAGATCCGCTGGCGCACACTCGCCAATTCAGGCTGGGTGCTGAGCTGCTGCACAATTGCGGCAGTGTTGTGTTGCGGCAGGAGCGTATCTAGCCAGAGCCGCACCAGCGTGGTATCGGGCGGCACAAGGCGAACCTGCGCGTAGCCATCCCAGTTCGGCGTATCGTGCCGCACAGTGATGACCGCGTGCGCGGCAGGGAGCAGCTGCGGTAGGCGGTGCAATAGCTCTTGCCACACCTCACGGCGGGCAGCGGGCAACTCTTCCCAGCCATCAATCAAGAGCAGCCATTCGCCGGTGGTGCTGGTCGGGTTAGCAAGGGCAGTATCGAGATGATATTGCCCCAACACCTGACGAAGCAGTTCATGCGGCGATTGTTCTGGGCGATCCAGCAGAGCCAGTGGCACAATCAGCACTGGCGCGGTACGGCTACTCTGGAGCCATTGCCACGCAAGCTGGATCAGGGCGAGACTGCGCCCGCTGCCGGGCGAGCCGGCAAGCTGCACCCACGGCCCCGCAGCGAGCAACGTGGAGGCAGAGGCGGGACGCGGCTCAAACGGCAGCGGTACATTGAGCAACGCCGGCAGGAACTGCAACGCCGGTTCACGGCGGATTTGTTCACGGATATGCCCACGCACACGTTGGCTGGTGCGCCCGTGTTGCAAGCGGGTCGTGATCTGTTTGATGGGCAAGAGGTTTCCAAGCATGCTTTCACTCACCATTGTATGACCTAGCATTCACCCGTGCGGCACGAGCTACTCATACCGCGCAGCTCTATCGTAAAACGGAAGCAGCCCACTCACAAGGGAAGAACATTACAGTTCGGTTGCCACCGAGCAGTGCGTACCCGTTGCCGCCTACGCGCTAGACGCATGCCCATGAAGATGCTATACTATAGGGTATCTATATTAGGCGGGCATAATGCTTTGCGATGCCTAGAGTGAGCTTGGTTGCCGTACCCAAACTGTTCTATACATCCTTATAGGAGAGTGAACTGCTATGCGCTTCCTGCTTGATCAGCAATCCTACGATGAAATGCGCGAGATACCTCGCCATCCAGCCGACTGCTACGTGCGCGGAACCGAATACCTGCACCATATGTATGTTGATGGCGTGAAGTACATTGTGGCTCGGGCCCTCATGGAGTCAATCAAAAAAGCGACTGCCGCCAATGATACAGATGCGCTCCTGCACCTCAATTTCCACAAAGAGGATTTGGATCGGCTGATTGCTGAAGCCCGCGCACAAGGGCAGGATATTCGCACCATGCGGATGATCGGCGATCCGCCGCCAACAGAAGAGCAAGCTCGCCCGAAGCTAGACAATCGCTTCACGCCACCGATGCCGCGCACAATTGCCGAAACGGGGATGAACCGCACCTTCTTGGCCGAGCATTTTCTCCGTATTCTCTACAACAAAAGCCGCGCCAGTGGCTCGGAAATGGCCGAAGAGATGCGCTTGTTTTATGCTATCGTGGACGAACTGATCCAAGAGCTGCGCGGGCAGGATTATATTGATATTGCTGGCTCGCGTGGCTATGGAGACATCAACTACGAATACGTGCTGACCCCGCGTGGGTTCCAAGCTGCTAATGATGCGATGCTTAAGACGCAGTATGTTGGTCCCGTGCCCGTGCCCCTCACCACGTGGATCGATTCGGTCAAGAAACAGACGATCAAGAATGTCGTTGTGACGCGGCGCAGCATCCGTGAAGCCTTCGAAGGCTTGGTGATTGACGAGTCCATCTTGAACTGGGTTGGCCCCGCCGTCAACTCTGGTGCATCAGTGATGCTGTATGGCTACCCCGGCAATGGTAAAACCAGCATCGCCGAGCGCATGACGCTGCTCATGGGCGATGCAATCTTCATCCCCATCACGATTGATGCGGATGGGGCAATGATCAAAATGTATGATGCGATTGTGCATGAAGAACCGAAAGACCCGCTCCCTGATGATTTTGAGTATGACCGCCGCTGGATACGGATCAAACGCCCCGTCGTGATTACCGGTGGTGAGCTAACCCTCGAACAACTCAACCTCGTTTATAATGAAACCTCGAAAGTCTATGAAGCTCCGTTTCAAATGAAAGCGAATGGAGGCATCTTCCTGATTGACGACTTTGGGCGGCAGCAGGTGCGTGTCTTCGACTTGCTCAATCGCTGGATCATTCCGCTTGAGAAACGCTATGACTTCCTCAATACCGTAACTGGACAGAAGATTCAGATTCCCTTTGACCAGCTGATCATCTTCTCCACCAACCTGCACCCCTCCGATCTCGGCGATGATGCGCTCCTGCGGCGGATCAAGTTCAAATTCGAGATCATTGATCCCACTGAAGACCAGTGGCGAGCAATCTGGCGGATTATGTGCAAAGTTCGCAATGTGCCCTACGATGATCGCGGGCTAGATTATCTGGTGGCTAAGTGGTATGTGCCTGAACAACGCCCCTTCCGCATGTGCCAGCCGCGGGACATTATTGACCAGATGATCTCGATTGCCAAGTACAATATGGAGAAAGTTGCGCTTACGCCAGACCTGCTCGATGCAGCCTGCGCTACCTACTTCACAAGTGCCGCCAAGAAGGACTTCGGCGCGAAGGTACGCCTCGATCTATAAACATAACGTATTGCTCTCATACCTACTATATCTGATATCCATGCGTTGACGCACGTGCCAAGCGGCGTATAATAGAGGTAACGTGATCCTTATCTTGACAGAAGCCGCTCAGGTGCGTTTTTTGCTTGGGTGCAACTGCCCCGCACGCGGCTTCTTTAGCGTGCCTCGCCTGCCATTGGTTGACAGACGTGCGTACACATCGAAAGCGAGATGTACCATGCAAGAACACGGAATTCATTCGGCACGGAAGCTCGAAGCATTGGGCCTTACACAGGCCAAGGCGGTCTGGTGGAATCCGACTACGCCCGCCCTGTATGAACATGCCGTCAGTCGCGGTGAGGGCTTGATCTCCCATCTGGGCCCACTCGTTGTGCAGACGGGCAAGCATACGGGGCGTTCGCCCAATGATAAGTTTATCGTGCAGGAGGCTGACAGCAGTGACAATATCTGGTGGGGCAAAGTCAACCAGCCCTTCGATCCAGCCCAATTCGAGCGGCTGTATCACCGCATGCTGGCGTATACGCAGGGCAAAGAGCTGTATGTACAAGATTGTTACGCGGGAGCCGATCCCACCTACCGGCTCGCGGTGCAGGTCATTACCGAAAGCGCGTGGCACAATCTGTTTGCCCGCAACATGTTTATCCAGCCCCCGCGCCACGAACTACCCACGTTCATGCCACAGTTTACCGTCCTGTGCCTGCCCGGCTTCCACGCCAATCCAGCGATTGATGGCACGAAGAGCGAGGTGTTTGTCATCCTCAGCTTTGCCCGCCGCATGGTGCTGATCGGCGGCACTGAATATGCTGGGGAGATCAAGAAGTCCATCTTCACCGTATTGAACTACCTGCTGCCGTTGCAAGGGGTGCTCTCTATGCATGCCTCCGCCAACAAAGCCACCGATGGTGATAACGCAGCGGTCTTCTTCGGCTTGAGTGGCACGGGTAAAACGACCCTCTCGGCCGACTCGTCGCGCACCTTGATCGGCGATGATGAACACGGCTGGAGTGATGCGGGTATCTTCAATTTCGAGGGTGGCTGCTATGCCAAAGTGATCAAGCTCTCACCGACCGCTGAACCGGAGATTTACGCTACCACACGCCGCTTCGGGACGATCCTCGAAAATGTGGTAATGGATACGGAGACCCGCCGCGTAGACCTGAACGACAGCACACGCACCGAGAATACCCGTGCCTCCTATCCAATCAGCTATATCCCCAATGCAGACCTGTCGGGCATCGGCGGGCATCCCACCACGATCATTATGCTCACCGCCGATGCGTTTGGTGTCCTCCCGCCGATCAGTCGGCTCACGCCCGCACAAGCGCAGTATCACTTCCTCTCCGGCTACACCGCGAAAGTGGCCGGAACCGAGAAGGGTGTGACCGAGCCACAAGCCACCTTCTCCACCTGCTTTGGTGCGCCATTTATGGTGCTACGTCCGGCAGTCTATGCCCGTATGCTGGCCGAAAAGATCGAGCAGCACGGTGCTGCGGTGTGGCTCGTCAATACCGGCTGGAGCGGCGGCCCCTATGGCGTGGGCAAACGCATGGAGATTAGCTATACGCGGGCAATGGTACGCGCTGCGTTGGAAGGCGCACTGAACGACGTAGCTACCACGCCCGATCCGATCTTCGGGGTGCATGTGCCGCAGCACTGCCCCAGCGTACCCGATGACGTGTTGCAGCCGCGCAACACATGGGCCGACAAAGCCGCCTACGATCAGCAAGCCCGCCACTTGGCCCAGTTATTTCGCACCAACTTCGAGCAGTTCGCTGCCGATGTGGATGCAGATGTGCTAGCAGGCGGGCCGCAAGCAGTGTAATTAGGCCCATTACTTCACTGCTGGGCGCAGGGGTAACGGCCTGCGCCCTAGCCCCCAACCATAGCGCAAAGACTCCCCCGACCAAGCCAAGCAGCTGTGATGTCCTACGATCATACCTGATCCGTTACACAGCAATCGTTATCATCGCCACGTGCCCCATGATTCTCATGATCTCTATCAGACCTGTGGAACTTCTTCACAGGTTCTTCATCGCCACGCGCTAGACTAGAACCATACAACAAGCATCAGTTTGGAACTGGTGTGAAGATAGCGATATAGCAAGAAGGAGAATAGAAGACCATGGTACGTACAACCGTCATGACCGGATTGATGGCAGTGGCCGGAACGGTGCTAGCAGGCACGCTGCTGTGGGGTACACCCACTCCTGCCGCCGCACAGGATGCCCCTCGCACCCAGATTGACGCAGCACTCCCGATGGGCGGAATGGGGCAGATGGGGCAGATGGGGCAGATGGAGACGCTGCGTGGGCGCGGGCGTGGTGGCCCTCGCGGCGAAATGCCGAACGAGATCAGTCCGCTAGGTGCGTTGCTGCGCCAGACAGCGCGGCTGACGGGCTTGAGCGTGTCCGAGATTACTGCACAGGTGCGAGCGGGGAGTACCTTAGCGCAGATTGCAGCCGCCAATGGCAGCAGTGCGGAGGCAGTGGTGCAGGCCGTGATGGCGGATGCCGAAGTGCGCCACGCCCGTGCCATCGAGAATGGGCGCATGACCCAAGCCGAAGCCGATCAGCGGGCCGCAGAGCTGGAGCAACGCGCCAATGAGCTGATGCAATCCACCGAGCTAGCGGCACAGATCGAAGCCCGCATCACGCAAGGTGTAGAACGTATGAGTACAATGCTTGCAGTACGGGCCACCGCTGATGTGACAGGGCTATCGCCGCGCACGATCCGCACGCGCATGCAGGACGGCGAAACGCTGGCGCAGATCATTGCGGCGGAAGGGTCTACAACCGCAGCGGTTGAACAGAAAGCAACCGAGTTCCTGACAACGATCCAGCAGGGCCTACAGGAACAACTGCGGTAGACGGCCCAAGCAAGGATGTCTCGGAGCCAGCGCGGGGCAACTGCCTCGCGCTGTTGTTTATCCCTATTGGGAATGAGAAAATCAATAAAACGTACCTTTGTCTATGCTATACTACAGAGTATCAAATCCATGAGGCAAAGGTATATCCATGATTATACGGTTTCCATCTTGGTTGCGGATCACGCTCAAGCTACCCGCCCTCGCGTGGCTGCGTATCCAGCTTGCCAATGTGTGGGTGTGGGCACAGAATAGGTGGCGGCATTTTCGCAAACGTTCGGTAGATTTTGTGTACCTTGAATTGACGGGCTACCTGCCAATCACCTCCGACACGCCCTCACTGCTTGAGCGCATGCTAGGGGTACGCCCTACGACAGGCTTTGGCGAAGTGCAGGAACAACTGCGCCTGCTTGCGGCTGATCCACAGGTGCGCGGGGTGGTGCTCTTGCTGCGTGACTTCAGCCCTAACTGGGCCATGGCTGAGAATCTGCGGGCAGAGCTGCACGCCCTGCGGGCTGCTGACAAGCAGGTGGTAGTGTACCTCAATGGGGCCAGTACGCGCCTGTACTACCTCGCCTGTGCCGCCAACATGATCCTGATGCCGCCATCGGCTAGTCTGTGGATTACCGGCTTGCGCTTGGAACTGTTGTTTGTGCGCGATGCCTTGCAGATGCTCGGCGTGGCAGCGGAAGTCGCCGCCGTATCACCCTACAAATCGGCGGGCGACTCGTTCACCCGCTCCGAGATTTCGCCCGAAGCCCGCGAACAGTCGGAACGCCTGCTCGAACAACGCTTCGCGCATCTCGTGGCTGGCATGAGCGCAGATCGCCAGCTTGCGCCGGAGCAGGTGCGCGAACTGATAGACGGTGCGCCCTACTTCGCGGCGCAAGCACTGGAGCTAGGCTTGGTGGATCGGCTCTGCTATGCCGATGAGATCGAGACAATTTTGGCTGAACAACATGCGGGTAGTGACCGCCCGCTTAAGCTCGAAAGCTGGCAAGCGGCGCAACGGGCCCTGCACCTGCCCTACCGTCGCCACCAGACGCGCCGTGTAGCGATCATCCCGATTGAGGGGACGCTGGTGGAAGGTGAGCCGCGCTCCTCGCCGTTCCCGTTTCCCTCGCCCCTCGATGATGGTGGTCAAGTTGGTAGTGAGAGCGTGCTGCGGGCGTTGCGCTCAGTGGAGCAGGACAGCGAACTAGTCGCAGCCGTGCTCTACATTGACTCGCCGGGTGGGGATGCGTTTGCATCAGATTTGATCTGGCGCGACGTGTTGCGCCTCGCCCAAAAGAAGCCCGTCATCGCGTGCTTGGGCAACGTTGCCGCAAGCGGCGGCTATTACATCGCCGTTGCCGCAGATCGGATCGTTGCCCACCCCACCACCATCACCGGCAGCATCGGCGTGCTCTCGGTGCGCCCTAACGCGCACGGCTTATTTGAGCGGCTTGGTGTGAATACGACGGTGTTGCAACGCGGGGTACGCGCTGATCTGCTCAATATTGCCACACCACCAAGTGAGGATGAGCGGCAGGTGATCCACGCTGGCATCCACTACACCTACGAACAGTTCAAGCAGCGCGTCTGCACTGGGCGCAAGCTCAGCCCTGAAGCCCTCGAACCCCTCGCTGGCGGGCGAGTCTGGACAGGCCGCGAAGCCCACCAGCACGCGCTCGTAGACTCACTCGGCGGCTTGCCCGAAGCCGTCAAGCAAGCCTGTGTCCTAGCCCAACTGGATGAGGCTCCGCCGGATGCATGGGTGTGGGTGCGGCCCACAGCTCGCCGCAACGAGATGGGCTTGCCGCCCGCCTTCCCCGCGCCCACGCCAGCCCCACAGCCAGTGCTGCATATGCTCCAAGCTCTGCTGTCTGTGCTGGAGCTATCGCCGCAGCAACTGGCCCGCCCGTTGCTGATCCTGCCGTGGTTGATCCGTGAACACGATTAGCATTGTCACAATATCGCATCCTGCCGCTCCCTAACACCTAGCACCGGCCACCCGACACCCATCACCCAACACCTGTCACCTGACACCCGACACCTGACCCGCCACGCTCCTTGAGCAGAGCCTGCGCCTGCTTGCAGCGAGGGCAGTGGGTTGTGGGGCCTTGTTGCGCTAAGTAAAGTGTAAATATTTATTCACTGCTCTCAGCTGCTTGGCGCATAGCAAGAAAGACTTCTTTGAGTGGCTGGCTTACAGCACTTTCTGGCTCAGCTAAAAGCAATGATTGATAGGCGTTCAAAAACTGCATTCGGCTTCGGTAAAAAAGATGCAAAAAGTGCCGAAGAAACCCTATACAATCTAAAACAACAAACTCTATTCCTTCTGTTACTGCGTACATAGATTGAGCATATTCTTGCACTAAAGGATCTATCGGATGTGTCGTAATAAAAATGTAGTTGTGCAATCTCTGGTTGAGCGCATAAACTTTTTGTAGCGCACGATCAATATCTTCTCGTGTCACAAGGCGGCTTTTCATCTCATAACTTGTGATTACATTGTCACTGCTTGTAACGGTAATCTCTATATCTCCAACTGCACCGGTTCGTTCATCAGCAGTATTATGTCCTCTAAGTGGAAGGACACGCTCTCCCAGTTGATCCATTACTGATTGATATGCAGCAGCAATAATGAGCACAGGCAATCTACTTGTTCCCCGTACATGAGTCTGTTTGAACTTTAGATGTTGTTCGATAAGTGCAATGATGCTCTCAGCAGAGAGAGGCTGTCCTTCATCGAGAGCATGTAATCCTGACAAAAGACTTTCTATACGTTGGTTCCGTTCATCGCGGAACAGTAAGAGTTGGCGTACAGTCTCTGCTAATAGCGTAGCAGCATCTACACGTCCCTCGTGAACATCTGTAAGAAGTTGCAGTGTTGCTGTATAAACAATTGCAGGACGGCCAACTAAATTGGAATCAGGTGTTAATACTGCGTTACGATTTCGGAGAGCAGGCGTTAAGAAAGCCGTAGTAGAGTTACACGGTAGTTGATGGGTGTTGATAAAGGCTGCGACATAGCGTTCATCATAAGTGCGTCCTGAGTAGCAGTCATCCCCTTCTATTTCTGTATATGGTTTCCGAACATCTATGTGAGGACGATGTACTTTTGCCAACAATGCCGCCAACAAAAGACGAACTCCGGCTCGATTTTGCAGATTTCGAACAACAACACGTACCCTTTCGGTAACTTCTTCATTGGGGATTAGCGGTGTTTCAAGGTATTTGCTTGCTCGCTCGTAGGCAGCATCAAGGATTGCTGAAGGGGAAACGATGTTTTCCATGGCTCCAACTTTACACACTCTGAATAATCAATTTCAAAGTTAACCCATAGCACCTCTGTTCGCGGCGTTTTGACCGAGTGGCAGGACTTCTCTGGTGCTTCAATGGATTGCCAATCACGGTATAATTCATCCATAAGACCACAGCGATACCCCGACAATGCAACTTTTCCTTTTACATTGCGTAAAACTGCTGCCAAAGCACGATGCTGTTCATCACTGAATTCATATCCATAAGCACACCCTCCTCTACTACTCAGCGGGTATGGTGGATCACAGTAGAATAGCGTTTCTTCACTGTCATAGCGATGGATCACTGCTATGGCATCATCATGCTCGATCTGCACGCGCAAAAGTCGTTGAGCAATGAATGGGAGATCCTCGACACTTCCCAGCCATCGTGATACTGCACCAGCCATACCAGCACGGCTTGTGAGCAAACAATGGGCCCATCGGCCTACACTGGCCGTCTGAGCTAAACCAGTACGAACCTGACGAGCACGAATATAAAAGCGGCGGGCACGCTCAACTTGGCTGATTTTATCAAGCGGTTCACTAATTGCAAGTTCAAACTCTTCGCGGGAAAAAGGGGTTAGTCCAATAGACTCAATTAGGGCTTCTTTTTGCTCTCGCAGTACGCGAAAGAAATTGACGACTTCGCCATCAATATCATTATATGTTTCGACTGGTGATGGTTCACGATTGATCAATACCGCTGCTGAGCCACCAAACGGCTCACAAAAATGAGTGGTTTTGGGTAGCAGCGGTAATAGCCAATCAAGATGACTATACTTGCCTCCATACCATCCAAAAGCAATATGTTTTCCCATCTTTGACATCCCCTTCGATTGTTCTTCCGCAGTTTTCTCGATGTCACTCCAGATCGAGATCGAGTAGCGCGTCCACGTTTTGCCATCAAGGTCGTTGGCACGCTGGCGGGGGGGCGCGGGTGCAGGGGTGGGTGACTCTGAGGGCTGTGGCTCAAGCCACGTATCTTGATGGGCTGCTGGAGATTGGGGCGCGACAGGTTGATCGGGGGGTATCGCCATACACGTGCGCCTTTCTGGTCAATATGGTGAGCCGGGTGGGGATCGAACCCACGACCCTCTGATTAAAAGTCAGGTGCTCTTCCACTGAGCTACCGGCCCACTGAGCACTATACCACACTTCACCCCCCGAATCAAGCCATTCGTGCCAAGATTCGGCCCCAATCCGCTTCGCGCACCGCTCCCCAACCTGCCCGCCCTTGTGGTATAATATCTTGCGTGAGTTGCGGCCTCTCCGTCGCTTGCTTTGACCTCGTAGCTCAATTGGATAGAGCGTCAGCCTCCGGAGCTGAAGGTTGCTGGTTCGAGCCCAGTCGAGGTCGCCAATCCACCGATGCGTGGGCCGTTGCTCAGTCTCCTATACTTGCCCCAAAGAGTGTCTCACAAGTGCCATGCTCCCAGCAACACATCCCCCCATGGCCTAGCTCACATGTGAGCAGCATGTGGAAGGAAGCAAGGTGTCAGATTTCAGGTGTCAAGGGCAGGGGTCAGGAGGCACGGGAGGCAAGCATCCAGCCAGTTGCCAAGCACCCCGACAACGGCTACAATGGGTCTAGGCATGGTATCAAGAAAGGAGACCCATCGCGCATGGCTGAACCTGCGATTGTACACGAGGTAGATCGCGCCCTGAACGAAGCCCTCACTCGGCGCGGGCGCGTGAATATTCTGATTGCCGGTAAAACTGGCGTGGGCAAAAGCACGCTGATCAATGCTGTCTTTCAGGGGCAACTCGCCACAACCGGACAGGGGCGGCCGGTCACCAAAGACACCCGCGAGATCACCAAAGAGGGTATCCCCGTCTCGATTTTCGATACACGCGGCTTGGAGATGCAAGCCTTTGTGGAAACCTTGCAGCCGCTCGAAGCGTTGCTCCGTGAGCGGCAGCACAGCTCCAGCCCACAGGAGCATATGCACGTCGCGTGGGTCTGCCTTGCCGAAGACACGCGCCGCATCGAGGATGGTGAACGCCAATTGGTGGATATGCTCGCCAAGCACGTTCCGGTAGTGGCAATTATCACTAAAGCCCGCGCCGATCAAGGCTTTCGCAGGATCGTACAGGAAGAACTCCCCGCCGTCAAGAATGTGATGCGCGTGCGGGCACTGCCCGAAGAGCTGGATGATGGGCACATTTTGCCGCCGATGGGCCTGCTCGAACTGATTGATGTGACCATGCAGCTGGTGCCCGAAGCGCACCGCAACGCCCTAACCGCCGCCCAGAAGGTAGACATGAACCTCAAGCGGGATCGGGCCCATCAGGCGGTGGCGGCGGCCGCAGCGGCGGCAGCAGCAGCAGGAGCCACCCCGATCCCTTTTGCTGATGCGGTGGTACTGGTGCCGATCCAGATTGGCATGCTGGCCCAGATCACCGCTGTGTTTGGCTTTCCGCTCAGCACTGGCTTCCTCACCACACTGGTTGGCAGTGTCATCACGGGCACAGCAGCCACCCTCACGGGGCGAGCGTTGGTCGGCGCATTGCTCAAGCTGGTGCCGGGCGCGGGTTCGGTAGCGGGCATGACCATCTCAGCGATCACCGCCTCTGCCGTGACCACCGCCTTTGGCGAGGCGTATGTTGCCACATTAACGCTGCTCTACGAACGTAGCAAAGGCGAACCACCCAGCGATGAGGAGATCATCAAAACCTTCCGCGAGCAGCTTGGGCAGCGTTGACATGTCAAAGGGGGTCATCCCCTTCCCCGCCCTCGTCGGGCTAGATCAGGCCCAGCACGCCCTCATGTTGCTCGCCGTTGATCCCCTGCTTGGCGGAGTTGTACTCGGCGCGGGTGCGGGGACTGGCAAGAGTAGCCTGATGCGCGGCTTCGCCGTACTGGTCGCAGGCTTGCCGCACTGCGCCCACCTTGTCGAAGTGCCGCTTGGTGTCACCGAAGATCGCCTACTCGGTGGGCTTGATCTGGAAGCCACCCTTGCGACTGGCACACGCCACTACCGCGCTGGGCTACTGGCTCGCGCCGATGGCGGCTTGCTGTATGTAGATAATATCAACCTGCTCGATGATAGCAGCCTCAATCACCTCTTAGCCACCCTCGATACTGGCATGGTGCGTGTCGAACGTGAGGGCCTCAGCCAACGCTCGCCCGCCCGCTTGGTGCTCCTCGCCACCTACGATCCCGCCGAAGGCCCACCGCGCCGCCACCTGCTCGACCGCGTGGGCATCATTGTTGCGCCGCTCACCCGCACGTCTGTCCACACCCGCGCCGAAACAGTGCGCCGCAATCAGCAGCTCGATTACGCCGCGTGGCACGAAGAAAGCATCGCCCTACGGCTATTAATTGAGCAAGCCCGCACGCTGCTGCCCACGGTGCAGATCAGCGATCTGCACCTGCACCAATTAGCTGAAGCCGCTCTTGCCTTCGGTATTGAGGGGCAACGCGCCGATCTGTTTGCGTGTCGGGTAGCCCTTGCCGCCGCCGCCCTAGAGGGGCGTGATCTGGTTGAGCAAGACGACCTCGCTTTGGCCGTGCGGCTAGTGCTGTTGCCGCGAGCCACGCGCCTGCCGCTTGCCGCTGAGACCGAGCCGGACAGCCCCCCCGCCGAACCGCCACCACCGCCCCCCACCGAACCAGACCACACCGATAGCGAGGCCAGCGAGCAGCAGCCCGAACCAGACCCCGAAGCCCTTACGCTAGAGGATTTGGTGCTGGCTGCAATGGAGACTGAGATCACCTCCGATGTCTTAGCAACGCCCTTCAGTATTCGCCGTAAGGGGCGCAGTGGCTCGCGCGGCAGCACGCTCGGCAAGCGCGGGCGGCACATTCGCTCGGTGCCGGGCAAGCCCAGTCAGGGGCGGCTCGATGTGATTGCAACGCTCCGCGCCGCCGCCCCATGGCAGCCCGCCCGCCAAGCTGAACAGCCCCCCCCCGATGGTGCCGATGGTCCAGTGCGGCGGGTGCAGCTTCGCAGCGACGACCTCCACATCAAGCAGTTCCGCAGCAAAGCGGGTACGCTGTTCTGCTTCTTGGTAGATGCAAGCGGCTCAATGGCTCTGCACCGTATGCGGCAGGCAAAAGGTGCAATCAATGCGCTGCTGCAACAGGCGTATGTCCACCGCGATCAGGTTGCGCTGATTGCCTTTCGCGGCGAGCAGGCAGAGGTCTTACTCCCACCCTCACAAAGTGTCGAGCTAGCCAAACGTGCCCTTGACGTGCTGCCCACTGGCGGCGGCACACCGCTTGCATCGGCGTTGCTGGCCGCATGGCAAATCGCCCAGCACGCCCGCAGTCGGGGCATCCAGCAAACCTCACTCGTGCTGATCACCGATGGCCGCCCGAACGTGCCGCTCCAGCCCCAGCCCGACCAGAGCCGCGACGAACGCCTTGCTCACGCCCGTGAGGAGGTGCAACGCCTTGCCGGACGGCTCCGCAGCGAGGGTCTCAGTGCCGTTGTGATTGACACCCAACGCAACTTCCTCTCACGCGGCGAAGCCCGCCAACTGGCAGAGTGGCTCGGTGGGCGGTATGTGTACCTGCCGCAGGGCAGCAGCCGCGAGATTGTGCGCGAGGTGCTAGCGGAGTAGGGGCGTGTTGATTGGGGATCAATCGCAATGCCAGCCCCTACCGAACGCGCCCGACACGCAACCGGACGATACCGTGTATGCGTCTACACGAAGCACTGTTCGACGGTTGCCGCAAAGGTTGGGATGATCCGCGAAGGTAGCCGTACCGCCCCCGCAAATACTCCCACCTGCATATACCGTTGCCCTTGGAGCACAAGCACCTCGACCGTGCGCGAGGCTGGATCAGCCAGCCAATATTCGGGGACACCCGCCCGTGCATAGGCTTCGAGCTTGGTGTGGCGGTCATAGGTGACGGTGCCAGGTGAGGCAATTTCCAGCACCAGATCAGGCACCCCAATCACCCGCGCAGGCGTGATGATATGCTGCCGCGCTGCCAGAACCACGACCACATCTGGCTGCACCACCGTATGGGCAGCTAATTCGACATCGCACGGTGCGGGGAGCACGCGCCCCAAGCCAACCTGCTCAACATCGCGGAAGAGGTAAGCCACGAAGCGCGTGATCGCACCTTGATGTGCGGTGTTGGGGGCAGGGGCCATATACAGCACTCCACCAATAATTTCATGACGTAGATCGTCGGGCGGCAAGGCGGCATACGTAGCATACGTCCACTGCCCCTGTGCCACCACGCCCACGCCATCGGCCCGCAGCACTGTCGGGATGCTCGTGCGCTCAGTATAGTCAGTTGGGATCGTAATTGGCATAGCTCAGTTCCTCTGGTAGCAATTCCGCCTCTTCTCAATTATACCTTGAGACGGAGCAAGGGCGCAGGTAGATCATCTACCCACGCCCCTGCCTGCATTGCTGTACGAGGTGATCGCCGCATCGGCTCGGCAATCGCTACAGCTGCATCTGCTCCGCCCACGCCTGATACAGCTCATCCTTCGAGGTCAAGCCAGTGCGCGGCAAGGCGTGATTGACCACGTAGATCGCCCCCGTCAAGCGGTTCTCCCACATGGCTTGGTGCGCTTCGGCAATCTCGTTCCACGCCACGACAACTGGCTCGCCCACTTGCAGCAGCCCGGCCGCAATGTCATCATTGAGCTTGGCAACTTCAGCCGCATTCGAGAGGTGTGTGCCCCAAATGTTTGCGCTCGGCATGTAGATGCGGCGGTGACGAGTCCAGACTTGCGGCGCATAGAATGAATATCGCCGCCCAGCCATATTTTCATAGTAGACCACCCGCCCCGTAAACGGCTTGACCAGCATCGTGCTGACCGCGAGAGCATCGTGCCCAGCCCGCTCGATAATTAGATCCGGGTAGCCACGCGGATTATCCGGCGAGCGCAGGAAGGAGCCAATGGCCGCCCCCAGTGGTTTGAAGGTCAGGTCGGTAAAGCGGCGCACGCCCTCCTTGAAGGCTTCCGTTTCGGTGCGGGCATCGGCCAGATCGGGCATGGTCGTGTGCCACTCGAAATCATCGCCCGAACGCCGCTTGATCTCCTCAAGGCTAATCACACCCTGCAACGCCGCCCCAAAGCCCAAGCTCAGAATGAAGTCGCGCTGCGCGTCGCTCGCAGTGACAATCACGATCCGCCCGCCCATCGCCCGCGCCGTCTCGATGGCTTCTAGCCCCACCTGATCCACCAACTCATCCGTATGCACCACACCGTAGTAAATCACGACCGCTTCACCGGCCCGCATCCGCACCCGGCGCAGCATCGTTTCAGGATCAGCCGCCCCCGGCTTGCCCATAAAGGTGAAGTGATAGCCACTGCTTGCGCCGTAGAAGGTGAGGGTTGGGATGTGATCGTTGTGCGGCTCACCAAGAAGCTGGAAGCTGCGCGGGAACGACCGCTCGCCCGCGTGCGACACCACGTAATCAGCGAGATGCCCATGGTTCTGGGCGCGGTAGTCATCCAGCAACACCTCGCCTGCGGCTTCCCATGCGGCCCATTGCGTCGGATCAGTCGGCACCCGGGTGAAGATGCCATCGTAGCGCGGGTCGCGGCGATTGATGACCCCGGTCGCGCCGCGTTCGCGCACCTTGCCCGCCCGTTCATTGCTGCTCACCATACCGGTTACGTGCAGGTTGTTATTGAGCGCGATAGTCATTGCATCTGCGCCCGTGCCGGTTGCTGAACCCTCGATAAAGATGCGGTAGCCGGGCTTGATGTCGAGCACCGTAAACAAAGCGCGGTAGACGGTGCCCATACTCAGCACGTAACTGCCAGCGGCCTCAATCGTCATATCGGGCAGCATTGGCAAGCACTGTGGAGCTTGTACCAGCATAAACTGCTGATGCGAACCATCGGGCGTTTCGTTGCCTTGAATGAAGAAATCCACATACATTGGGTCAATGCCAGCGAGCGGCGACAGCAGATTGCTCTGTCCACTGAAGATGCTGACCACATCGCCCACATTCAAGCGCCCCTCGCGGCGGGCTTCTTCACCCAAGGCCACCACTAAGCCGATACCACCACTGCCGGTGACGTGCCAATCGCGGTCGTGGTTGTCGAACTGTGAAACAGGAATACCCGTAATCGCCCAGATGTCGTTGAAGTTGACTTCGGAGGCAAGCACGTAGAGGAGCACCTGATTGGGGTTGGGGCGTTCGACGGGAATGACAAATTGCTTCTCCGCGACAATCGGATCGCCATGATTGGCTGCACCCGTCTTTTCGTCGCGCAGTGCGCCTTGAGCGTATTGATAGGTCGGGATCGGGGTAATGCCGGGGAAGAAAGGTGCACCGACTGGTAGCAATTGCCCTTGCTGGATCAGCTCCTGCTCTAATTCAGGCGTAGTGCTGATCACGCGGCGGGTGGGCAATGGAGCCGCTTTCTTGTCGAGGAAATCTTGAATGCCGCGCTTGCCACCTTCGGGATCAACGACTGCTTCGGCAAACATTCGGGCTTCGAAGGCTAAGCCGGCTGAGATACCATGCGTATAGCCGTGCAGCACCGCCTCTTTGATGCGCCGAATCGCATCGCTGCGCCCGGCCCATTCCGCTTGGGCAACGATGCGCTGGATTTCTGGATCAGTGAAGGCTTGCTCAATCTGAGCCGCAAATTCGGGATCGGGCTGTTCCCATTGCTCATTCAGCTGCTGCCGCGTGCGAAACAGATGCGACAGGGTGGAACTCTGAGGCGAGTGTTCCCCATCTTGGGCATACTCCAACACCAGCTGTGTCGCCAGTGAAAGCGCGTGCTGATCGTCACGGGCAACCAGATCCACCAAGCCCAGCTGGAGCACCTCATCGGCCGTCAGATTGCGTCCGTTCATCAGAATCTTGAGCGCAGCCACAATCCCCTGTGCACCGTGACGCTGTTGCACCAACCGGATCAGCCGCTGCGTACCGCCGTAGCCGGGCAGCAGACGCAGATTGATTTCGGGCTGTCCAAAGATAGCGTGCATATCGGCAACACGGGCGTGGCAGGCCATCGCAAACTCCATTCCACCACCCAGCGCAACTCCATTGATTGCGGCAATACACGGCTTGGACATCCGCGCAATCTTGCGGAAGGCCAGCTGGGCGTTATTCGGCAGCGCAATCGCATCCTCGTAGGAGTGCATCTCTTCCAGCAATTGGCGAATGTCGGCCCCGGCTACGAAGCTCTTGGTGCCCTGTCCAGTAAACACAATCGCCATCACATCCTCACGGCGGGCAAGGTGGTCAAGGAGGGTATTCAGTTCATCAAGGGCGCGTTCGTTGAGAGCGTTAACAGGCGGGTTCGTCACCGTTACCACCGCCATTTTGCCAAGCTGCTTAGCCGGATGATACTCGATCCGGAAGTAGCGATAGTTCTCAAAGAGGCGTTGCTCCTCTGCAAGGCGTTGCTTCAGCTTCCAGTCCTGAATCTTGCGCCTGATCTCATCCAGCACCTCTGGATTGCGGAGCGTCGTCGTATCACCGAGCGGCTCATCCAGCATCATCGCCCGCAGGAAGCGGCGCATATACTTGCCACTGCGAGTTTCAGGGAAGGCTGAGACCTCGATGTAATCTTCGGGCACTGAGACCACACCCTTCTCATTGCGAACCAGTTCGTTCAAGCGGCGGCGATCTTCACTGGTAATCGTGCGCCCCGGCACGGTCAGGATGAACGCCACCGGTGTCAAGCCCTTCTCGCGGTGGGGCGCACCGACCACAATACAGTTGCCGACGGGCGAATTGGCATACTGCTGTTGATCGCGCAGGATCGCCCCTTCGATCTCTTCCGTTCCCATGCGGTGGCCGCTCACATTGATCACATCATCGCTGCGCCCGTGTAAGCTGAAGCTCCCATCGGCATACTTGCGGGCAAAGTCGCCCTGAATATAGCCCCAACCTTCCTCGCCACTCGCATTCACTGGCCCGCGCCGCCAGTATGTCTTGATATAGCGTTCAATATCCCCCCGCCACGCCGGATTGATGCGGTCGCCATCAATCGTGAAGTTCTCCACATCGCCCCAGATGGTGCGGGTCAGGTAAGGATAGGGGTGCGTCACCACAATCTCACCCTTCTCCTCAAACGGCGCAATCTGGTAGCCGACCGTACTGCCGTTGCTGCTGCTCTCTGCCGCAACCCAAACCTCACCGAGCACCCACGGCAGCGGGTAGGTGTGGGCATCGGGGCGCAGCGGGAAATCATCATTCCCATAGAAATGGGTCCACACAATGCCGCCATGCTCAGTGGCCCAATACGAGTTGATGTATTGCGGCGACATCAAGTCCATGCCAAACTGCTGCACCGCTGGGCTGACTGGCTCAGCACAGAAGGTACACACCCGCAGGCTGCTCATATCGTAGAATTGCACGTCGGCGACATTCTGCGGGTCGCTCATTACGGACTTGAGGAACGTCACCCCTGCTTTGAAGATATGCACGCCGTAGCGTTCGATCATGCTGGCGAAGCGGCCTGCGCTGGGAAAAACTGGCGAGCCTTCGGCAATAATACCGGTGCAGCGCGTGGTCATGGTAGCACTTAGCAGGTAGCTTTGGCCCGTGATCCAGCCCGGATCGGCAACCACAAAGATGGTGTCACCCGGCTCAGAGTCGAAACTGATCCGCATGGTATAGGCAACCCCAGCCGTGTAGCCGCCGTGCACATGGACTACGCCTTTAGGTTTGCCAGTGCTCCCGCTGGTGTAAATGATAAACATCGGGAACTCGGCATCGAGCGGCTCGGCTGGGCTAGTGGCATACAGGGCGCGGATAAACTGCTCAGTGGGCAAGGCGAGTAGCTCCTGCTCGCTCTGCACATTGATCCCCGCTTGGCGGGCATTCTCCAGTATCTTCAGCAGCGCATCCGTCATCAGGCTGTGGCTCCAGCGATCCCGCTCAGTGCGCCAGACAATATCCTGTCCAGTGTGCCGCACCACCACCACCGTATCCACACGCGGCGGCGACTCAACCAACGCCTGTGCAATAGCAGTGCGGATGCGCGATTGGATCAGCGTATCCACATCGGCCAGCTGATCGAGGGCCCGCCCCACGCCACGCATAATGTCGCGCCGCTCAACGGTAATATCCCCCTCTACAGCGGCAGCCGCTTCCTCAAAGATCGTTTCGAGATGATGTTCCTGCACCTGCTCCTTAAAGCTCTTCAGCGTCGTTTGCACAATCTCAAGGGCAACCTCAACCGGAATGAACTTATCAAGGGCTTGGTCAGTATAGGTCTCTTTGTAGGGCACTACCTGCGCGTTGCGGTAGCCCCCATCGCTCGTGATCACAATCCGTGCACCTGCATTATGAATGCGGTCACTGAGTGTTTTGTCGCTGAAGCCGCCGAATACGGGGGTGTAGATGATGCCAAGCCGCTTAGCCGCTTCAGTGTAGTAAATCTGCTCCATGATGTTGGGCATGTTCAGAGCCAGCCGATCCCCACGCTTCAAGCCAAGATCACGCAGCACCTGCGCCGCTTTGACCACCTCAAGTAACAGCTTCTTGCGCGTCACAGCATAGCTGACCACTGGGCCACCGCGCCCATCATTCAGCGTCGAGTCCCAGCGATCCCCCTCGAAGTAGTAGGCGATCTCATCACCATAGCCCATCAAGACGTGGCGGTCTACTTCATTAAAGCAGGCATTGGTTAACCCACCCTCAAACCAGCGATAGAACGGCGCGTGATCCGCATTGAAGCTGCGCTGCCACACCTGATACGCAGCAGTGTACGGAACATCTATAGTCATGCCAGTCGCAGCATCCAAACCATGCCACTGTTGTGCTTCAGCATCCCACGTAATCCACGCCTTCAGATCACGGTCATACCAGTGCAGCATTTGGCGGGCGATCTCGCCAAAAAAGCCGCCCGGGTCCTTTATAAAGGCTTCGCGTTGGGCTTCCCAATCCGCACGGGTCAAGATCGGGTTGCTACGCGGCGGGCGCACCCCAGCGTGTTTCGGCTCACTTATCAGGGTCATCTGTGACGTACTCCTTTTCCATTTGCATTCATTCAAGCATTCGATCTACAATCTCGATCTATCGTCCAATGCGAAGCGACGGGAGTTTGAATACATAACCGCTCCCGTCAGCTTCACCTGTCCCGTGGGCAATTATACCGTAATCGCGTTCCCACGATAAATGCGTGAGCGATAGCGGCTCTCTTTGGCTTCGACTTGGGGCGCACTCACGAGCAACACCGCGTTGATAAAGCGCGTGAGTTCTTCGGCTTCTTCCGCCGCGTTACGGGGTTCTTCATTGCGGGCCCGGCGCGTCAAGTCCACCTGATTCACCGGCACATTATGAATAATGCGTTCGCTCTCAACTCCAAGTGTCGCGGTAAAGGCGTGCAGGGTAGTCTTGATAAAGTTGGCTAACGCAAACTCCTCTGCCGATGAGCCAATGCCGGTCGAAGGGGTCACAAGTACCAACTGGGCCCCATCCACCAGCGAAATCTTCCGTGCCACGCGGAAGTGGTGCGTCAGGTTGTGCTCCACCAACGCGGCGAAGTCGGCTTCGTTGAGCACATTGTCCCAGTCATTGCCAGTTGAGCCAGCCAGCGCAAGGTTGGCGGGCAGCGGGCGGAAGGGCGTACACACCACTGGTCCCGGCTTGCCAAATTCGACATACGCCCAATCCAGTGCACCTTCCAGATCACCGCGTGAAGCGACCGTCACCAGTTGCCCACTACTCACCTGTGTTGGGAAGGTGGCCCGCAGCGATTGCCCCGCCTCTTCCGTCTCGGTGATCAACACCACCCGCCCAACGCCACACTCTTCTAAGTAAGTCCGGATCAGCGTCGTTAGATGGCGGCGCAGGTGTTCGCCGATAATGTAGACAGTCGTGCCCTTCAGCCGCCCAATCGCAGCTGCACTTGCTTTCCCGAACAGCTCACCTTCCGTCACCGTGCGCTCAAAGTTCAGCCCACCGGAGGGGTGGAAGGTCTCCCCACTGACTACCGGATCGGCGAGGTAGTATACTGTCGCCCGGGCCACATCAATTTCGGTGGGCATGCGCTTCAGTTGCAGCATCCCAAGCACACCCTCACGCACCTTACGGGCTTCGCGGTCAATCTGGCGGGCGGTAAAGAACGGCTCCGGTGGCTGTATCGCCAATTCCAGTTTGCTCGCTGTCGGAGCTAGGCTAGCAGCCCCATTGCCGTTGCTGGCAGGTGCCGGGGGGGTATTCAGGAAATAGCCGCCCAGTTGCAAGCGATTAAACAGCTTATCGGCAATCGCTTGATTGAGTAGGAATGCCCGCGATGCGCCGTCGGGGTCACTCTCAGCCCAGACGCGCTCAGCGAGATCACGCAATGGTTTAGGAGTTTTCTCACTCTTGGCCATCGCCTGTACATCATTGGCGAGCAGCAGCGGCAGCAGCGTGGCGAGCGAATGCCCACCGCGCAGCGCAGTAATCAGGGCGGCATGCACATCGTTGAGGCGTTTGTTTTCGAGGATCAGCCGCCCGCGCCGCTTGAACAAGCCGGGCCGCTCACCCGTGCCGCGCAACCGATCTCCATCAACCGGACCGGGCGCAATCGCGTTGATCTGCACCTCAGGCCCCATAAACCGCGCAAAGCTCTCAACCATCGCCCGCTGGCCGGCCTTGCTCACGGCGTAGTCAGCCCGATTGGGGTAGGGAATGGCCACGGACTTCTCACCGCCAAAGTAGGATGAGACATTGAGGATGTAGCCGCTACCCTGCGCTTTCATCAACGGCGCAACCTTACGGATCAGTGAGTAGTTGCTGATCAGGTTGGCCGCGAGGGTATTGCGCCAGTCATCGAGCGACATATCAATCACCATCTCTTCTGCCCCAGAAATGCCCGCATTGTTGATCAAGTAGTCAATCCGCCCGAAAGTATCTATCGTGCGTTCAACTAAGCGGGCTAGCTGCTGCTCGTTGGCAACATCTATGCCATCCATCACCTGCACGCGGCTCTCAGCATAGGCATAGCCTGCGTCGCGGACCTCCTGCACAATTGCGTCGCGCATCTGCTCAAGCTGCTCTGCGCCGCGTGCGGCCAGCATCACCTTCGCCCCACTCAGCGCAAGCAGCCGCCCCACTTGGCCACCAATTCCAGCACTGCCGCCCGTGATCAGCGCAACCTTGCCGATGTGCAACCCAATCAGGCTCTCGGCCCAGCCAAACGATAGGCGGTGCGAGCCAGTCGTTACGCCAATTGCATCCGGCAGATACAGATTGATCTCCTCGATATGGCGATCACTGTTGAACAGCTTGACGGCCCACGCCAACGCAAAGCCCTGATTCTCGGCCTCGTGGTTGGTGTAGCGCACAATCTGATTACTCCACACGGGGACAGCCTCCGGCAGCTGCCCCTCAATTCCCGGCTTCTGAGCATCCAGCGCAGACTCATGCCGCCAGACGCGAATCAGCTGTTCATTCGCGGCACGGGCAATGTTGTTGTAGAGATTGCCTTTGCCATCATCCGAATTACCCACAAAGACGACATGCGGCGCACCCGGCATCATGCTGATCGGGTGCTGCTGGCGGGCATTCCAGAAACGCGCAAGGTGGCGGGCGAGCGCGATAGTGCCAACCAACTCCTCGTTAGCAAAGCGTTCGACCAAACTATCATCCACATCTACCAGCGATGCTGGATATGGATAGGTCGTTTCGCCCTCAATCCCATTGGCGGGCATAATGACGACATAGTGAGGTCCGCCAGTCGTTTCATAGATGTGTTGCAACACATCTTCAGTCTGGGCAGCATCAAGCGGATTGATATATTCGAGGATCGGCAGGGCAAAGCTCGAATCGCCGTAGCGGCGTTCTTGAAACAGGTTCTGAATACGGATCAGCGCGGCGCGGTCACGGAAGGTCAGGCACACTTCGGCATTGCACGAACGCAGAATATCTACCAGCGCCAGTGTTTCCTGTATCTGATCGCCCGCACACACGAGCACCACCTTGCCCGATGCGTCTACGTTGCGGAGACCGGGGCGCGAGACGAAGGTCGTGCGGCTTTCGGCCGGCACAGCCATACCGTTAGTGACTTCAAAACCGTGCCCGGCAAAGGCACGTGCTTCATCGCTCCCAAGAAAGACTATCGTACCGGCCACATCGGCTGGTGTAGGAAATTGCTTCTGCACCGTGCCGTGTGCGTCGGCGTGGGCAAGACGCATGATATTCATAAAGCCTGCACCGGTTGTGCCATCGGGCACACCCTTGAGGCTATCCATCGTTTTGAATACATTGCGGATGCGGTCACTCTCGATAGGCCCCGGATAAACAGTGTTGACGCGGATACCACGTGCACCGAGTTCTTTGGCCAGCCCTTCAGTCAAGGCATTTAGGGCAGCCTTGGGGACCACATAGGGAATACGCCCATAGTAATCAGTGCGCGAGAAAATTGTGGAGACATTGATAATGCTGCTGCCGGGCTGCATGTGTGGCGCAACGGCCCGCACCATATTCCACGTCAGTAGCAGGAGATTGCCAATACTCTGCGCGAGTGTTTCGGTATCCGGCGCACGCACCTGCTCCGGCGTGAGCGGCACATCGGGCAGACGTTGCTTGCAGCCCGCGCTCCCCGCATTGTTGATCAGAATATCAATCCGCCCATACTGTTCCAGCACCTGTGCCACACCTGCCCGCACTTGGGCCATGTCACTGCCATCTACGGGCAGAGCCAAAATGCGCTCCGGCTCCGCGAGGTCATCATCCAGCAACGCCTGCCGATAGGTATTGAGCTTGGTTTGGTTGCGCCCAGTAATCACGACTGTCGCACCCTCTGCAAGGTAGCGGCGCGTGATCACCTCACCAATGTTGCCTGCCCCGCCCGTAATAATCGCCACTTTGCCGATCAACCGTCCAGCTGGCGCATGAGCCACATGAGTTGATGTTTGCAAATCGTCCATGATTTTCCTTTTGGCTACAGTTTACTTTTATCCAAGATACAGCCAGTGAACCCATCTGTGCTCGGTGATAGGTGCTTGCCTTCAGAACGTGCTGATGCTTTTCCCATGCATGATGTCTAAATATTTATGATGAATACGCATGTTCATATTTTCACGATTTGAAGATTATTATCTACCATTGTACGTTACTCTTGTTTGATGTGTCAAGCAAATGACTACGCTTTTCGCCCGATTCCAACGCGAATTTAAGGCCTGCCCGATACCCTAGCTATAGCCCTGCGCCTGCAAGCGGAACAGCCGCGCATAGTGCCCTTCGTGGGCCAGCAGCTCGGTGTGTGTGCCCACCTCAACGATCTGCTGATCGGCTAAGACGACGATCCGATCCGCCATGCGTACCGTGCTGAAGCGATGGCTGATCAGCAGCGTCGTTTTGTCTTGTGTGAGCTGGCGAAAGCGGGTGAACAGCTCGTATTCATACTCGGCATCAAGGGCCGCTGTAGGTTCGTCAAGGACTAGTATTTCCGCCTCGCGCATAAAGGCCCGCGCTAGGGCCACCTTCTGCCACTGCCCGCCGGATAGCTCCTGACCGCCCGCAAACCACCGCCCAAGCAGGGTAGCATAGCTCTGCGGCAGCGCAGCGGCCACAGCATCCGCGCCGCCCTGCGCCGCCGCGTGGCGGATGCGTGCATCATCGTCAAGCCGCTCGACTTGCCCGTAGCCGATGTTATCGCTGAGCGGGGCTTGATACTGCACAAAATCCTGAAAGATCACACTCACGGCCCGGCGCAGGTCATCCAGATCATACTCGCGCAGGTCTATTCCATCGAGCAGAATCTGCCCTTCAACGGGATCATAGAAACGCGCTAGCAGCTTGATCAGCGTGGTTTTGCCCGCCCCGTTGCGCCCCACTAGTGCCACCGTTTCGCCCGCCTTGATGTGCAAGTTGATGTTATACACAGCCCACTCAGTCGCTCCCGGATAGTAGAACGACACCGCACGGAATTCGATCCCGTGCTGCAACGGGCGTGGCACGCGGCGCGGCTGGGCTGCTGTGGGTAGCTGTGGTTCTTGCGCGAGATAGGTAAACAGGTTATCGAGAAACAAGGCTCCTTCGTAGAGCTGTCCCGCCCCACTCAGCAAGCTGCGAAAGGTGCTTTGGGTTTGCTGAAACACCACCAGATACAGCGTCAGATCGCCGAGGGTCAGGTCGCCCGCAATCGTGCGCCACACCACCCACGCATACGCCCCATAGAAGCTCGCGGTGGCGAGCGTGCCCCACAGCACACTGAGAATGCTGCGCCGCCGCGCTAGCGCAGCATCCTCACGGTAGAACTGCCAGAACAGCTCTTGATACGTATGAAAGAGGGACGGCCCTAGCCCAAACAGCTTGATCTCTTTGACGGTGCTATCTACCGTAAGCAGGTATTCAATGTACTGCATACGCCGAAATTCGGGGGCCCGGTTGCTGAGCAGGCGGAAGTATACCCCAGCATAGCGGGCTTGTACCAGAAACGCGGGCAAGGTTGCCCCAATCAGGACGAGCGTGATCAGTGGGCTGACCAACAGTAGGATGCCTGAAAACGAGAGCAGCGTGATCGTGCTTTGCAGCATGCTGAAGAGATTGTTGACAATCGCAAGGGCCCGGAAGTCGGCTTCTCGGCGGGCATTTTGGAGCTTGTTGTAGAACTCAGCATCCTCGAAATAGCGCAGCTCGAGCGCAATCGCTTTGGTCAAGAGGGCCTCGTTGATCGTGTGCGCGAGGCGGGCATTGAGCATATGCTCGAGCAGGGTAAAGGCTTGGGCGATAGTTGCCGCAAGGGTAATGAGGATGAAGCCCACTATGAGCAGCGGCGCGACCTGCTGCACTCCCACAAGCGGGTCTGTACCGGCTTGGATCGCCACGAGCACTGCATCTACGACGAGCTTGGCTACCCACGCTTGGGCTGCGGGCAACAGCGCGGCAATGATGGTCAAGCCAAGCAAGGCCAGCGTGCCGAGCCGATGCGCCTGCCACACCAACGCAAGCGCACGCGGTACGTTCCGCAGGGCGATGCGGAGATCGTGCCAGCGTTGCGCCCATGTGCGCGAGGGCACGCTAGGGCTTGTGGCTGGTGCAGGTGAATGGGGCGGCGGCGGGGCAGTCATCGTGTGGGAGGGGTGCGCCTGCTGCCTAGCCCCGCCAGAGCCAACGCCACAGGGCACGGATGGGTTGATCGAGGCTGATTAGCAGCAGGCCGAGCAGCAGGAACGGCAGGGTACGCAGCCAGTCAAACCGTTCGCCGTGATGAAACCACGGCAGATTGGGCACGAGCCACAGGCACACCGAGCCAACATAGCCGCGCCACTGGGCTTGCACCCCGATCAGCAGAGCCAGTGTCACCAAGCCGAGCGGAACGCCTGCCGGACGCACCGGAATCTGCCCGAACATCAGCGGCAACAGCAACCAGATTACGCCGGACACCGCCAGCATAACCGAGATGTTGCGCCGCCAGCCCGTCGGCGGCTCGAAGCGCGGCACAGGGGTTTGCATCAATGTAGGGGGCTGGGTGGGCAACAGATCAAGCAGGTTATCGGGAAGCGACAGTTGGATCGGCTGCGGCTGCCCATCAGCATCGGTAGTAACACAGTGCAGCACCATGCCCGGCTGCTGGGCCAGCAAGACGACATCGGCGAGGTGGTGCAGCTCGGCACAAGTAGGCGGTGGGCACGCTGGCGCAGCCGCTAGCGCAATGAGCTGGGCGTGCAGCTGAGCCAGATCAGGCTGCGGCTCACCCGGCGTAAACAGGTGCGCGGCAAGCTCAGGAATCGGCTGTGCGGCGCGAATCTGGCTGTAGCACAGCAAACGGTAGACTTGCGCCCCACGCCGCTGATCAACCAACATGGCATCGCGCAGCATAACCTGTCCGAGGGCCCGCCGTTGCCAATCCACGAGCAATGCCACAAGGACGCGCCGGTCGGGCGGTGGTAACGCGGCCCCAAACTGCCCGTGCTGCAACGCCTGATAAAGCTTATCCGCAGACCAATCGCGCACGAGGAGCGTAACCTGCTGCTGGTCGTAGACAATCAAGAACAGCATACGCACCCAATCACCTACATGCCTACTGATGCTGCAATACAGCGTACAGTTCAGTCAGGTCGTGCAGCACAAGGTCAGGCTGAAGTGGGCTAGCCGCAAGCTCATCCGGCGTAGTCACGCCCGTCAATACAAGCGCACACGGCAATCCGGCGTTGCGTGCGCCGGCAATATCGGTATCAAGCCGATCCCCAACGACAAGCGTCGTGGCCGGATCGCCACCGAGCATGTGCAGTGCCGTGTGAAACATGGCTGGCTGGGGCTTGCCGAGCACAGTCGGCTCTACGCCGGTGGCAGCTACCAACGCAGCACTGATCGCCCCTGCGCCGGGCACTAGCCCAATCTCCGTCGGGAAGGTGCGATCCGGGTTGGTGAGGATGTAGCGTGCGCCCGCCCGAATGGCGAGACAGCCGCGCTTGAGCCGTTCGTAGGTCAGCTCAAAATCGGCCCCTTGCACCACCAGCTGCGGCTGTTCCTCATCAGAGACAAAGTAGCCATCGCCAAACAGTTCATCGGTGAGACCGCGCATACCAATCGCAAGCACTCGTGTCCCTGTTGGATAGTGCCTGCGGAGCCACGCATTGGTGATAATGGCCGAGGTCAATACCTGCTCACCCCGCACCGCTAAGCCCATAGCGTGGAGCTTCTGCTCATACTGCTGGCGCGTGCGGGTGGCATTGTTGGTGATCGTGGCAAACGGCAGATCGTGCTGCTGACAGTAGGCGATCACCTCGGCCACACCGGGCAGGATCGTCTGCCCACGATAAAGCACCCCATCCATATCGAATAATAGCGTGCGGATCGGTTGCGGGATAGGCATGCGCTCAGGCTCCTACATTCGTTCCGGAGCTTGAATGCCCAACAGGGCTAGCCCATTGTGCAACGCCTGCGCGGTTGCCGCGATTAGCAGCAGGCGGGCCGCCCGTAGATCGGGGGTCGCCGCTTTGAGCACAGGGCATTGCTCAAAGAATACGCCGAATTCGCGGGCAGTGGTATAGCACCAATCGGCAAGCACAAATGGCGCATAGCGGTTGCCCGCCTCGCGCACGGCCTGTGGCATCCGCGCAAGGTGGCGCAACAGCTGCTGCTCGGCGGGTTCAGTCAGCAGTGCAGCCAACTCGGAATTGGGCGCGGGGAGGTGATCGGCCGAAAAATCGCCATCGGCGGCGGCACGGCGCAGGATCGAGCGGCAGCGGGCGTAGGAGTACTGGAGATAGGTGGCACTGTTACCCTCCGTAGACAACATGCGATCCCAATCAATCGTGATATTGCGGCGCGTATCTTGGTACAGATCGTTGTAGATCACCGCGCCCACCCCCACCAGTTCGGCAACCTGCTCCTGCTCGGCGGGGCTAAGGTCGGATTGCTTGCTGTCCAGCACAGCACGGGCGCGGCGGGTGGCTTCATTGAGCATATCTTCGAGGTAGATCATGTTGCCGCGCCGTGTCGAGATCGGCTGCCCCTGTGCATCAAAGATGCGCCCAAAGGGGATATGCACTAGATCCACATCCTGCGCGTAGCCCATCGCCCGTACAAGGGCAAACAGTTGGCGGAAATGCAGCTCCTGCTCCGAGCCAACCACGTAGATGATCCGTTCAGGGGCAAACTCGCGCAGGCGGAATTGGATCGTGGTCACATCGCGGGTAATGTAGAGCGTGCCACCATCGTTGCGTTGCAACAAGAACAGCGGCAAGCCCTCTAGCTCAACCACCACCGAACCATCGTCGTCGCGGCGGGCAGCTCCGCATTCAATCGCTTCTGCAATCGCCCCCTCCAGCATGTCTTCATAAAAACTCTCACCATACATATGATCGAATTGCACACCGAGCCGATCATAGTTGCGCTGATTGGCCGCCAGTGTTGCACCCACACACCACTGCCACAGCTCACGCGCCTGCGGATCGCCCTGCTCAAGCCGGAGCGACCACGCCCGGGCAGCGGCATCCAGTGCCGGATCGTCCTTCATCGCGGTGCTGTAGCGTGAGTAGATCGACTCCAATTCGGCAAGCACCGCTTCACCCTCTGCCGTGGGCTTGCCGTAGTGGTCTATGGCAGCAAGGATCACACCGAACTGCTTACCCCAATCGCCCAAATGGTTATCGCCAATCGTGCGATACCCCAACGCACGGTAGAGTTGTACCAGCGCATGCCCAATGATGGTGCTGCGGATGTGCCCAACGTGCATACGTTTAGCAATGTTGGGCGAGGAGTAGTCAATTACGACCGTGCGTCCTTGCCCTTGATTGGTGTGCCCGTAGGCGGCTCCCAGCGTCAAGATCTCATGCAGCACACTCGCCGCAAAACGTTGCGTGTGCAGCGTGAAGTTGAGGTATGCGCCACTGGTTGCCACTTCGCCCACCAGTGTCTGCGGATCAAAGCGCACCGTTGCAGCCAGCTCCTGCGCCAATTGGGGCGGCGCAATGCCAAGCGTTTTGGCCGCACGAAAAGCCGGAAAAGCGAGATCGGCGGGAATATTGGCTTTGGGTTGCTGCAATTCCAGCAACTCTTCCGGCACACGCCCAGTTGCCAGAATTGCCCGTTCTATCTCATTGGTAAACCGATCAAGGGTGTAGTGCATGCGTCCAATACTCCTCTGTGTAGCTTCTCTTTGTAGTATACGTCTGGTTTAGGTGCGGTGCAACCGGTGTGCGTGGGGCCAGTTGACGAGCAGTACTCCGCTC
Organism: uncultured Chloroflexales bacterium; assembly: GCA_937967405.1. Classification (GTDB taxonomy): domain Bacteria; phylum Chloroflexota; class Chloroflexia; order Chloroflexales; family Chloroflexaceae; genus JAAUTZ01. The sequence goes on along the minus strand of CALCJV010000027.1, from coordinate 28,354 downwards.
AGCACCAAGCCAAAGCCGAGCAGAAACATGAGCGAGAGCTGCTCGCGCAGCAGCCACGCCCCCAAGATTGCGGCCACAAGCGGATTGAGATTGATGTACACCGCCACTTGGGTTGCCGCCAATGCTGATAGCGATTGCACCCACAAGAAATGCGCGAGTGCGCCGCCCAACACCCCCAGAAACACAAGCAACAGCAGCGTCTGTTGATCGAGGGCAACCAGTGCGCCGCCGACATCTTCGAGCACTAGCAAGGGCAGCAGTAGCAGCGTGCCAAACAGCATGGCGTAGGCGGTCACCGTGATGGCCGCATAGGTCTGGAGGATGCGCCGTGCCAACACGCCATAGATTGCCACACACAGGGCTGCCAAGAGCATCAGCGCGTCACCGAGATACATGCTCACATCGCCCGCACCAAAGCTCAAGCCACGTTCGAGCAGGCTGACGGCAATGCCGATGATGCTCAAGCTAACCCCGATGATCTGGCGCGGAGCCAGTCGCTCACCCATCAGCGTGCGCCCGATCAGCACGCTCCAGAGCGGAGCCGTAGCGAGCATCAGTGCGCCACGTGCGGCTTCGGTCAGGCTAAGGCTCAGGTTGAACAGGATCGAGAAGCAGGTAAAGATTACGAAGCCCGCCAGCGCAATCGCGCCGACATCTTGCCGCTTGATGCGGAGCAGGGCTGGCGCAAACAGCAGCAGCACGAGCAGCAGCACGAGCGTGCCTTGCCCAAAGCGCATGGCGGCGAGCGTGAGCGGTGGTACGGATTGCACGACGACCCGCGTCGCCACGACCGAAGCCCCCCACAGGCTGGTAGCAAGCAGTGCCGCAAGGTTCGCCGCCAGCAGGCGCATAGGCACGGCTAGCGGCTTGCTGGGGCAGGCTGTAGCGGACGCACCGCCACCAGCAATAGCATTGAGCGGGTGGACGGCACAATGGTGGTGATGCCGAGTAAGGCCCGCTTGCCAAGTACCTGTAGGGGCTTGTGGCAGAGCCGCCCTTCATCTAAGCCGACCCGCTCCCACGCGGCACTGTAGCGGCGTACCGCAACCTGCAAGCCGGCCTGCTGCACCAGCCACACCAGTTCGCGCATCGTGTAGGTGCGGGCGTGGGTGGTGTAGCGGGCTACGCCTTCTAGCTCCATCTTGTGGCGGAACTCGGCGGGCGTGTCGAGGCTCTGCCAGAGCAGGACGTGCAGCAGGGTGCGGAGGCGGCTCTTGAAGTACAGTTCATTGGGGGTACTCAATACCAATGCCCCGCCCGGCTTGAGTACCCGATACAGCTCGCGGAGCACCGGCAGCGGCGAGTAGACAAGGTGTTCGATTACTTCCGAAAAGACCGCACAGTCAAAGCTCTGATCGGCAAACGGGATTGGCTCCTGCTCCAAATTTGCTTGCCGCACTTCCACGCCTAGCTCAGCCCACAGCGCGGCACGCTTGTGCGGGTCAAGGTCTACTCCACTCGTGCGGTAGCCCGACTCGACCAGTATGCGCGTAAACTGACCGGGCGTTACGCCCACCTCCAGCACAGTGGCGGGCGGCGGCGGCAGGGCTTCCAACACGGCCGCGTAGCGGTAGCGGTGCAGCCGGAAATAGGCATCTTTGCCATCGGCGCGGGCAGCCTGCTCAGCGCGGGCAAAAAGCGTGGAGGTTGTGTCTATCATCATAGTGGCTATTATACACAGAATTGCAATTGCATCACGCGGGTATCTCGTGTATTATTTGAAGCATGACACAAGAATCACAACCACCCACGCCGCAACAACTCGCGTGGCACGGCATCCGACGGCTCACCCTGCGCTGGCTGATTAGCACACTAGCCATCTTCGTAGCGATCTGGATCGTACCCGGTATCACCTTTGCTGGGCCGGGCTGGCAGCTCGGCATCGTGGCCATCATTCTGGGGTTACTCAATTCGCTTGTGCGCCCGTTGCTAGTCCTGTTTGTGCTGCCGCTCGTTATCCTTACACTGGGGCTGTTTGTATTTGTGATCAATGCGGGCTTGCTGCTACTGGCATCTGCGTTGGCCGATGCGATCCATATTGCCTTTCAGGTTAATACCTTCTGGGATGCCCTGTGGGGCGGCTTGGTGATCTCGCTGGTTAGTTCGCTCCTCAACTTTCTTGCGGGCGAACAGCAGATACAGGTGCAAATCAATCGCGGCGACTTCCCCCCCAGCTAGCCCCGCACCAATGGCTCTGCGCCGCTTGCCTAGCGGAACTGTTTCAGCCGCTCAATCGCTGACAGGATCAAATCATTGTCACGATCAAACTCCAGAGCCTTTTCATACGCCTCAATTGCCTCATCGTAGTCTTGCACCATCTCGAGCGATTGCGCCAAGCCCAGATACAGCTCCTTAGCGGATGGATCAGTCGTGTCGTCAAGTTCATCGAGGGCTTCTTCAAACAGATCGGCGGCCCGCTGATACTCAGCACTGTCATACAGCGTCCACGCCAAGCCCGAAAGGGCTGGCTCATACTTATCCTCGAAATTGAGGGCGGATTCAAAATGGGCCCGCGCCTCGCGGAAGTTGCCCAGATAGCGATACGCCCAGCCTAGCCCAGCTTCCAGTTCGGCACTGCCTTGATGCACTTGCATGTAGGCTTCGACTGCATTTTGCGCTGCTTGAGCACGTTCAGCACTTCCGGTGGGCATAGCACTCGCCTCAAGCACATAGCTGTGCCCCAACAGGGTATGGAGTTGTGCATTCGACGAAGCCGATTCAAGTAGCGGCTCGAGCCAATCCCTCGCTGCGCTATAGTTGCCTTGCTCTAACGCTCCACGTGCATAGGTAAAGTAGATACTCAGCGATGATTCGTCATAAGCACTGCGTGGAATTGCCCCCTCAGCAAGCACAGGTACGGGATAGGACAAAGCTGGCGGGGGGCTAGTCACGCCCGAATCGGGTGCTATCTGCGGCATAAATTGGTTTGCACTCAGTCCGCCCAGTAACACCAGCCCGACCCCAATTACGCCAAGCAGGCGCGTGCGCTGCACGTGGTGCTCAGCTCCTGCCCGCCCACGCTGACTCAGGCTCTGCACAATCACAATGATGCTCAAAAAAGTACCTATGCCCAGCAGTAGCGGACTTGCCACCCGCACGACAAGGGGGTTGATCCGCATCAACAACACAAGCAGCAACGCTACCCCGCCCAAGCCGATCAAGCCATAGCCGAGCAGCGTATTGCTTGTGCGGGAGCGGCTATGCGCTGAGGTCTGCACCGCAGCGGAGTCTGGTTGGGCTGGCAACAGTGGGGGGGCCGGCGTGGCCACGAGGGGCATGTGTTCATTGGGCATGCTCACCGTTGCACCAATCACGGGGGTTGCCGCGAGGGGGGGGGAATGGGCAGCTACAGGGGCGACAACGACCGTCGGAGCATCGTTGCTCGCATTGCCCGCTGCGCTAGGCTCAAGCGCATGCAGCGCAGCAGCTAGTGCACCCGCCGTTGGGTAGCGTTGGGCGGGATCGCGGGCAAGGGCCGTCTGGATCACGGTGGCAAGGGCAGGGGGCAGATCGGGGCGCAATTCGTGCAGGTCACGCGGCGGGTGCAGCAGCCGCGCTAGCATTATCCCCATCGGCGTATCCGCCTCGAACGGAAGTTTCCCGGTGAGCATCTCATACAGCACCAAGCCGAGGGCATACACATCGGCGGTCGTACCAATCTGCCCGCGCCCTTCGGCTTGCTCAGGAGCCATATACTCTGGTGTGCCAATGACCATGCCCGAACGGGTTAGCCCGCGGCCACTACCAATCGCCGTAGCTAGCCCAAAATCAGTCAAATAGGCAACGCCTGTTGTGCTGAGAAGGATATTCGAGGGCTTAATGTCGCGGTGGATCATCCCATACGAGTGGGCATAATCAAGGGCTTGCGCTACTTGGGTAAGGATCGTCGTTGCCTGCTCAAGCGAAACTGGCTCGTGCTGGATCAGTTCCCGCAGCGTCGCCCCAGCCACATACTGCATCGCAATATAGGGCACAGTCAAGCCATTGGGCAGCATCAGTTCACCCGTGCCATAGATCGTGACGATATGTGGATGGCTGAGGCGGGCAGCGTGTTGGGCTTCCTGCTGAAAGCGCACCACTGCTTGTGGATCAATGCTAATCTGGGGCAGCATCAGCTTCAATGCTACCGTGCGTTTGAGCGACACCTGCTGGGCCCGATAGACGACAGCCATGCCGCCGCGCCCCTGCTCAGCCTCGATCACAAAATCGCCAACCTGCTGTCCGCTGTGAAGTAGGGCTACCTGTCCTTGCATTCCACCCTCCTTGTACGTCTTTAGGGCATGCCACGTCTATAGATATAGACGCACCTGCACAACAAAAATTGCACCTATTGCAAATAGGCAACCTCAGCAGCATACTGTTCAGCAAGCTCACGAGCAAGTTCATCGTTGCTACTTTCGGCGTAGATGTGGAAGAACGGGCTATCGGGATCAGGCAAGATCAGCACCCAATCACGCTCGCCCATCTCGATCCGAATCCCATCGAGTTGGGTGGGGCTACGGTGGTAGTAGCGTTCGTTCAACACCCGCATCACCTTACCCTTGCTGTCCCACCGGCAGGGCACTTTGGTCTGGGCCAAGTGGTAGGGAGGGGTCTGCTTCAGTACCTCACTCAGCCGCACCTGATTCAGGGCCAGCAGCTCGATAATCTTGATCGTAGCAAACAGCCCATCGAAGATCGGGTGGAAGGACGGGAAGATGTAGCCACCAATCCCATCGCCAAGCAGGAGCAAATCGGGGTGTTCCGCCGCCATTTGCATCATCTCGCTGAGCGAGCTTTTGGTACGGATTACGCGGCAACCGTACTGATCCGCCAGCACTTCGAACACCCGCGGTGCCGTCACGGGCACGGCAATGCTGCCGCCGCCGTGGGCGCGAAAGGCGAGCCACGCCACCACCACCAGCGCATTCATGCTATTGATGCGATCACCGCGATCATCTACGATGAAGATCCGTTCACCATTCGCATCAATACGGATGCCAAAGCTCGCATCCAGCACCGGTACAATCTGCATCAAGCGGTGCATGCCGGCTTCGAAATCGGCGGTGGATTGGACAATGCGGTTCTCGTCGAGGTTGGCATTCAGCTCAACCACATCTATCTTGAGGCGACGCAGAATCTTGGGGAAGATGTCACTGCCGTTGGCGTGGGCATAATCTACCACAAGCAAAGGGTGCTGCGTGCCGGCTATATCTGGTGGTCGTCCGACCACCTGCTGAATAATATCGGGCTGGATTGCGCCAAGAAAGGCTTTCATGTAGGTATCGCCCACGCCCGTGCCGTAGGTGATGCGCCCAATCTCGTCGAGGTAGGCGCGGCGAAAATCCTCGCGGAAAAAGACACTCTCGATCTTGCGTTGCAAGCTGGTATTGATATTCAGCCCACGCGGGTCGAAGAACTTAATCTCAGCCATGCGGTTATCGTAGGGAGAGAGGCGCACATGCACCCCACCTGCCGCTTGGCTTGCGTGGGTGTAATAGCGGGCCACCGGAATCGGTACGGATTGCAGATCAGTGACATGCACCCCAGTGGAGGGCAAGCCCGCGATCAACGCCCGCTTGAGCATACGCGGGGTGTAGTGCGGGTCACGGTTGATCGTAACGGTTGAGCCGCGGGGCAACACCGCCCCAAACGCCGCCCCTAGCCGCGCACAGAATTCGGGCGTGATCTCGATGTTGACCATGCCGCTAATGCCGTGCCGCCCAAACAAGACGCGCCGCGCCTGATTGCCCCAGATCAGGCTCGTCGAGACGGTTGCGCCTTCGTCTACCTCTTTACTCGGCCAAATCTTGACGTTTGGTTGCAGCACCGCGCCGGTGCCAATCTGCACCCCATCACCCACCACTACCCCTTCAAATAGGCGCACTTGGCTGCGGATGTCGCACTGACGCAACACAATCGCACCGTGCAACTGCGAACGCTCACCGATGTACGAATTGCGCCAGACGCACGAACGGTCAATGCGGGCGTGGCTATCTATAATCGTGTACGGGCGGATGAACGTAGGCCCGTGAATGCTCACCCCAGAGCGGATTTTGACCCCGTGCCCCAGAAAAATATCGCCGTGCAGTTGGGCATCGGCCGCAATGTCGGCATCCGCTTGCAGCCACAGCCCACCGCCCACGCGCTGCCCCACGCGCGGCAAGCGCAGCTTGCCCGCCAGATAGTCCCCACAAGCCCGCATGTACTCCTCGATATTGCCAATATCCGTCCAGTAGCCTTCAGCGACGTAGCCCATAATACGCTGCCCATCGCGCAGCATGCGCGGGAAGACATCCCGCGACCAGTCTACCATCATGTCTGGCTCAATGTACTCAAACACGCTCGGATCAATCACGTAAATGCCGGTATTGACCGTATCGGAAAAGACCTCACCCCAGCTTGGTTTCTCCAGAAAGTGCTGCACATAGCCATTGTCATCGGTAATCACCACGCCATAGTCCAATGGATTAGGCACCCGGGTCAAGGTCAAGGTCGCATGGGCGGCAGTGCGGCGGTGGTGTTCAATCACGCGGGTCAGATCAATGTCAGTCAGAGCATCTCCCGAAATCACGAGGAACGGCTCATCCAGTAAGTGCATGGCGTGGCGCACACTGCCCGCCGTGCCGAGCGGCGAGGTCTCGACCGAGTAGGTGATATTCACGCCGTAGTTGCTGCCATCACTGTAGTAATCTTGAATCGTACTGGCGAGGTATTGCACGGTGATAATAATATCAGTGATCCCGTGCAGCTTCAATAGCTCAATGATGTGGTGGATGGCTTGCCGATCCACCACTGCTACCATTGGCTTGGGACGATTGATCGTGATTGGGCGTAGGCGGGTTCCTTCGCCTCCAGCCATAATGACAGCTTTCACAGGCATGCTCCTCTCATACACGGCAGGGGCTAGCAGGGTCAAGTGGCACAGGGGCATCGCAGGCATGCCTCCACGCAGCGGCATACTGCATCCCCTCACTCCTCGTGACAAGATCAGTATACCACAGGCATTTGGTGTATGGGGTGCAGTGCGTTGCCTTACAGCTCCAGATAGCGGGCTAATTCATGCCAGCGTTGCTGGGCTTGGGCTGATAGGTCGGGGCGGCTGCGCTGCTGGTGGGCAACGGCGCGGCTACCGAGTGTACCGATTTGGGTGGCGTGATGGTGGGCCTGTAATACGCGCTCGGTGTAGTGGCGGCTGAGGGCGCGGGCTTGTGCGCTCGTCAAATCTGGGCTGAGTTCGATATTCTGGATCAGCGTGAGCAGGTTGATCCGCGCTCGCTTCCAGTTCTCGGCATCGGGGTGAATGGCCGCCGCGAGAACTTGTTCATACAGGGGATAGAATGCCAGCGTCGTCAGATCACTCCGTTCGCTGGTCTGCATCAAGCTATACAAAACATAATCGCTGCTACGGAATGGTTCCGCACTAACTGCATCGGTACCATACCAGAGCTGCTGCTCACGCACGCGCAAGTGCGCCGGATTGATCTGCGTGGCGTGTGGTTCGAGCAGCACGTAGTAGCCGGGGCGAATCTCACCCGTTGCGGCCGGATCAAGCTCGATCCGCACGCCAATACGCGGCTCGGTGGCATCAGCACTTAGCAGCGTCTCCATGCCATCGAGTAAAACATCCGCTAATTTGATATACGTATGTACCATGCCGGCCACATCCACGACACCCGCCACTCGTTCGAGGAGGCGCAGCACATTGCGGATGGCATTGTCGCGGCGCACCCGATACAGCACAATCGCTAGGGCAATGCGCCCACCGCGATAGGGATAAGGGCCAGCGATGCGCGTATTAGTGAAGAGCATGCCCAGTGGCAACTGCCGTCCATACGCTTCAAGCATCGTGGGACCGACCACGAATGGGAGCGCGACGTGCCGCCGATGGTAGATGAACTCGGTCACGGCAAACACGAGGGGATCATAGGTGGTAAACCATTCACGTCGCTGCGAGAGATACATCTCATTCACCCGCACTTGGAAGTAGTGCCGGTGGGGCTGGAACTGTGGCGGCGCGGGCGTAGCGGCATCGCCATCATCCACGCGCTCCGGCGGGATCGCTAGCAGGAGCGGCGGCTGGTTGGGCTGGGCCCAGACACGACTCAGCAGAGCGTGGCTGCGTTCGTGCAGAGGCGGGGGGGCGATTGGCATACAAGGTCTCCTTTCGATGGGTATCAGGGATCGGGTGGTGGGTGTCAGGGCTGAGTGTGCATGGTGCGGTATGCGCTGCGGGCCAGCTGATCGCGCATACTCAGCCAACGATGGGCCGCCCACAGCTCGATGTAGCTATCTACCCCAGCAAAGATCACCCGCGCACGGATGCCTGCATAGGCGAGCAGATCTGGCGGGGGGGTAAAGTTCCCGTCCGCATCAAGAGCTACCGCCAATGCGCTGGCAAATACTCGCCGCCGCTGCAAGCGACCCTGTTCGCTGGAGGGGGCGATAGTGCGGGCTTGCCGCACCAAGCTCTGCCAGCTTGCGGGCGGCAAGAGGTACAAGCAGCCCTCATACCCACAGGTTAGGATCGCCCCTTCAGCGAAGGCGGCGCGAAAGCACGGCGGCACATTCAAGCGGGCATCGGGGCACAGGCTACTTGCGTGCGTACCGTGCAGCAGCGGCAGCTCGCACACGGCGGGGAGCGGTGTGGCGACGTGATAGGACTCAATCATCGTCATGGCATAGTCTCCATATATGACAAGTATCCGGCACTAACGATCACGGCTTAGCAACCCCATCGGGCTGAGATCAATAGCCCCAAGCAACGTGGCGTGGCTCGCGTGTCATCCTGATCATTGTTACTATTGTTGGCGATGGGCAAGATAGATATGGTTTTGGCTTAGGCCGATAAGCGGCGGCACATCGCGCAGAATGCACAGCAATGCCCGCCGTTGGGCCGGCGGCATATTCTGCGTACCACCCTCCACACCCAGCACCACAAGCGGTATGGCATAGCCGCTACCATTGGTGAGCGGGGTGGGCTGGGCGAGGTTGCTGAAGCGCGTGAACACCCCCTGCCGATCCAGATAGGCATGCCAATGTTGTTCGGGCTGCTCAGTCGCATCGAGTGGCGGCGCAGGCACCAGCAGCAGCCGTTGCGGGGCAACCGGCGGCAAGGCACTCAGTTGTGGATCGAGGGGTGTATGCAGCGAGAGGTCGCGCTCAAGCACCTGCTGCACGGGCGCACCGAGCAGATGTCCAGCGTAGGGCGGTGGGATCAGGGCGGGCAGCTCTGGAGCGAGCGTGGGCTGCGCCGCTTCATGCAGTAACACACTCAGCCGCCCAATTTCCGGTGGCGTGGTGCTCCCCAACATTGGGGGCATGGCATTGACGGTCACCCCTTCCCAATTGGCATCGGCGGGAATGTGGCAGTAGATCACATCCAATGCAAATGGCATCGCCACCATCCGCCGCCCATTGAAGCTGAAGAGTTCGGCTGGGCCAAGCGGCGCACCAAGCTGGTGCTGAATGGCATAGCGGCAGAAGAGGGCCGTGGCATCGAAGGCAGTGCCCGTGCGCTGTTGATACAGGTCATTGAGCAATAGGCTGCGTAGCTCACGGGCGGCAGTATCGTGCGGATCACCCGCATACATGGCCTCAGTTAAGCTGCTGAGGCGCGTAATCTGCCGCCAGTTCTTGACCGGAGCGCACAGGCTATCCAGCGCGAAATGCTGCACCACATACGCCATGCCATCACGGGTGTGGCGGGCAAGGCGATAGTTGGGCGTGATCGGCACACCGAGCGCGGCGGCGTGTTCGAGGTAATACTGATGAAAGGCCCAATCGGGGCGGAAGCCAGAGACGGGATCAACGGCGCGGAACAGGGCTTCCAGTAATGCCGTGCGGAGTGTACCGCCTTTGGTCTGACTGAGTTGGCGGATCTGCAACAGGTTATCCGGCGGGGCATACAACAAGTCCCGCCCGTAGGCTTCCACCACCAATGCTTGCCCAGCAAGGCGCACCGCTCGTGCATTTGCATCGGCCGGCTGCTTGGCCTGCGCGGGGGGCGTGATCGCCCGCACCGGCATGCCCGTATTGCGCGAGATGCTGCCCCGCAGCAAGGTCCAGCCATCAGGGGCGGCACTCCCCGCCGTGCGATAGGCAAAATCTACCAACCGCGCCCGCAGCCGGGCCAGCTGTTCGGCGGGGGTGGCTTCCGGCTCAAGCGGATGATACACATCCTCAACAAATTGCGCCCACGCAAAGCCTCGCGGATCAGTCTTGCGAGCGGGGGCAATATCAAGGTGGCGCACTAGTTGGTTGCGCGGAATGGCATAGGTCTGCACTAGTTGGCGCGTCAGCCACACGGCGGCATCCACCTGCGCTGGGGGGTAGGGGTCGCTACCGTTGTTCCAATTCTCTAGCTCAATCCCGACTGAGACAGCATTACAGCCATGCGCGTAGTTAATCTGCTGCCCATCTACGATCCACGTACTCTCGCCCGCGTGCCACGCAATGTTAGCATCAGCGACCATCTGGCTGATGTTGCCTTGCTTGTCAATGTAGTAATGAATTGAGACGGGTGCGCTTGCGCTGCCACCCTGCCGCAGCCATTCGTAATCGCCGGGATACGATCCGGCGGTAGCATGCAGTACAATCATGCGAATGCGGGCGGCATCCCCGATCTGAAAGTGCTGACGAGTCATGCCAACCTGTCGGATCGCGTAGGTCTGGCTCTGTTCGCTCGTTGTCATTCCTTAGCTCCTGTTGCTTAGCTCGGCTCACCGTCGTGGGCCGATTGCCTGTGGAATTCACATTCTTGGGCGGCATCCACCACCACGATATACACGATCACTGGGCGCGGCTCTGGCTGATAGCGGGCCGTAAACCACCCCACCCGCCAGCCGATCAGTGCAAGGCAGCCACCTGTAGCGAGCCACCACAGCTCGCCGCCATGCAAGCCGGCCGCCGCCAGCATCAGCAGGGTGGCATTGAGCGTGAGATAGCCCCATAGAGCGCGTACTATGGCGGGCATGGCTACTGCGCCTGCACATCGCTGATCTGGCTGTTGTCGCTCGCCTCGACCAGTTGCTCAGCCACACCGCTGGCCGTCAGGCGCACGCCCGCGATTTGGCTGCGCTGGCGGGCAATGATCTGCTGGCGCGGGGCTTGCCAACGAATTGGGCGCGAGGCCGCAGGGGCAGGGGTAGGAGGCGCATCGGGCGTATCCAGCATAGCTGGCGCGTGCGTTTCAGCATTCGCCGCAGCGGGGGCGGGCGGCAAAAGATAGACGGGCTGTGGCGTACTTGCCCGCACATACAGCACCGGCACATACCACGAAGCCTGATCCGGCTCGTGGATGTACAGCGTTTGGCGCACCAATGCCGTGGCCTGCTGCATGCTCCAGCCACTCGCCAGCGCACGGTACAGCACACTGCTTGCACGGGTGGCGGCATGCACCCGCACAGCAACCTGCATGGCCAGCACCGCCTGCACACCCGCCGCACTGAGCGCAGGCGCAAGGCTGCTGAGCATGTTGTGAGCCGGATTCAGGCTGGCCCCCTGACAAGCGAACAGCACCAGCAGCCGCACCTGCCCCAGCAGCGCGGCACAAGCCTGCACCCCTAGCCAATCCTCGCCGCCATCGGGAGCATCGAGCAGCAATGCCGCTTTGCCATCCTGATACCGCCCGTGCCCATAGTAGTGCACAATATCCGGCGCGGGGAAGATACTCAGCGCATGGAGCAGTTGCTCACGGGTAGCTGGGCTGATCTCATGCACCACGATGCGCCTGCTTTTGAGCAGCGGCTCCCACGCCTGCCAGCGCACGTGTTGTTCGGCAATGCGTGTGGCAGTCGGGATACCCGCGTGCGGGCTAATCACCAGCACTCGCAACGGCAGCCTTCGCACGGGCGGAGGCGGGAGCGCACGCTCCAGATCGAGGTAGCGGGTGCATGCTGCCGCCCGCCCGTGCCCTAACAATAGCGCAATGCCATCCTGATCGCTGAGCGTCTCCCACGGCAGTGCCGCCAAATCAACCGCACGCGGTGGGAAGCGTAGGTGCAGCGCAAGTGGCAGATTCATGTGGCTCGCGTAGTCGCGCACGCTCGCCAACGCCATCGCCGCCTGCGGATCGGCCGTCACAGCGCGGAACAGATGTTGCCCCACGCGCACCGCCAGATCGGCGGGCAAGCCGCCCCCGTCTGCTTCAGCCTGCCACAGCCCTAGCTGCGCGAGGTGCTGCTGCTCGGCCGACGTAAAGACCCCAAGCGCGGTACGGCTTGTCTGGCTTTGGTCAAGTGCTCGCAACACCAATGCAAGCACGGTGGGTGTAAAGGGCGGGGTGAAGTGGCTCTGGCGCACGCCAATGACGGGCGACTCCCAACGCAGGAGGGTGGTTGGTGCATCTGCATGCGCGAGAAATGTCAGGCTCAAATCTACCGGCGGCATCGCTCAAGCTCCTTTGTGATCGTCTGTGGACACATCAGCATGATCTACCCGCACCAGCCGAAAGCCGACAAGGTTGCGGCGTTGGGCGGCACTAAACCAGTAGTACTGCTGATTGTGCAAATACTCGTGGCTCCAGTTGAAGGCCCCCCCACGAATGATCGGCTGCTGATCGGGGGCGAAATCAGCCTGTGGCGATAGCTCTGGGCTATCGTTGGGGGTGGGGCGATACAGGGTACACGTCCACTCCCACACATTGCCCGCCAGATCGAGCGCACCACACGCAGCTTGCCCCAGCGGAAAGCAGCCAACGGCAGTTGGGGCATGCACAGCGGTCGCATCGTAGTTTGCATGTTCGGGAGTAGGCGGTGCATCCCCCCACACATAGGGGCGGCCGCTACCGTGGGTTGCGGCGGCATGCCATTCGGCCGATGTGGGCAGGCGGAGTGTCGCCGTTGGCGCAAGCCAACCCGCCCGCCGCCCCTGATCAGTAAGCCACGCGCAGTAGGCGGCCGCTTCATACCACGACACCCCCACCACAGGCTGATTGGGGGCGGCAAAGGCAGCGTGTGTCCAGTGGCTCGGCTGCACGAGTGGCTCGGCGTGGGCAGGATTTTGCACAAACTGCCACCCGTGTGCCGTCCACCATCCCTGCTGTTGGTAGCCTTGCCCCGCCATAAACAGCCCAAACTCAGCGTTGGTAACGGGCAGTCTGGCAATTTGACAGGCAGGCATTGTAGGAACCGCATACCAATACGTACCCGTTGTAGATGTGCCCGTCCGAATATCAAGCAGGCGCGGATCGCCAAGCCGCCCTAAGACCAAGCCCCCCGCGAGGCGCGTTGCAAGGGGAATCTGGGCATCCGCTAACAACGCCACAAGCTGTTCGCGCACGGCGAGCCATGCCTGCTGGGTGGCACTGTTGCGCCCAATATCGAGCAAACACTCACCTGCAAGCACGACGGGTCGTCCAGCTGTTGCGGGCGTTGTGGGTGCAGCGAGCATATGCAGGATTAAGTGTTGCGCCTCGCGCTGTGAAGCCGCCGCCACCGTCAGGCGCAGGACTTCACGCCAGCGCGGGTCTACGCAGCGTTCGTGGATGATGGCATCCGGATTAGCAACCACCACCGATTCGAGCAGGGCCCGCGCTGCAAGGTACTCTTCAAATGTCAGGTGCATAAAGCCGTATCGCCGATGTCCGCGCTCTTGCAGCAGCCCCGTCTCGTAGTGCATCAGATCAACGAAGCTCTGTGCGGTGCGGCGAGCGCGGCCCGGCGGCAAGCCGTCAGTCTGGATCAGGGTTTGGGCGAGGGTTTGTTCAAGCTCATCACGCTCGACCAAGCCACCGGGGCGATGTTCTTGCATCCATAATGCCGTAGGGCCCAGCAGATTGACGACGAACCGCTCATCGAGCTTTTCGTTGCCAAGATACAGGTCTACTTCGCGCCCAGAGAGCGAACGCGCCCGATGCCACGTCTCTGCCAAGGCTTGTACACATACCTGATAGAGGTCTACGCGGCGATCTGGCAGGCTTGCGCCTTGATGATGGATCAGGGCAAGGATTGTGAGCAGCAACGGATTGCGTGCCAGCGTGGTGACATTGGCATTGGTAAAGACCGCTGCCGTCAAGTCGCGGGTACGTATGTCCACACGGCGTTGCAGCTCCAGTTCGGCAATCTGGGCATCGCTGAGCCGATGCTGGGTTCCTGCTCGCTCAAAGGCACTACTCCAGCGGCTGATAAACAGGCGGATCGCATTATCGTCGAGTTCTTGCAGCGCAACACAGGCAAAGAGGTCTGGATCAAGCGGGGCATCATCATAGCCAGCAATCCGGCTGGTTGCAATGAAGCGATTGCCGGGCCCGTCCCACTCGCGGATCAAGGCTTCGAGGCAGCGCACCAAGCCCAGCCGATCCCCGCGCACCTCATCGAGGCCATCAAATAGCACCAGTGCCCGCCCGGCATGCAGTGCACGCAGAAAGAGCGGCGCATAGTCCGGCTGCGATAAGCCGGTGTAGTAGCTGGTGAGGTAGTCGAGGGGGGCAAGGCTGTGCCCCCCAGTGCGGCTGCGGGCATCCGCAAAGGCCGCGACGGGGAAGAAGATGGGCAGCCACGCATCGTGCAGCCCAAATTCGGCATAGCCCCGCCCGCTTGCCAGTGCCAGCAGCAAGGCACGCACCAGCGTGCTTTTGCCCGAACCGGGATCGCCTAGCACCACCAACATGGCGTGATCGCGGATGAACTGATGCAACGGAGCCGGAGCATGCATATCCTCCTCGCCGGGGATGCGCCAGCGACGCTGCTTGCGGGGCGGAGTGGGGCTAGACGGGCTACCACCGACGCGCACCACACGGCGGGCATAGAGAGGGATGTAGACATCTTCGAGGCGCAGGCGCACGACATTTTTCATCTGGAGAATGCCGCGAAAATCAAGTGCGCCAAAGGTCTCAAGGATGAAGCTCTGGTAGCGGTGGTAGAGCCGCGCAAGGTCAGGTGCGGGGAGCGCACCGGTTGCACCCAGCACGAAGGTTTGCTGGAGGCTGGCGTGCGTGATAGTACTGCCCTCGCTCGCGGCAATCGCTTGTGTGGGCAGGTGCGTCAGGGCGTGCAGCAGGCGCGTTGCCTGTGCCGCCGCATGGTCATTCTCCATGCTTGGCGAGCCGAGTTGCT
Source organism: uncultured Chloroflexales bacterium (assembly GCA_937967405.1). Lineage (GTDB taxonomy): Bacteria > Chloroflexota > Chloroflexia > Chloroflexales > Chloroflexaceae > JAAUTZ01. Next base: position 13,319 of record CALCJV010000027.1, on the reverse strand, counting down.
CAACAAGAGCTTGCTCACGCCGATCCAGCAAGAGCCAGCGTAGCTCCCGCTGCTCACTCAAGGCGTGCCGCAGAGCCACCTGCCAAAAGTGGCGCAACGCTGGTTCAAGGATTGTCCACGCTGGTAGCTCTGGGTGCTGCTGCCGTACCTCGTGGCGGTAAGCGTCGAGCAGTCGCCCCCGATCCGGCTGGCTGCGAAAGAAATACTCTGCAATCAGCATGCCACGCAACTGGGCCACCACTGGCTGCGGGCTACTGAGGAGCAGGTGCAGGGCCGCTCCCAACGACTGCGCGTGCGGATCGCGGGTGGTCTGCTCCCACGCCTGTTGCACCGCCCGCTCCCATACAGGGCTAGGCGGCTGATCACGCAAGGCGACGAGCCGCTCGGCGTAGCGGTGCAAGGCAAAGAAGCTGGCCTGCTCTGGCACATGCGCGAGCTGTTCTAACAGCGTGGCTCCACTTACGGCGAAGCTCTGCTGGAGCGCGTGGCTAAGCGGCTGCGCGGCGGGCGCACCGCGCTTGCGGCGCAACGGATTACGCATTGTGGCAAGATGCGGCATAGCCATACTCGGAAGCGGCGGGCGGGGCACACTCTTGGCTCAGCAACCGCCGCAACAACGCGGTATCGGAAGCGGGCAGTGGTTGGAGCGGCACAGGCGGCACAGGCGGCGGAGCCGTGTGGGCTTGGCGCACAACCGCGTGCAGCCGTTGGCGGGCAACCCGCGCACTGCCGGTGGGGGCAACTCGTCCAACATGCAGAATCGCTCGTAGGGTCTGATACATCAGTTTAGCTCCTTGTTCAGGTTTGGGGCACACGCAGGCCCAGCGGTGAGAACAAGCGATCCCACCAGAGAGCCACAGACAGTGTGTGCAGGCTTTAGTTCTTCAGCGTGCGGTTATCCGCGTTTGGGCAAGCAACCGAATAACGACAAATTGCCGCGTGCTATGCAGCGCAACGGCTCCGGCTAGCTATGTAGCCCTTCCGATTGGGTGGCGTAGCGCGGCAGATACAGCTCCGTGACAGATAAGGTTTGCAGGTAATTAGCAACTTGCGCGGTGCAATCGTGAGCAGTGTTGTGGGCCTGCACTAGATCATCAAGCATCACCGCCGTAAGTTCTGGGTTGTACCACAGATTGGCGCGGGCTTGCTGAATGATCTGGCGCGTCTGGGCAATCAGTTCAGCAGTTTCGCGCAGAATCTCCGCGACGTGATACTCATAGGTATCGTTTCCAAGCAAACGCTCTGCGTGGGCGGGCGTAGGTAGTTCCATGATCGTCCTCCTTCATAAGGTGCGTTATTTGATTGTCAGGGTGTAGCCGCCGGATGTGCGGCGGATCGGCTAACCTGCGATAGATAGTAGGTATTGCTTCAGGATGTGAACCTTGCCATGCAGGCTTAGGTACTCCGTGTCCTCCTCATCCTCACGGTCTGGCAAGCGATACGCGGCATACTGCAGCAGCTCCGCCCGTCGCACAAGCGTCTCACCCAACTGCCACAAGATGATGGGCACACCTGAGGCCCCGAACGCACACCAGACTGCGGCCTCATAATCACGCCACGAGAGGTTGCTATCGGGCTGGGAGGTAAGCCGCCGCGCCGTGAGGGCAACAGGCACAAGGGTGATTAAGACCCCACCTGCAACCTCGGCCCAAATGTGATCGGGCTTGATGAGGGGAAATTGGCGTTCGAGCCAACTCAGCCCACCTGCATACAGTACCGACAAGCCCGATACCTGCAACGAAACGGATACGAGCAACTTTGCGTCTCTGTCCACCGATTTCTCCTTGCTACCCTGAAAAGCTCCTTCCCATACGTTTATCGGGTTTCATTTGGCCATCATGTAGTTACTAGATAGGTTCTTATTAGGTTCTTATTGGATTAACTTAGAGGTACTATACACGATAGGATGCAAGCTGTCAAGGGCTATTGTAAGGTTCTTGATCGTTTCTTGAGGATGGTGAAAAACGCGATTCCTGAGCGTTTTGCGCGGAGTGAGCAGGGGCTTACTCGCGCCCGACGGCAGCTTCGGTCATCAAGCGGGCGATACGTTCGACGAGCATGAGGGCGCGGGCCTGCCGATAGCTGACGGTGGCGATCATGGTCTCGACAAGGGCTGGATTGCTGTGCGATTTCTCAAGCGCATCACTGAGGACTTCTTGGGCTTGGGAAAGGACCTCGCTGGCTTGCTGCACAGCCTGCGCGGCTTGGTCGCGTTGGCGCATGGCGACACTCGGCCACCGCCCGCCAAGCGGCGCACCACGACAGACGGCGATATAGCGTTGGATGCGTTCGAGGCGGGCTAATGCGTTGTAGACCATACGGTCACTCTCCGCGAGCAACACCAGCACAAGGTTCGGATTCGCCCGCACTTTGTCGCGGGCAGTATCCAGCTTAGCCTGTGCATCAAGCAACAATTGCGCTGCCTCAGTTGCCGCTTGAAGCATCTGTTCGCGTTCGGGTTCAAGCTCGCTCGGCCACTTACGCGGAATCGTTGGCATACTTACATCTTTCTGGTGCTTGCCTAGAGGCGGGCACTCTCTTCACTTAATCGTTGTTCTTTTGATACCCAACTAGAACCCAAATAGAGTGATTTTTGGTGATTAACAGTATACCATAAAACCCTAATTTTTCAACCCACAAGCACACATTGAATGAGGAAGCGAGCATACTCGGATCATTGGTCAATCTGCTCCACGTTGCCATACTCAGAAGACCATGCAAATCATCCCGATATAAAAAGACGTGCCAATTGACACGTCTTCTTAGCTTACGCCTACCGCCCCAGACGTACCGCGAGTACGTCGCTCCGTTAGCTAGCGGCTGAGCCTGAATGAAACGAGCAGCACGCGCCGACTCAGGTTGCCCTCGCCAACGATGCTGTACAAGCCCAGCCGATCATCTGGACGTGTATCAAACGCAACTAGCACTGCGCCGTCACTGTCGGCAAAGGCCTGATACGGAATCGGGCGCACCGTGCCATCGGGTAAATTGATCCATAGGCTGATTGGCTCATTGGGGCGAAAGCGGATCGCCTCGAAGGCAAAGCGTGTGCCGGGCAACCCACTCTCTGGGAAGACGCGCCCGATCACAATCGTTTCGGGATTGGCACACTGGCTGGGGTCGCCCTCTAGCACTGGCCCCGACGGCGGCAGATTGCGCGGGCGTGGAATCTGCAACTGACACGGCGCAAGCGTATTACCGAGCGAGCCACGCGTGAAGGTATCGTAGGCTCCACTTGCCCCTAGCTCCAAGCGCGTGCGCTCGAAATACTGCACCGTCTTTTGCTCGCCATTCGGTAGCACTTCCGCAACTAGCTCGCTCAGCGGCCCGCCGAAGAAGAACGTGCCATTGTTGTTATCCCAATAGTCTTTGAAGATGCCTTCGATCTTGTGCCCCGTCTCCGGAAAATAACGGCGGGTGCGCGTATCCGACACTGGCTCAGTACGCCCGAAATTATAGCCCTTGAAGCGGATGTAATCCGTACCAATGTTGCCCAAGCGGATAAATGGCGGGCGACCCGGCTCCTCGATCAGCTCAAACCGCGCCCGCTCGAAGTATTGCACGATTTGGCGGTCTTCGTTGCGAAAGTAGGGCGGTGTGATCGGGAAACCAAAGTTGGGCGTACCGCCATTTTGTTCATAGAATACCCGAAAGGCCCCACTGAGGAATTGCCCCGTTTGGGGATAGTAGACGGGCGACGTGTCTTGGGCTAGCCCAACAGCATGCGGCAGATTGAGCAGAGCCACGCCGATCCCTACCAGCACGATAAGATGACACCAACGTTGCAGGTATGCCTTCATACAAGCTCCTTAATTAGGATTAATATAGAATCATCGTGATATTTGCCTGAGTGCAGATCAGTGCATTCTCCAATCACGCCATCAAGCGATTGCATTTGCTGTGGCTGTTATAGTACCAGAAAATCGGCGGCGTGGGTCAAGCCTACTCACGCTGCGCCTCAACCGTCAGCAGCAAGGTCTGGTTGTTGAGCGGATCGCGCAACACCATCACCACGAAGGCATGCCGCTCACCGCGCGTCCAGCCGGCAATGCCACCATCGGGAACGGGGATATTCATCTGATCGCGTTGCCAGCCAGCCGCCTCTAAAGCCTCTGTGTAGAATGTCTGTACTTCCGCAAAGCCGTGATTGCGCGGAATGGTGTAGACCTGTGAGGTAGCCGTCAAGCCTTGCGCCTGCTGCTCTTTGAGCAGGGCATCGCGCAGGGCATTCGCTACGAGGTTCTCGCCCTGCACTGGCACTGCTTCGGGATAGACCGGAATCGGCGGCGGCGATTGCCCGCAGCCACTCGCGCCGAGTGCCACCATCACGACTATCAAGATTTGCACCACATATTGCACGTTGCTCCATTCCTTTCGTGTATTGCTGCACTGCATCGCATGGCTGGATTGTCCCATCTCGCCTTGATCAGCTGCATACTCCCGTAAGATTGTGTGGTACAGTAGCCGATAGCATAGGGGAGACAATGACTAGCAGATACCACACAAGGAAAGGAAGCCCGATGAACCTTGAAGACCTGCGCCACCTACCAACTTTCGCCCTGCTGGATGTCTTCCAGATTGAATTTGTCGAGCTGACGCGAGAGCGTGTTATTGCCACCATGCCAGTCCAAGCGATCCACCACCAGCCGTGGGGCTACCTGCACGGCGGCGTGAGCGTGGTGCTCTGCGAGACGGTAGCGGGGGCAGGCGCATTGCTGCACTGCCCGCCGGGTAAGGCTGCATTTGGTGTCGAGATCAACGCCAACCACATCCGCCCTAAGCAGAGCGGGCTGCTGCGAGCCGTGGGGCTACCTTTGCACAGTGGGCGCAGCACCATGGTTTGGGAAGTGAAGCTCTATGATGAGCAAGAGAAGCTGATCTGTGCTTCCCGTTGCACGCTGGCCGTCGTTGCACTGGAGCAGGACTAGGCTGGGCATGATATGCTAAGGAGCGACCCACCCACCTAGCCCCGCTGCGGCACAGCCAGCGCAATCAGTCGTTCGCTGGTGCTGGTGTACTCATCCAGATCATACGAACCGTAGACGGCCCGCAGCGCAAAGCCGGCCCGATGGAGCAGGTGTTCCAGTTCATAGCGATGCACCCAGCGCAGCGCAAACTGGATCATGAAGCGGCGGGGCGGGGTATGTTCGCTGTGCACATCATAGATGTAGGTCATCTGGCTGATCTGGCTGGCGGAATCGCTACTGCTTGCCACCAGCTTCAGCACCTGCTGCCCGTCTAGGGTAAAGGTCTTATCCACCAGTAGGCGGTTGTCATCCTGCCCAATCGTGATTGGATCGGGGTTCAGCAGATCAAGGATCAACACCCCATCGGCTTGCAAGGCGCGATGCAGCGTCGCTAATGCCGCCAGCTGATCGCGGGTGCGTTCAAGGTGCATAAACGAATTGATCGCCACGAATGCTAAGCTGAACTGCTGCTCAGGCAAGCTGACGCGACACAGATCGCCCGCCACCAACGTCACGGCTAGCCCCGCCGCCGCCGCCCGCGCCTGCGCTAGGGCCAGCATCGCCGGCGATAGATCGCAGCCCGTCACCGCATAGCCCTGCTCAGCCAGCGGGATCAGCAGCCGCCCACTGCCACACATCGCATCGAGGATCGGCCCACCTGTGCGGCGAGCCATCTCAAGGTAGAAGCCAAGATCATCAAGGTAGTTGCGCGTTTCTGCATCATAGAGCCGCGCAATCGGATCGTAGAGACTCACGGCAGCATCCTGATCAGCACCGCAAGCCCACCCAGCAGAGCCAGCACCAGAACCGATGCGAGAATACCGTAAGTCAGCACGGTGCCATCTATGATCGGCTCAAAGCTAGGCGTAGTAATCTGCCCATTCTTGAACATCCGCGATGGTGTGTTGACTTCGAGCTTGCCCGGTAGCGGCGGAGGCGGCAGCTGATTGGCGCGGGGTGGCAAGCTCTCCATGCGCTCGTCACGCGGGAAACTATCTTCCGTTTTCAGCGCATAGGACGGCTCGTTCGCATCAGGCGCGGTATACACGGGCGGCACAGCGGCTTTGCCCTGACTCGGAAAAGGCATCGGTGCATCCCCTTTAGGGATACTGTACGAATCACTCGTCCTCAGCGTGCTCGGCGTAGTGTATGGCTTGGTTTGGGGGAGCGATGCCGTTGGACTTTCCAGTTCGCTGTTGCGCCGCATGCCGCCGATCCCGCGTGCGACTGCCGATCCCACTGACCACACGATGGAGAGCAGCACCAAGCCCACAATGATGATCGGCAGCAGGCTTGGCAAGGTGCCTCCAATTCGATTGGCTGCCCCCATCCCAATGAACTGCCCCAGCCACGCGAGCACGGGCTGGAGGAACTGCGAACCAATCGCTAGGAGGAAGATGATCAGGCCGAGTGCATTGGCCAGCCCGCCGCGCTGTTCCTGCTCCTCCTCGTCTTTGTAATCTGGTTGGAGTGACATATGTTCCTCACAATCCTAGGGTTGCTTTTTTGTGGGTCATATCCGCATCAAGATGGGCTGTTGTTCATGATACCGGCACAGCCCGAACAATCAAGCGATGCGTATACACATTGATCGGCACACAGGTAATCAAGGTCAAGGTTTCGCTTGCCGTTGGCTGCATTGGCCATGTTTCGTGTGGCAGCAGCGTATGCAGCTCAGTAATCTGGTAGGTGTAGCGGGCATCGCCCGTGCCAATATAGATCAGATCGCCCACTTGGGCCTGCGGCAGTTGATTGAAGATCGTGCCCGCGTAGCCGACATGCCCAGCCAGCACTAGATTGCCTGCCGTGCCCGGCATCGCCGAGATGGGCCAGTAGGCAACAGCGGTGTAGCGTGGCACATCCCACACCCCATATGAGAAGCCGCCCATCTCGATCTGCGTCTCCAAGCCAATGCGCGGGATACTGATCCACTGCGGGCGCACTACTTGCCACGCTTCAGCGGGTGTGGGCGGGACCGCCAACGCATGCGCGGGCGGCGGATAGGCGGCGAGGTACATACGCCCTAGATGCGAGAGCTGCACACGCTGATTGAGCGGCAGTTCCGGGTGCAACTCAAAGCGGGCCCGCTCAAAGTATTGCACCAGATAGGGCGGAGCATCAGGAGTGAGCACTTCGTAGAAGGGCTGCGAGATCGGATAGCCGAAATTCTCTAACGCGCCAAAGTGCCGCCAGTAGCGCAGGAAATACGTCTCCAGTGTGTGCCCCGTCTCTGGGAAGTATACCCCCTCAAAACTCGGATCGGGCGGTGTCGCCAGTGGCACAAACGGAGCTTCATCCTCGCGTCCGAGAGCCAGCCACCGCCCTAAATGGCCGGTCATCACAGTGGCCAGCGGGGCATGCCACTCAAGCCGGGCCCGCTCGAAATACTGGACTGGGACACCGTTTTCGAGAAAGACTTCAGTGATTGGGTAGCCAAACACGGGTAAGCCGCCACGCCCTTCATAGTGCAGGCGGAAGGTGTAGGCGAGGGTATGCCCCGTCGCCGCGAATTGCATCGGTTGGCCTGCTTGGGTATCAGCATGGGCGGGGGCTAGGCCTACCAGCGCGAGGAACCCCGCCAGCAGCAATATCAGATAACGCGCCACGTGCATGTGCCTCCTTACACGTCACCAAGATCAAAGCGATCCCGCTTCGCTTCTATTGTAGCACAGGCCGCCCGCCGGTGGAGGGATTGTCATGTCAAGTGATAAAGTATAGAAAGCACTTGTGCAAGCTATTGACAAAGTGATCATCATCAGGTAAACTAAAGATAAGAGAAAATATTCTTTTTTAAAATTATCGAGGGTTACAGAGTTTCACAAGGAAACGATTATGGAAACAACAGCCGAGCGACGTGAACGGATCGCGTCCATTGACAAAGTGATCCGTAAAATTACGTGGCAAGGTCAAAAACAGTCATTGCAGACACTCAGTCGGCCTGACATTGATCTAACGATGCCACAAATGATCACGCTGTTCGCCATCCGCTCGGCAGGAACCTGCCGGATGAGCGAACTAGCCGAATTGACGAACCAATCTGCCGGAACGTTAACTGGAATTGTTGATCGCCTGATTGATGATGGATTAGTGCAGCGCGTGCGCGATACCGAAGATCGGCGCGTGGTGCAGGTTGCCTTGACCGAAGCGGGTGAAGAACGCCTGTTGTGCGTTGAACAAGCTCGCGTAGATGACATGCTCTGGATGTTAAGCCGCTTCTCGGATGAGCAGCTTCATCAGCTCGAAGATTTGCTGAATTTGCTTTTGGAAGGCATCTTCGAGTGGCATAACAACAATCTGGGGGAGCGGGCTATGCTCCAAGCGAGCACCAGCAACGGGAAGCATACCACCCTGCACGGGGAGCAACCCAAGCTGCACAATGTTGCGGCGATGGCTCGCACGAATGGCAACGCGCTGAACGGGATTAGCAACGGCAGCAGTAATGGCAATAGCAACGGCAGCCGCATTGCCCATACATCGAATGCCCGTTCATCAGCGAATCGGCACTAATTGATCAAACGCAATGGCGGCAAGCTGATCCAGCGTATCCACCACGAGGTCGCCCGTCAGATCAGCGTGGGTGGTACGTACCGCTATCGTCCGCATGCCGCCATTGCGCCCAGCTGCAATTCCGGCGGGCGCATCCTCAACAACGATGCAGCGGGCGGGGCGCACCCCGATGCGCTCCGCAGCCAGCAGGAAGACCTGTGGATCGGGCTTGCCTCGTTGCACATCATCGCCACTCACTGTCGTGGCGAGGTAGCGGTCAAGCTGTAATACCGCCACAATCACATCCACATTCTGGCGCGGCGCAGATGAGCCGAGTGCTTGCCGCCAGCCCTGCGCGTGCAATCGCTCTAGCCACGCCTGTGCGCCGGGCAACAGTCGCACCCCTTCGGCCCGCACCAAAGCACGGTAGGCGGCTTCCTTCGCGGCACTGATCCGCGCAAGATCAGCATCGCTCAGATGCTCCCCCAGCAGCCCGCGCAAAAATCGATCATTGCGCTGCCCAAAGCCCGCATCGAATTGGGCCCGACTCAAGGCAAAGCCTTCAGCCTGCAAGGCCGCATGCCATATCGCCCAGTGGGCATCGCCCGAATCAATTAATGTGCCGTCCAAATCCCACACAACCCCGCGGGGCTCCTCCATAAGGCTGTTGCTCCTTGTGTGCTGCACGTAGGGCGTACTCTGCGCCTAGATTCTACCGCATTTCACGCCACGCGCAAGGTGAATGAACAATCACTCTAAGCAATTGATTTATCACTCTAATACCACGATTATTTTAACACATGACATACATGTCACCGTCTTTTTTTGCAGCAAGCAGCCACTTCGTAAACAAAGTCAACGCAAAGCGGCAAAAAGCGGTAAGGGTTTCAACATACCCTCGATCACATACACCGTAAGCAAAAATTTTGACTGTAAGACTATTTACATTCTATTGACAAGTTTTTTCGTGATGTTACAATCATGACCATGAGAGTAGTTGCAACTCCGTACTACGGAGAATATGGGCAATGCTGCTAAGATGTGCCCCAAAGGAGTAGGTATGCGGTTTGTTTTTCTCACAATGGATGGGACGCACGGTGCTGCCTTACGCCAAGCTGCACGCACGCTGCATACAGAACACGGGTTAGAGCTAGACCTGCGGCTGTACAATTCGACTTCACTGCGTACCGCGCAGGATTGGCACCACCTCGCGGCAGATGTACAGGCCGCCGATTTTATCTTTGGCGCACGCCTGTTCGGGGAAGATTATGTGCGGCCCCTGCTTGATGTATTGGCCCAAGCAGCCTGTCCCGTCTGCATTATCACCAGCAATCCCACGTTGATTCGCCAGACCAAGCTCGGCAAATTTGTCCTCCAGCGCACCGACGACCACGAGCCGGGTTTGCTCTCACGCATGATCCGCAAGCTGCGCCCACAAGGGGGCAGCGGCGGTAGCGAAATCAAACGCCAGATGAAGCTGATCAACAATTTGGGCGGCTTGCTCAAGCTGCTGCCCGGCAAAGCCCGCGATATTCACTCCTTCATTATTGTGCATCAGTATTGGCTGCACAGCTCGCCCGAAAACCTCAAGCGCATGCTGTGTCTCTTGATCGAACGCTACGTGCCCGGCTACAAAGGCACGCTGCCTGTGCAAGACCCGATTCTCTACCCCGACATGGCCCTGCTGCACCCTGATGCACCCGCCCCCTTCACTGATCTGCACAGCTTCGAGCAGTGGCAACAGCAACGGCGGGCACACGCGATCAATGCGCCTGCCCCCGGCAGTGTCGGCGTGGTCGGCTTGCTCACGCTGCGGACAGTCGCGCTGAGTGGCAACATGGCCCACCTTGATGCGCTGGTGCATGCGCTCGAACGGCGCGGCATCGAAGTTCGCATGGCCTATGGTTCTGGGCTTGACTTTCGCCCCACAATTGAACGCTTCTATACCAACGGCAAACGCAATGGCGGCAAGCGCAGCACAATTGATGCTCTGATCAACGGCACGGGCTTCTCGCTCGTCGGTGGGCCCGCCGAAAGCCGCCCGCACGAAGCCCGCGCCATCCTCGAACAGCTCGACGTGAGCTACTTCGATACCTTCCCGCTCGCCATGCAGCGCGTTGAGGAGTGGCGCAACGACGATAGCGGGCTGATCCCCATGCACATCACCATGAATGTTGCCATTCCGGAACTCGACGGCGCAATCGAGCCATTGGTCCTCGGTGGGCCCACGCTCGGCAACGACTCATTTGTCGCAATAGACGATCAGATCGAACTCGCGGCAACCCGCATTGCGCGGCGCGTGCAACTGCACCGCATGCCCAACGGCGAGAAACGCATCGCCCTTGTGATCTTTAGCTTCCCGCCTACGCTTGGCAATGTCGGTACAGCCGCTTATCTCGATGTATTCAGCAGTATCTACCGCCTCCTCCACGAACTAGCCGCCGCAGGCTACACGGTAGACCTGCCAGAGAGTGTCGCAGCCCTGCAAGAAGCTGTCCTGCACGGCAATGCTGCCCGCTATGGCACGGATGGCAATGTCGCCGCCACGTTGCCGGTGGGCGATTACATGCGTCTGTTCCCCTATTACCGTGATATTGAGCCGTATTGGGGGCGTGCGCCGGGCGAGCTGCTCAACGATGGCAAGCAGTTCTACATTCTGGGGCAGCAATTTGGCAATGTGTTTATCGGGATCCAGCCCGGCTTCGGCTACGAACGCGACCCGATGCGCCTACTGATGGCCAAAGATGCGGCCCCACATCACGGCTTCGCGGCGTTCTACACATGGATCGAGCATGTATTTGGGGCAGCAGCAGTTGTGCATATGGGCACGCACGGCGCACTCGAATTTATGCCCGGCAAGCAGAACGGCATGAGTGCTTCCTGCTGGCCACCCCGTTTAATTGGGAGCTTGCCCAACATCTACTACTACAGCGTCAACAACCCTAGCGAAGGCGCAATTGCTCGCCGACGGGGTGCGGCAACGCTGGTCAGCTACCTTGTGCCACCCCTGCAACAAGCCGGGCTGTATCGGGGCTTGCGCGTGCTGAAAGATAGCATTGAACGGTATCGCGCCCACCCCACACCTGAGTTATTGGATGACCTGCGCCTGCAAGCCGAACGCATCGGGCTAGGCGAGGATGCCAATCAGAACAGCGATGCCGAGCAATACGTAGCGGCCCTCGCCCATGAACTGTTGCAGATTGAGCAGCGGATGATCCCCGTCGGGTTGCATGTCCTTGGCACGCCGCCGCCCCCCAACGAGTTAGCCGATATGCTGACGCTGGTTGCCTCGTTTACTGGGCTTGATCCTGCGCTGCCGCCCTTGCCGCAACTCCTCGCCCGCAGCTTGGGCTACGACTATGCCGCGATCCAAGCCGCGCTCAAGCACGACAGCACAGCCCAAGCCCGCGCTGAGCAGCTTGACCACATCGCTCACGAAGCGGTACGCCGATTTGTCGGCGCAGATGGGACGTGTAGCCCCACCAACCAGCACGCCGCCGATGCTTATCTGCACACTGCCGCCCACCTTGCGCCGGGTACGCTAGCGACCGTGTGGCAACGCCTCGCCGACCTCGCCCACAATATCACCCACGATCAGGAGATCAGCGGATTGTTGCGGGCCCTGCGTGGCGGCTATGTCCCTCCTTCGCCGGGTAATGATATTGTCCGCAACCAGAGCGTCGTCCCCACGGGGCGCAATATCTACGCACTTGATCCGCACCATATCCCCTCGGCACAAGCTGAGGCGCAAGGCGCACAGCTTGTCAACGATCTGCTCGACCGCTTAACGCGCCAGCAAGGGCGTGTGCCCGAAACGATTGCGCTCGTGCTGTGGGGCATTGACAACCTCAAGAGCGATGGCGAAGGCGTAGCGCAAGTGTTATCCCTGCTAGGCGCACGCATCACCCACGACGAACTTGGCACGGTGACAGGGGTAGCTCTAATCCCCATCGCCGAGCTTGGTCGCCCCCGCATTGATGTAGCTGTGACGGTGAGTGGGATCTTCCGCGATCTGTTGGGGCATCAGATGCAGCTGCTCAATAAAGCGGCCCGCCTCGCCGCGTGTGCAGATGAGCCAGACGAGCTAAACTATATCCGCAAACACGCTCGCAGCCACGCCCATGCTTTGGGTATTTCAATCGAAGCCGCCGCGATTCGCGTCTTTGCGAATGCGCCGGGAAGCTATGGCGCAAATGTAGATCACCTTGTTGAGAGCAGTACGTGGGATGAGGATACGCAGCTCAGCGAAGCTTTTATGACGCGCAAATGCTATAGCTGCGATCAGCACGGGCAGTGGCATGACTCACGCCAATTGCTGGAGCTTGTGCTTCGCACCGTAGATGCTACCTTCCAGAACATAGACAGCTTTGAGGTTGGCATCAGCGACATTGCCCAATACTACGAGAATCTCGGCGGCATCACCAAGAGCGTCGAACGGCTGCGCGGTACACGCCCGCCTGTCCTCGTTGCCGATGCGCTTGCCAGCGCAAGCCGCCTGTCCACCCTTGAGCAAATGGTTCGGCTTGAAACCCGTGCCAAACTCCTTAATCCGAAGTGGTTTGAAGGCATGCTTAAACACGGGCGCGAGGGGGTACGCGAGATCGAGGCGCGGGTCAGTAACACCTACGGCTGGAGTGCTACCGCCAACGCAGTTGAGGGATGGGTCTATCAAGGGGTTGCCGAGACCTTCCTGCTCGATACGAACATGCGGGATCGGCTCGCAGGCTTGAACCCGCACGCTACCGCCGCGATGACGCGCCGCCTGCTCGAAGCCAACTCACGCGGCTTCTGGCAAGCCGACGAGGCCACCATCGAAGCTTTGTATGCGGTGTACGATGACCTTGAAGATCGGCTTGAAGGGGTGGT
>CALCJV010000026.1 GCA_937967405.1 uncultured Chloroflexales bacterium | reverse complement strand
GGCGGGGGTGGCGCAGGCTCAGCAGGCGGCGCAGGCGGGGGCGGCGCAGGCTCAGCGGGCGGCGCGGGCGGGGGTGGCGCAGGCTCGGCTGACGGCGCGGGCGGGGGCGGCGCAGGCTCAGCAGGCGGCGCGGGCGGGGGCGGCGCAGGCTCAGCAGGCGGCGCGGGCGATGATGGCGCAGGTGCTGGTGGCGACGATGCCTCCGGCGCACGGACCCCTAGCACTACCGTCATGCCGGGGCTGATTGGCGTGCCCGGTCCCGGCGATGAGCTAACGACTGCATACGCAACAAATTGATCGAAGATCGCCGGAATGCGCTCACGGGTCTGGTAATCCACCACCACAGAGGTAATCCCAAGCTGAGCCAGCAGGGCTTTGGCTTGGTTCTCGCCAAGCCCCACGAGGGGCGGCATCACCTGACCGGCGGCGGCGGGACGCTGCGGCTCGGCGGGCTGCACGGTGGCTTGCGGGAGCGGGTCGCGGCGTTCGAGCTGCTGGGTGCGGGTGATGCTATCATTGCCAACATAACCACACACCGGCAAGCTATTGGGGTCAATCAAGCCACGCTGTCCAATGTCCCATTTGTATTCAACTTTGATGTCTGGATCGGGTGGTGGGGTGTTATAGACTTGAATGCTGGTAACACGCTCCGGTGGATACGATGAGCCTTCAGCCGGAATGCAGTAGCCGCCGTTTCCATCATTGCTGCCAGTATAAACAACGCGCACGCTGCGGAAGGCAGTGCAGTTCGAAGGGTTGGCTTCAATCATCGCTTGGGTAAACAGCTCTGTATCTGGGCCACCGTAAGGTCCGGGCAAGGGGCAGATCGAGCGGCGCACGACAGTCTCTGGCAAGCGGAAATCGGTTTGGATTACCCCATCAGCAAAAGGCGCGGCAAAGAGCTGCTGGTAGCGTGGCTCCTCACGAATGCGCCGGAAAATATCCTCCATCACATTGCGCCAGATGATGCCCCCTCCAGTGAGGCTTTCAACTTCCGCCGTTGGTTCGTTGTTATTGTTGCCACTCCATACGCCAACCGTCACAAACGGGGTATAGCCAATCGTCCACGCATCGCGGTAGTCGTTGGTCGTGCCAGTCTTGACGGCGGCTGGGAGCGAGAGCTTGAGCGGGCTGTTGAGGCCCCACACGGGCCCCCGCGCTACATCATCGCTGAGGATATTGCTGATGATTGCCACAAGATCGGGGTTGATTGCTGGCTCGCCTTCGGTTGGTTGCCACTGCTCGATTACACGCCCGTTGTTATCGGTAATCTCAAGGATGGCCACTGGTGGGTAGTGCCGCCCTTCGCTAGCGAGCGTATTGTAGGCACTGGTAATCTCAAGCGGCGAAACTTCGCCCCCGCCCAGTGTGAGCGACAAGCCATAGAACTCGCCGCCGCGATTCAACCCCGTGCGGACCCCAGCGCGGTTCATCAGCTCCATCGTGGAACCAATTGAGGCGAAGTGCAAGGCTTTGACGGCGGGCATATTCAGCGAATTGGCGAGCGCGGCACGAATACGAACTGGCCCGTGCCAGCGTTTGTCATAATTCTCTGGCTCATAGTATTCGTCTTTTGCTTCGCGGGAGAAGGGGAACTTGGTCGGCACATCCCACAGCACCGTCTCGGTGGTCATGCCCTGTTCCATTGCGGCGATATAGGTGAAGGGCTTGAGGGCAGAACCGGGCTGACGTTCGCGCACGGTGACATTCACCTGCCCATCGAGGACATTGCCCTCTTGACCGGGCGTTTTGGTCGGCTTGATCGCATTGTAATCAATGCTGCCAACCATCGAGAGGATTTGCCCAGTGCGCGGCTGCAAGACGACCACGGCCGCATTGTTGATGTTGCGCTCATCAGCGAGGGTCAGAATGTGTTCACGGGCTTTCGCTTGCACCATGTTGTTCAGCTCAAGGTCAAGCGTAGTAATAATATTCAGCCCGCCGCCAGTGAGCATCTGCTGCCCATACTTCTCTTCGATCAGGCGGCGCACATAGAAGACGAAGTGCGGCGCATTGAGCGGAATATCCTGCGGCACAAAGCGCAAATCTTCTGCAAGAGCCTGCCGCGCTTCAGCTTCGGTGACGTAGTTCTCGGCAACCATTTGGCGCATCACCGCGACCTGCCGCCACTTCGGCGCGACTGTGTTTTCGGGTAGCGCATAGTTAGGGTTGACCCACTCTTCGGCGGGCAGGCGCAAGCCGGGAAGAAAGGGGCCTTGGGCATCGTTCTGGACAAACAGGAGTGGATCGTAGCGGCTCGGTAGCTGCGGCAAGCCAGCCAGCAATGCGGCCTGCGCGAGGTTCAACTCGCTGGCATTGATCCCAAAGTAGACTTCGCTTGCCGCTTGAATGCCATAGGCAAGGTTGCCATAGTAGATCTCGTTGAGGTAGATCTCCATGATCTCATCCTTGCTATACTGTTCGCTCAGCTGCTGGGCAAGGATAATCTCTTTGATTTTGCGCTGATAGCGGTTTTCAAAGGCCCGTTCTTCCTCGTTCAAGACAACATTCTTGATCACCTGTTGGGTGATAGTCGAAGCCCCACCAACTTCCTCACCGGAAGCGACATTCTGATAGAGCGCACGCATAATGCCTTGCAGATCAATGCCGGAATTGGTGTAGAAGGTTTTATCCTCAATCGCAATCGTGGCCTCGATCAGCAGCGGCGACACCTGCTCAAGGCTGACTGCCCGCCGCCGTCCGGCATCGAAGAATTCATAGAGCAGCGTGCCATTCCGATCAAAGATGCGCGAAGTCTGAAAGACTTGCCGATTTTCGAGACCGGCAAGGCGCGGCTCCAGCGATGCCGCTACACTATGATAGGCAGCGAAGGCTGAGCCAGCCGTCGCCAAGACGATCACGATGAGCGTGAGCACACTCCCTAGCAGCAAGAAGTTCGCAAGGCGTGGAGCCTGCGTGGTATGTCCGCGCCGCCGCCGCCACATACTGGGCGGCAGTGCCCGGCGGGGTGTGCCACGTTCGGCGGTGATGCGGCGGGTGTATTGATTGCGTTGCATAGTTCTCTTTTCCTGAGCATCGCTAGTCAAGGGGTATCACCCCTGCGGAGGTATTGTACCATGCCCACCCCGAATCGCAACCGCACCCCGTTTGCTCGCACTGCATGACGATTCATCCCACAGGTATATTGACAATGATCAATATACCTGCTATACTGGCGATCAAGAGTCAACTATCAAACGTACCGGATCGGCAAGAAGCACATGGCAATGGAACAATTCAACCCAACAATCCCCATCACGAGTAGCGCGGATGCACCCACCAGCACCCCTGCCAGCACGAGGGCGTGCTGTCTGGAGGGAGTCGTAGCGTGCATTAGCGATGCGACTGCGCTTGCCCATGCGACGCTGCTCAAAGCCCTCGCTGATCCCGCCCGCCTGCAAATCCTTGATGTTCTGAGCCAGTATGCGGGCTTGGTATGTGTGTGCGATCTCGAAGGGGTAGTCGGGCTGCCTGATCCGGTGACGGGGCAGCGTCCACGCCAACCGACCATCTCACACCACCTGAAGGTGCTGCGCCAAGCTGGGCTGGTGCAGTATGAGAAGCGCGGGCAGTGGGCCTACTACGCGGTGTGCCGTGAACGGCTGGCCGATGTGCAGGCGTTGCTGGCGCAGCTGTACGGGCGGTGACGCACTCTTTTTTTGGGGTGTATATTGATGCTTATCAATACAAGCAAACACAAGGAGTTCCAGATGACACAGGCAGCGCAGGAGATTACGGCAGCGGTGCGCCAACGGTATGGCAACATTGCGGAGCAGGTGGTAGCAGGCAATACCAGTACGTGCTGTGGCGGCGATGTCTCGCTATCGGGCAACACGATCTCGACCAATCTCTATCAGGGAGACGAACTGGATGGGCTACCCCTCAAAGCAACGCTCGCATCGCTCGGCTGTGGCAACCCGACAGCACTAGCCGCCCTGCACCCCGGCGAGGTGGTGCTTGATCTCGGCAGTGGTGGCGGCATTGATGTGCTACTTTCGGCGCGGCGCGTTGGCCCGACGGGGCTGGCGTATGGGCTGGATATGACTGATGCGATGCTGGAGCTTGCCCACCAGAATGCGGCAGAGGCAGGTGTTGAGAATGTGCGCTGGCTCAAGGGCGACATTGCCAACATCCCCCTGCCCGACAATAGCGTAGACGTGATTATCTCGAATGGTGTGATTAACCTTGCCGCCGATAAGCAGCCCGTATTCAATGAGGCATGGCGCGTGCTGAAGCCCGGCGGACGCTTCGCGGTGGCGGATGTTGTCATTCACGGCGGCTTGCCCGCCGCCTTCCCCGATACCAATGCGTTTCGCCGCGATCTCTCCGCGTGGGCGGGCTGCATTGCGGGCGCACTCACCGATGCGGAGTATCGCACGGGCTTGGCGCAGGCGGGCTTCACCGAGATCGAGCTAGAAGTCACCCGCCGCTACAGCCGCGAGGAGGTGGGCGACATGCTCCCGCAGGTATTCAACCACTTTGATGCTGAGCTAGTGGATGATACGATCAGCCGCTTTGCCAGCACCTTTGTCCGGGCCATCAAGCCATTGGGGTAAGAGAGGCGATGCAGGTACGGGGAATGTGGGGCGATGGGCATCCGCCCTATTCTGGGGCTAATCCAGCCCCAGATAGGCCTTCTGGACGGTTTCGTTTTTAGCAACCGCTTCAGCCGTATCTTCAAGCACAATCTTGCCGGTCTGCAACACATAGGCTCGGTGGGCAATTGCCAGTGCCATATGGGCATTCTGCTCGACTAACAGCACCGTTGTCCCCTGCGCGTTGATCTCGCGCACAATATCGAAAATCTGCTCCACGAGCACAGGGGCTAAGCCCATGCTCGGCTCATCCAGCAGGATTACATTCGGACGGGTCATGAGGGCCCGCCCAATGGCAAGCATCTGCTGCTCGCCCCCAGAGAGGGTACCGCCCTTTTGGGTGTACCGTTCCCGCAGGCGCGGGAACAAGTCAAACACGCGCTCCAAATCACGCCGATACTCAGGGCTATTGGCATTGTGGATGTAGGCTCCCAACTCTAGATTCTCTAGGACTGTGAGGCGCGGGAAGATGCGCCGTCCTTCCGGGGCTTGGGCGATGCCGAGCTGCACAATCTCGTGCGGGGGCATGCGATCAATGCGCTGGCCCTTGAAGAGCACCTCGCCCAAGCGCGGGCGCAGCAAGCCCGAAATTGTCCGCAGGGTCGTGCTTTTGCCTGCGCCATTCGAGCCAATCAAAGTCACGATCTCGCCTTCATTGACGGTAATCGAGACCCCTTTCAGGGCGTGGATGTTGCCATAGTAGGTATGGACATTTTGCAGTTCGAGCAAGCTCATATCATGCTCCTCACCAATTAGCTCTCCTGATGCAGGAATTCTTCGGCAGCGGCTTTGCCCAGATAAGCCTCAACAACTTTCGGGTTGCGGCGAATCTCAATCGGCTTGCCTTCGGCAATCTTCACCCCATAATCCAGCACACTGATCCGCTCAGAGATACTCATCACGACGTGCATATCGTGTTCGATCAGCACTACCGTAATCCCCAATGTATCACGCAGGCTGCGGATCAGTTCCGTCGCCGATGCGGTTTCATTCGGGTTCATGCCTGCAGTTGGCTCATCCAGCAGAATGATCTTCGGCTGCGTGGCTAGCGCACGGGCAATCTCAAGGCGGCGTTGATCGCCATACGGCAGGTTCTTGGCCAATTCGTCGCGTTGATCATCTAGATTGACAAAGGCGAGCAACTCCCGCGCCCGAACCCGTGCATTGCGCTCAATCTCGCGTGAGCGAGGCAGGCTCGCCACAATGCTCCAGAAGCCATTCTTCAAGCGGGTATGCATGCCCACCATTACATTCTCAAGCACCGTCATGTGATTGAAGAGGCGAATATTCTGGAAGGTGCGGGCCATCCCTAGCCCAGCAATAATATCAGGGCGTTTACCTGCGATCTCGTGCCCATCAAAGGTAATCGTCCCTTTGGTTGGCTTGTAGATCCCGGTCAGCACATTGAAGAAGGTCGTCTTGCCCGCCCCGTTGGGGCCAATCACGCTGATAATAGTTTTTGGCTCAATCGTCAGTGTAACGTTATTGACGGCGGTTAAGCCCCCAAACTGTTTGGTAATCTCTTTGGCTTCAAGTAAGGTCATGCTCCCGTTCCTCCAGACTCGGTCGGCGTGCTACTGCTCGGTGCAGGTTCAGCTTCCGGCTTATCGGGCACAGCGGAGGGGACTTCAGTATCGCCGTGCAGCTCCTGATTGCGGCGTTCTTCAGGGAGTAGCCCTTGCGGGCGGAAGATCGTCATCAGCACCAGCATCAAGCCAAAGATCAGGCGTTGATATTGGGCCGGATCGAGGGCGGCGGGCAACGTCGTGCGGGCTTCAAGTTCGGAGGTGATGCGGGGCAGGATTTGCAAGTTCAGCAGGGTCACAAGCGTGGCTCCTAGCAATACGCCGGGAATACTGCCCATGCCGCCGAGGATCACCATCGCCAGAATATTGATGGAGCGAATCAGGTCGAACGTGGGTGGATTAACGAAGGTCTGCTTGGCAGCAAAGACCATGCCCATTGCCCCAGCAAATGATGCGCCCGTCACAAAGGCGAGCAGCTTCATCCGCACGAGTGGAACTCCCATCGCAATTGCGGCTGTCTCATCTTCGCGGATCGCGGTCCACGCCCGCCCAATGCGCGAGACGCTGAGCCGGTAGACGACAAGCAGCATCGTGAGCAGAATCACCGCAACGAGCACATAGAAGTGGAGTTGCACCGTCTGGGCGCGGTTGAGGTTTAGCCCGAAAGCATTGAAGATCGGGTTCAGGAAGAGTGGCGGCTGACCGATACCTTTGATGCCTTGAGCACCATTGGTAATGTTGATCGGGCGGTCCAAGTTGGTGAGAAGCACGCGGATCACTTCGCCGAAGCCAAGCGTCACGATGGCGAGGTAATCGCCTCTGAGGCGCAACACGGGTAGCCCTAGCAGCACCCCGAAGATGGCCCCAATCAGCAGCGTGATGGGGAGAAACACGAAGAACCACTCAGGCCCTAACGGGAAGTGCCCGCCGGGAATGAAGTTGTTCGCTTGACCAGTACTCACAATCGCCCATGTGTATGCACCGACGGCGTAGAAGGCAATGTAGCCGAGATCGAGCAGCCCAGCAAAGCCAACCACAACGTTTAGCCCGGTTGCTAGCACGCAGAACATGGCGATCTGGATCATGACATCCATGTAGAATTGGTTGAACGTACCAAAGTAGGGCAGCACTGCGCCAAGCAAGATCGCAGCAGCCACGCCTTTGTAGGTCGGTGAGAGGGGGGCTTTGTGCAACAGTAAGAATGAGCCAAGCAAGCCGAGAAAGAGAATGTCGCCTAGCAGGCTAGGGCGCGGGTTGCTCATCATATTGCCAATCGCCAAGCTCGGCACTATCACTAGATAGGCTGTTACCAACGCATACAGCGCAGGTCCGTGAAGGAATGGGTTGCTAGGATTGGAGCCAGCAGCGAACGGGGATTTGCTTTCGGAAGTTGCCATAGTTGCTACACCTTCTGCACCGTTGCCTCTCCAAGCAGCCCTTCGGGCTTGAAGATCAGAATAATAATCAAGATACTAAATGCGGCAATATCGGCGTAGTTTGCCCCAGCAAATGCGCCGGCCGTAAAGAGTGAGAGATAGGATGCGACGAAGGCTTCGAGGAAGCCCAACACAATCCCACCCACCATTGCCCCTGTAATGTTGCCGATCCCGCCCAGTACGGCGGCGGTGAAGGCTTTCAAGCCGGGTAGGAAACCGACATAGGGGTTGATCGCCTGCACGCGAATGCCGAACAGCACGCCTGCCGCGCCGCCCAACGCACCACCCACAAGGAACGTCAGCGCGATAATATTGTTGACGTTGATCCCCATGAGGCTGGCAGTGGGGCGATCTTGAGCGACGGCCCGCATCGCTTTGCCGACGCGGGTCACATTAACGAGATAGTTGAGGAAGATCAGCATCACGATTGAGGCGACGATGAAGATCATCGAACGCGCATCAATTATCACATTGATGTCTCTACCACCCGGATTGGGAAGCGTGGCGAGCCGGATTGCCGAGCCGAGATCAGGGGTGAGCACACGGGCATTGAAGCCCAGCGGGGTGGACGTGGCAATGATCCGCACGAGGTCTTGGAGCACGAGCGACATGCCAATCGTTGAGATCAGTAAGACTAGCTTGGGTGAATTGCGGAGCGGGCGATAGGCAACACGTTCCACCGATACGGCAAGGATACCGGACACGGCCGCGCCAAGCAGGACGGCAATAATCACGAACAGAATGCCGGGAAAATCGCGTAGGAGACCGGCACTGTTGAGCATCAAACCGAAGCCCGCGACAACGAATGCACCCACCATGAAAATCTCGCCGTGCGCGAAATTGATAAACTCCAACACGCCATAGACCATCGTGTAGCCCAGCGCAATCATCGCATAGAGAAAGCCGCGCACCAGTGAGTCCACAATCACCTGTGGCAGAATGATCAAGGTTCCTTGCAGGAGGTTTATATCACTACGGGTTCCTTGCAGGAGAAACGCGAGGACGATAACAATTGTGCCGAGAATGACAGCACTGCCAATGACGAAGTACAAGATTTGGAGTAATGGTCCAAAAATCTGATTGAGGAGCATTTGAGTGGTTCGGCGCGTGCCGGCTGAAATTGCCCCTGCCTCACTCTGAGTAGCCATGATGTTTCCTTCACATATCGGTTTCTACCTAGGGTGTGCCGTATACAGAATGGCGATCAGGATCATCTGATCGCCACTTTGCATATCGTGCTTGAGAAGACTACGGCGTGCGCCTATTTTTCCGGCGGGGCAATTTCGAGCCGCTCAACTAGCTCGTTCGCGTTCCAGTCCTCAACATTGGCCTGCAACACGAAGTAGGTCGCTTCTTCAGGGTCGCCGTTGGCGTTGAACTTGTAGCTCCCCGTGATGCCCTTATACTCTGGC
>CALCJV010000025.1 GCA_937967405.1 uncultured Chloroflexales bacterium | reverse complement strand
AACTTCAATGCCCATTGCGCGGAAACGCTCCAATGCTGCGAAGAGCACATCTGGCAGGGGATGATGGGTATTGCAGCAGTGGGTCAGGATGATTGCGCCGGCCAAGGCTTCGGGTGGCAGCGTGGCCGTCAGGCTCGTGAGCATCAATTCGGCTGTTTTGGGGCTTCCGACCGCATCTTGGCTATCCACATTCCACATCACCGAGAGGTAACCCTGCGCCGCCACCGTTTCGAGCACACGCTGATTGTACGCGCCGTAGGGCGGGCGGAAGTAGGGCCGCGTCGTGCCGCCTAGCTCCTGCACAAGGGCTTCGGTGCGGGCTAGTTCAGCGGCAATCTGGGCATCCGAAAGTGAGCGGAAATCGGGGTGGCTGTAGGAGTGGTTGGCTAGCTCGTGCCCATCCGCGATGATCTGGCGCAGAAGCTGCGGGTGCTGTTCAACCCACCGCCCGAGCACAAAGAAGGTCACACGCACCTGCTGCTCGCGGAGCGTAGCGAGGAGTTGGGGAACCCGCTCATCACCGACCTCGAGGTCAATCGTGAGCGCAACATACGGGCGGCTAGGGTTGCCTGCGTTGAGCGCACTAACGGTAGTGGGTAGGGTACTGCCCCGCCCTGCAACTTGGGGCACGATCAAGGGACGGTTGCCAACCTGCACACTGTTGAGGTTGTTGTACAGCGTGAGCAGAGCTGGCTCGCTGCCGCCGCGCTCCGCCACCGCATACACGGTCTCGCCCGCTTCCGGCAGATACATCTGATAGCTACTCGCAGGCGGCATCAAGTCTGGCAGGCTATCGAGCGGCAGTGGCGGAATATCACCGGAGCGCACCCAGAACGTGCCCTGTTCGGCTAGCTCAACTTGCACCCACTCTACGCCGTAGCGGGCAATCGCACGGTAGCGTGTGCCTTTGGGCAGCGCATCGAACACATCGCCCGCCGGAGCAAACCACGCCACAACCGCCCGTTCAAGCTGCAATGGGAAGGCTGGATCGAAGTCGGTGGGGGTGGCCGTGAATGTGAGCGGGGTTGCGGTTGCCTCCGCAGCGGTGCGGGCATCGGAGCCGCCAAACAGTGCCCCAACAATGGCCAGCAGGATGATACTCGCCATGCCTATACCTAGCCCGATTAGCAGCGTCGTTGTGGATGTGCCCGCCAGAATCTGCGGCAATACCGGTATCTGGCGACGGCTCCGGCGCGGGCGGCGGCGCATTGGTTCGGCGATTGGCGGTTGTTCCTGCTCCCAATCAGGGTGGCGATCATCCATACGCACGTATCCTTACCTGAGCTGACAGTGTAGCGGTGCTAGCGGCTAGCGTAATTCGCCGTTATTATAGCATGGCTATGCCACACAGATGCAGATCGGACGAACAGTCAAGGTAGCTCGACTAATTGCCAGATCAGCTGGGGTCAGGTAAGATAGGGACTGCACGTGATTGGGCCAACCGAGCGATGGCCGAGTTGTTGCCAATGAGTGACTATCCGAGTTTACCACCAGCTGATCCTTTTGCCCGAATGACTCCGGCCGAACGACGGCGCATGCAGTTCTGGGGCGCAGTGGCTGCGCTTGGCGCAGTGCTGATTGTGCTGCTGCTGTGTGCCACACTTGGCGCGTTGATCTACCTTGCCCGCACGGGCGAGCCGCGTTTCTAGCGCGGGCGATGTCGCTGCCCGGCCGGTATGCCTACCCCGCCACGGCCACATCGCCCACTTCGTCGCGGCGGCGGCGGCGTTCCAGCGCAAACATCACCAGCGACAGATCGGATGGATTGACTCCCGCTAGTCGCCCCGCTTGGCCCAGTGTGGCGGGCTGGTGGCGTTCCAGCACCGCACGAGCCTCATTGCGTAGCCCCTGCACCTCCGCATACCCAAAATCGGGCGGGATACGGCGGGTCTCCAGCTTGCGAATGCGTTCGGCAAGCTGCTGCTCGCGGGCAATGTAGCCGCCGTAGCGGGCTGCGATCTGGACTTGCTCGATCACTCGCTCCGGTAGCTCCGGCAGATCGCCGAGTGCGGTTTGGAGTTGGCGGTAGCTGAATTCGTGGCGGCTCAGCAGCTCGCCCGCCGTTACCGGTTGCGAGAGTGTGGGTAAGCCGGCCGCATCGAGTGCAGCATTGGTGGCTGTGGTTGGGAAGATGCGTCGCTCAGCAAGTAGCCCCTGCGCTCGCGCCACTTGCTCACGGTGGCTCTCGACTGCCGCGAGGCGGGCGGCCGAGACTAGCCCCAGCTCGTAGGCCAATGGCGTGAGGCGTAGATCGGCGTTATCGCCGCGCAACAGTAAGCGGTGTTCGGCGCGGCTCGTAAACATGCGGTATGGCTCATGAATCTCTTTGGTCACCAGATCGTCAATCAACACGCCGATGTAGGCTTCGTCACGGCGCAAGATCAGCGCAGGCTGGCCTTGCACCAGTCGCGCCGCATTGATGCCCGCTAGCAAGCCCTGTGCCGCAGCTTCTTCGTAGCCCGTTGTGCCGTTGATCTGCCCCGCGAGAAACAGCCCCGCTATGCGCCGGGCCTGCATATCGGCGCGTAGCTCGCCGGTGGCAATCGCATCATACTCAATCGCATAGCCGATCCGCATCAGTTCGGCGTGGCGCAAGGCGGGGATGCTCCGCAGCATCTGCCACTGCACATCCTCCGGCAGCGAGGTGTTGCAGCCCTGCACATACACCTCAGCCGTCTCCCAGCCTTCCGGCTCCAGAAACATGCCGTGCCGTTCCTTATCCGCAAAGCGCACGATCTTGTCCTCAATGCTAGGGCAGTAGCGTGGGCCTACGCCCTCGATCACGCCACTGAACATGGGCGCACGATCCAGATTGGCGCGGATCAGCTCGTGAAAACGCGGCGTGGTGTAGACCAAATAACAGGGCAGCTGCGCGTGCCAGCTATCACGCATGGGCGAGGGATAGACTGGATTGGGCGCGGTGTGAAACGGATCGGGTGGGGGCGTGCTGCCATCCAGATCGGGGTAGTAGTGCCCGAAGTAGAGCGGCGTGCGCGTGCCGTGCTGCACAGTTGTGGCACTGAAATCAATGCTGTGCGCGTTGATGCGGGGTGGTGTGCCCGTTTTGAGCCGCACCAACGGGAAGCCGAGTGCCGAAAGGTCCTCGCCGAGTGCAACCGCCGCACTTTCGCCCGCCCGCCCGCCGGCCCACGTACTCGGCCCCGTAATCAGCCGCCCGCGCAGAAACGTGCCCGTCGTCAGCACCAGTGCCCGTGCCAGATACTGCCAGCCGGTGTGAGTCACCACCAGAAAGCCCTGCTCTGGCAAGTGCGGCGCATCCGGTGGGCGCGTGCGGGCATCGTGCAGGGGCACAATCCGCTCGACCATCGCCTGCCGAATGTGCAGCTTGGGCGTGGCTTCGAGCCGCTCTTTCATCAAGCGGGCATAGAGGCGTTTATCCGCCTGTGCTCGGATCGCCTGCACCGCCGGGCCCTTGCTCTCATTGAGCATCCGCATCTGGAGAAAGCTCGCATCGGTGATGCGCCCAATCAAGCCGCCCATGGCATCTATCTCGCGCACGAGATGGCTCTTCGCTGGGCCACCGATGCTGGGGTTGCACGCCATGTGCGCGATCTTGTCAAGGTCTATGGTGAGCAGCAGCGTGCGGCAGCCCATCTGGGCGGCGGCGTGGGCGGCTTCGCAGCCGGCGTGCCCTGCACCGACCACAATTACGTCATAGCTGCTCATTGAAGGCTCAAGGGTGTTTAGCGTATATGTCATCAGCATGATCCTGAGTCTGGGGCCCTGCCCATCGTTTGGTGCTTTGTGTTTGCCATGCTATAATAGCTATCCGCAGGGAGTCTGTCAAAAGAGCATAGACAGAGAGCGGACAGAGATAATGACAACACTGCTGCTGATAGATAATGACGTGGCACTGCTCGCCCGCCTCGATAGCCAATTAACTGAAGCTGGCTATCGAGTGGTTAAGACGAGTGAAGCCGCCCCCGCGCACCATCTCCTCCGTGAGATGCACCCTGATCTGGTGTTGCTTGAAGTGAAGATTGGGCGCGGCGCGGGCTGGCAGCTCCTGTCCGAATTTGCGCCGCAGGTGCCCGTCTTTGTGCTGAGTTCCGAAGGACGCGAAGAAGATGTTGTGCGGGGCTTTGAACTCGGCGCAGTCGAATACCTTGCCAAGCCCTACCGCTCCGGCGAGCTGCTCGCCCGCCTGCAAGCCCGCTTGCGGCAAGCGGAAGTACGCCCAGCAGCCCCACACGGCAATGGCACAAGCAACGGGCACACCGCACCGGCCTTCGTGGATGATCTCGGCGAACTGACGGCCGCACCATCTGAGGCATATGCTACACCGCCGCCCTTGCCCTACACTGCGTCCGCTCCAACGGCGGCGGCTTTACCATCGGATTCTCAGCGCAAGCAGGAGGAACAGGTGTTTATGTCCGATCACGAGGAGCTAGCCCTCCTGCGGACTCCCGTCCCGGAACAACCCGCCGCCGCCACCGTTGTGCCGACCGCTGCCTCACTAGGGCGGCGTATGTGGGCCGAACGCCAACGCCGCCGCCTGACGCTTGTACAGGTTGAAAACGATCTGCATATTCGTATGTGGTATTTGCAGGCAATGGAAGAAGAGCAGTTCACGCTCCTGCCGCGTGGCCCGGCCGTGATCCAAATGATTCGGAGCTATGCCGCCTATCTCGGCTTGGATGCCAACGACGCGGTGACGGAATACCAAGAACACTTCGCCTCAACCCAACAACCCGAAGCCGCACTCGCCTTCCCAACCAAGCGCAGCCTGCGCGTGCCCCATTGGGTGTTCTCCCTGATTGCAGTGATCTTAGCTATTGTAGTCAGCGTGAGTGTAATTTATTGGCTTGATCCAGAAGTGATCGAACGGACGTTAAGCATGATCCGAGCGTGGCTGCCATTTGAGACCTTGTTCACCAATCCCACGCCCGGCGATCTTGTCGTGGAGCCTGCGGGGCGTTCTTAGGGGGCTACGCCAACCGCTCATCCAGCGATCTAACATTCGTACTGCATGTGCAGAGAAAGGCAATCCTGTGCGCGTACCCAATGTCTTCCTCGCCAGTTTGAGTGTCATGCTGCTGGCTATCTTGCTGACTGCACCGATCCAAGACTTTGAGGCGAGGTATGGTGAACGTGATGGTATTGATCTAGAACAGACGGAGCTGCCACCGCGCCCAACCCGCATCCCCCCGACGGCTACGCCGAGTGACACGCCTACGCCAACCGACACACCGACTTTGACACCAACCGAAACGCCCACGGCAACTGAGGAGCCACCACCGACAGCAACCGCCGCGCCGCCCCCCACCGCCCTGCCTTCCGCAACGGCAACCGAGGAGCCACCACCGACGGCAACTCGTGTGCCGCCACCACCACCCCTTCCGGCACGGCCTAAAAGCGGTGGTGGGCAGACACTCGATCTGCACATCGAGCAGAGTGTAAGTGCCGATCTGTTGCAGCCAGCAATGCTGACCACGTTCACAATCACAACCACCCATATTGATGGGCGGGCCAATGCCGAGCAGGTCGTGATCTTTGTTGAGCTACCGGCATTCCTTGATGTGGAACAGGTGACAACGACGTGGGGCACGCTGAGCGTCAATGATCATCGTGTGCAGGTGAGTATTCCGATCCTGTTTCCCCGCGATCAGGTCATCTTAGAGGTAACCGCACGGGTCAATCAGGAGCCGCTGCCAGAGCTGCTGCAAGTAATTGCGTCAGTGGCAACCGACTCGCTGGAGACGACCCTCGATAACAATCTGGCGGGCGTATTCTTGCGGCGGCAATAGCCGTTGCCGACCCCAGCAGGTCAGCATGCGCTTCGATATTCTGACGCTCTTTCCGGATATGTTCACCGGCCCGCTCACCGAAAGCATCCTCAAGCGGGCCCAGCAGGCAGGTGTGATCGAGATTGCCCTGCACAACATCCGCGACTTTGCCCCAGATCGCCACCGCACCACTGATGATGCGCCCTATGGTGGTGGTGCAGGCATGGTGATGAAGGTAGTGCCACTGGCGGCATGCATTCGCCACGTGCTGGCGCATCATACCACCCCGCCGCCGGTGATTCTGCTTAGCCCAGCTGGGCAAGTATTCACCCAAGCGCATGCGGCCCAGCTTGCCCAGTTGCCTGCGCTGGTGCTGGTGTGCGGGCACTACGAAGGTGTAGACGAACGGGTGCGCGAGACATTCATTACCCATGAACTTAGCATTGGTGATTATGTGCTGACGGGCGGGGAACTGGGGGCCATGGTGGTGGTAGATGCGGTAGCGCGGCTAGTGGCGGGTGTGCTCGATGCCGCGTCAATTCACGAAGAAAGCCACACCGATGGCTTACTCGAATACCCGCATTATACCCGCCCAGCCGTGTGGGAAGGGCGGGCCGTGCCTCCTGTCCTGCTATCTGGACATCACGGTGAGGTTGCCATCTGGCGGCGGCAGCAACGCCTGCTCCGCACGCTCCAGCGTCGCCCCGATATGCTCACCCACGCGGCAGCGGCAGGCTTGC
The DNA here is from genome assembly GCA_937967405.1 of uncultured Chloroflexales bacterium. Lineage (GTDB taxonomy): Bacteria > Chloroflexota > Chloroflexia > Chloroflexales > Chloroflexaceae > JAAUTZ01. The sequence continues at coordinate 24,356 of CALCJV010000025.1, read as the reverse complement.
TCACGCCAGCGGATCGGGCCTTTCTAGCGACGCACGGCTGGCCCACCCCGCCAGCCTCCGATCCTGCCGCCCCTGAGCCAAGCCTATGAGCCTGCCCTTCGAGCCACTGTGGGTGCTTGCCCTTGTGGTGGCTGTGATCTGGATCGCGGCCCTGCTCCAATCCGCGTTAGGCTTTGGGCAAGCCCTGATTGCCATGCCCCTCGTCACCCTGCTCACCGATGTCCGTACCGCCTCAGCCCTTGTGGCGGTGGCGGGCTTCAGTGCCACGCTGCTGATCCTCGCCGGGCAACGCCAGCAGATCAACTTGCGTGAGGCATGGCGACTGATTGTCGGCTCGGCTCTGGGTGTGCCGCTTGGGGTGCTGTTCCTCACGCGCCTGCCCGAACCGGTGATCGTCGGCGGGCTAGGGCTGATGTTACTCCTGTTTGCGCTCTACAATCTCGCCCAGCTGCAACTCCCGCACCTGCACCAGCAATCGCTCGCGTTTGGCTTTGGCGCACTGGCGGGCATGCTCGGCGGAGCCTACAATACATCTGGGCCACCGCTCGTCGTGTATGGCATGTTGCGCCGCTGGCCCCCAGAACAGTTTCCGGCGACGCTGCAAAGTGTGTTTCTGGTCAATGGAATCTTGGTGTTGCTGGCCCACAGCCAAAGCGGCTTGTGGACAGTCCAAGTTGGGCTGCTCTACATCGTTGGGCTGCCGCTGCTGCCGCTGTCCGTGTGGCTTGGGCGCAGGCTCAATCGCGCCCTGCCGCGTGAGCAGTTTGTACGGGCGGTGCATTTGCTGCTGCTCGTGTTGGGCAGTGTGCTGTTCTACGCCGCCCTGACCGCTTAGAGACACCGCGCACGCTCATCCTTTGGGGTGATGGCAGGATCAATAGTTCAGTGATAAACTGGACAATAAAAGAAAGACAAGACCGTTCGGCAATATGAAAGGAAACACGATGACAACCATTGCCATCAAACAACCGACAAGCCGCGTCATCTACCGTAAGCTGTGGTGGGTGGGTCTCCTTGCCACAGGGGTTGCAGTCCTCTTGAATGTAATCTTGTTCTGGGTGGGTGGGCTAATCGGAGCGTTTCCCGCTACCTACATCATCCCGCAGAGTGGCACACCGCTGCCTGTGCAAGCCGTGATTATGGCTTCGCTGATCGGTGTGATCGGAGGCATCATCACGTTCGCCCTATTGGGCTTGTTTACCAAGCATCCCGCCCGCATCTACGCCATCGTTGGGGTCATCGTGCTGGTGCTATCGTTCGTAACCCCATTCACCCTGCCCGATCCGCCGGTGCTGATGTTTGTGTTCCTGCAACTCATGCACGTTGTCGCAGCGGCAGTGTCCATTTGGCTCCCGATCCGGTTTGCCGCGACCTCTGGCGACTAACCCACACGGGGGGCGGCATGGAAGCCGCCCCCCAGCCCGTACACTCTTCGCTCTGCTCGCGCCTAACTGTCTCGTGTCAGCCGTCGCTCAGTCGCATCATACTCAAATAGTTCGGCGTAGCGGCCCCAGTCTACTGCCGTCTCAAATTGGTGCAGGGCTGCTTCTTCGGGGTAATATTCCTCTAGCATATCAAGGAACAGATCAGCCCGCACCGCCCGATTCGACTTCTCCTGCAACTTCTGCTGGATCGTCACGATTAAGGGCACATGCGCGAGCACTTGCTGGCGGAACAGAGCCTTACTCTGCTCAATATCGGCTTCGGCAAAGGCCCGCCCAACCTCCGTCACCTGAATATCACCCTGCTCGACCGTCGCAAAGCCCAACAACACGGCCGCATCAATGATTGGAAGCAACTCATCAGTACTCATATTCGTAAGCTGACCGAGATAGGGCAAATCCTCTTTGCCGCCGCGCTCCACGATCAGCTCCAACAGCCCGCTCATATTGCCCGCCCGCACCATCGGCAGGGGCGGGAAAGGATTGAGCTTGCCCGTGGTGCCACGTCGGGCGGGCGAAACCACTTCAACTTGCGGGTTCGTCATCGCCGTATAGATATAATCCACCAACTGCTTGAAGCGTTCCGTCTCCCGCTCACGGGGGCGCGGCAAATCAATCTTGACTTCGCCGCGAATATGGCCCGGATTAGCCCCCAGAATAATTACCCGATCTGCCAGCAGCACCGCCTCTTCAATGTTGTGGGTGACAATCAAAATGCTATCGGCTGGGAAGCTATCCTCCTGCCAGAGCATATCAATCTCGCCGCGCAAGTTCTCGGCGGTCAGCACATCCAGCGCACTGAACGGCTCATCCATAAAGAGGACTTTCGGCTCCATCACAAACGCCCGCGCAAAGCCCACCCGTTGTTGCATCCCACCCGACAGTTCACGCGGGTAGGCACTCTCGAAGCCATCCAGCCCGACCATATCAATCGCTTTGAGGGCCCGTGCGGCCCGCTCGGCGCGAGGTACACCCTGCGCCTTCAAGCCCAATTCCACATTCTCTTGTACCGTGGCCCACGGCAAGAGCGCAAAGCTCTGAAAGACCATTGCGACATCAGGATTGGCTCCCACGACTGGCTTACCACTACTCGTCACCGTGCCTGAAGTTGGTGGAATCAAGCCCGCCAGAATCCGCAGCAGCGTGCTTTTGCCACTGCCACTACGCCCCAACAGGGCAATCACTTCATCCGTACAGACGCTCAAGTTAATCCGCTCGAGCACGGTAAACGTGCCATTGCCTTCCGGCAAGGGAAAGGCTTTGGAAACATCCTGTGCCATAATCAATACGTCCGCAGTCTGCATGGTCATAGAGGTGCTCCTTTCAGGTCGGGCGCAGAGTGAGCCTACGCCAGCTTAAATCGCCGCTCGGCAAGATCATACAATGGCTTCCACATAATCCGATTCATTGCCACCACAAACACACACATCATGCCCACACCGAGCACAATCCGTGGCCAGTCGCCAATCTCGGTCGCCACGGCAATGTATTCCCCCAAACCAAAGGCCGTCAGGGTCGTATCGCCCCAACTGACGATTTCAGCCACAATGCTTGCATTCCATGCCCCGCCCGTCGCGGTGATCCCGCCGGTCACCCACGAGCCGAAGATCGCCGGAATGATCAGCTGCCGCCACAGCTGCCAGCCTCGCACGCCCATGCTGCGGGTCATTTCGCGCAGATCACTGGGCACGCTCATGGCTCCTGCAATGCTATTGAACAAGATGTACCACTGTGCCCCAAGTGCCATCAAAAACATACTGCCGATATTGAAACTAAAGCCCGTGGCGATGAAAAACAAGGTCACGAAGGGGAACAGGAAGTTCGCCGGAAACGAGGCAAGGAACAGCACGATGGGCTGCGCCAATTGCGACAGGCGCGGATTGAAGCCAATCGCCACCCCAATCGGCACCCAGATCACGGTGCTCATGATCAGCAAGGCGAAGACCCGCAGCATAGTCACAACGCCCATCAGAATGACTTGGACAACTTCTGCAAGGTTGATTTCGCGGGCAATGAACGTTGTTGCATACCAGCTTAACACGAGGATAACGAGGATCAACCCGCCATTGAAAACCCAATCCGTCGTAGCTTGATTGGTGCGCGGCGGGCGCGGCGGGCGGGCCGGAAAGATCCGTGCCAGCGTAGTGCTGATTGCATCGGTCAAGGGCGCAAACGCTGCACTCAGCATACGCGGCAAGCGCGAGGCACGAATGATGTTAAGCACCCACGACTGCGGTGCATCAGCCGACGAACTCCGTTCGAGTTTGAACTTGTCGGCCCACGCCACCAACGGCCGCCAAAAGAGCTGATCCACGAGGATAATCACTATCGCCATCGTGAGGATGGCCAAGCCCAAAGCCTGCAAATCTTCGGCGGCAATTGCGACCGCTACATACGAGCCAAGCCCGGGCAGGGTATACTCCTGATTCAGCACACTGATCGCCTCACTGGCCGACACAAAGAACCAGCCCCCACCAAAACTCATCATCGCATTCCAGAGCATGCCAATCGTTGATGCAGGCACTTCCAGTTGGAAGAACCGCTGCGTGCGCGGCAAACGATACAGTGTGACCGCCTCGTCCAATTCACGCGGGATCGCCTTGAGCGATTGGTAGAACGAGAAGGTCATATTCCACACTTGGCCAGTAAAGATCGCAAAGATCGAGGCCAGCTCTAGCCCCAGTAGACTACCCGGAAAGAGCGCAATGAAGCCCGTCACGGTGATCGAGAGGAAGCCCAACACTGGCACCGATTGGAGAATGTCGAGCAGCGGGATCAGCACCCGTTCGGCCCGCGCACTCTTCGCGGCAATGTAGCCGTAGATGAAGGAGAAGATCAGCGAAGCCACTAAGGCAATGAACATGCGGAGCGTCGAACGGGCGGCATAGTAGGGCAGATTGGCCGGATCAAGGCTGACTTCGGGAACATCTACGGGGGGTACAAAACTGACGAATGCTCCTGAACCGACTCGCGCCGTCACATACAGCAGCGTCAACACCCCCAACAAAACAGCCACATCAGCGAGGATCGCCGTGATGCGATTCGGTGCATCTGTTCGCGTAGCATCACGCGGAGCAAGAGGATACTGTTGCATCGGTCATTTCCTTTCTTCTTCATTTCCTAGAACAGCTCTTGGCTCAGCTTTGTGCCTATTCACTTTTGGCCTGAGTATATCACAGAATAGCTTCCGCTTCTACTGCGCCCCGCGGGGCCGAGCGGCTCGCATACGGCAAGCATCCGCAAAGCGTGCTATACTATAGAGACACAAATTCAAGAGATGTTCGTAATGCTCGTACCCTCTCGATAAGATACACATAGATACACGCTAGGAAGATACCCATGCGGCTTGACCGATTTACCGAGAAAGCACAAGAAGCCTTTCAAGAGGCGCAAGAAATTATGCAGGAGCAGCACCACACCCAACTCGATGTAGAACACATCTTCTTGGCAATGCTGCGTCAGCGTGAAGGTTTAACGGGGCGGGCACTTGCCCGCTTAAATGTAGACACAGAGGCCATCATCCAGCGCGTCGAGCGCGAATTAGAGAAATCGCCCAAAGTCTATGGGCAATATGGCTATGGCAACCAAGTGTATGTCACCCCGCGCACCCAACGCTTGGTGAAGCGGGCGGAAGAAGAAGCGAACCGCCTCAATGACCAATTCGTGGGCGTGGATCACCTCTTGATTGCCGTTGCCAACGAGCGCGAAGGAGCTTCAGCACGCATCCTCAATAGCGTTAACATTGACCCTGAACGCCTCCAGCGCATGCTCGTGGAGATGCGCGGCAGCCAACGCTCGGATGACCCCAATGCTGAAGGTCGCTACGAAATCCTTGCCAAGTACAGCGTAGACTTGACCGATCTGGCGAGCACGGATCAGCTTGATCCGGTGATCGGGCGTGAAGCGGAAATCGAGCGCATCGTGCGGATTCTCTCGCGCCGCACCAAGAATAATCCGGTGCTGGTCGGCGAGACGGGCGTAGGCAAGACGGCCATCGCCGAAGGGCTAGCCCAGCGCATTGCTTCCGGCGATGTGCCCCCGCCGTTGCGCGGGCGACGCTTGCTCTCGCTCGATCTGGCCGGCATGGTGGCCGGCAGCAAGTTTCGGGGCGAATTCGAGGAGCGGCTCAAAGCGGTGATCGAAGAACTCCGTGCCAACAAAGGTAAGATCATCCTCTTCATTGACGAGCTGCACACGGTGGTGGGGGCCGGCGCAGCGGCGGGCAGTATTGATGCTAGTAATATGCTCAAACCGTCGCTCAGTCGGGGTGAGATACAGGTGCTTGGAGCTACCACGATTGATGAGTATCGCAAGCATATCGAGAAGGATGCCGCCCTTGAACGCCGCTTCAATCCGGTGTTTGTCGAGGAGCCAGATGTCGAAACAGCGGTGGAGATGCTGCGCGGGCTACGCAAACGCTATGAAGAACACCACGCCCTGACCATCAGCGATGATGCGCTCCGTGCCGCCGCCCAGCTCTCGCATCGCTACATCAGTGATCGCTTCCTGCCTGATAAGGCGATTGACTTGATTGATGAAGCAAGTGCCAAGCTCCGCATTGATATTTACGCCATGCCCAAAGAGCTGCGCGAACAGGAGCAAGAACTCAGCACCCTCCAAGCGCAGGAAGAGGAAGCCGGTGCACGCCGCGATTATGAACGTGCAGCGATTCTGCGGAGCCGCTACCTTGCGCTGCAAGCCCAATTTGACCGCGAGAAGCAGGCGTGGCTCAAGAGCAGCAATCTTGATGAGGTGGTGGACGAGGAAGATGTTGCCTTCATTGTCTCTAGCTGGACCGGTATTCCGGTGAGCCGCATGCTTGAGACTGAGCGCGAGAAGCTCATCAATATGGAAGAACGCCTCCACGACCGCGTGATTGGGCAGGAAGCGGCAATTGTCGCGCTCTCGGATGCGATCCGCCGCGCCCGCAGTGGCCTGCGTGATCCGCGCCGCCCCATCGGGAGCTTCATCTTCGTGGGCCCCACGGGGGTTGGCAAAACGGAGCTAGCTAAAGCCTTGGCCGAGTTTATGTTTGATAGCGACGAAGCGATGACCCGTGTGGATATGAGCGAGTTTCAGGAACGCCACACCGTCAGCCGCTTGATCGGTGCGCCGCCGGGCTATGTCGGCTACGACGAAGGCGGGCAACTCACTGAGAGCGTCCGCCGTCGCCCCTATCAGGTGGTGCTCTTCGATGAGATCGAGAAAGCGCATCCGGATGTGTTCAATGCCCTGCTACAGGTGCTCGATGATGGCCGTCTCACCGATGGGCAGGGGCGTTCGGTAGATTTCCGCAACACGATCATCATTATGACCAGCAACGCGGGCACGGAGTATCTCCGCGCTGCGCCGATTGGCTTTGCCACCCGTGGCGGGCGCGGTGGGGTGCAGGAAGCTGACTTTGATATGAAAGAAGCGCGGCAGAAGGTGGATGAAGCCCTGAAGCAAGCCTTCCGCCCAGAGTTCCTCAACCGCATTGATGAGATCATCCTGTTCCACCCGCTCACCATGGCCGACCTGACTCGCATCGTGGATTTGCAAGTGAGCGAACTCACTGCCCGCCTGCACGAGCAGCAGGTGACGCTACACCTCTCGGCTGCCGCCCGCCAATTGCTGGTGACCGAAGGCTACAGTCCAGTGTATGGGGCGCGGCCCTTGCGCCGTGCGATCCAGCGTATGGTGGAAACGCCGCTCTCGCGGGCGTTGCTACGCGGCGAGATTCAGGCGGGCAGCACCGTGATGGTGGATGTGGAAGATGGGCAGCTGATCTTTCAGCCCTCTGGGGTACTCGAACTCGAAAGCAAGCATCCGGCTGAACCACTGGATGCCTAACTGTGCCTGTGCCGAACAGGGGCTGACCAACGCGGCACGGTCGCGTGGTTGCCCCTGTTTGGCATTGTTGGAGTGCATACAACGCCATGCGAACGCCAATTCCTGATCCTAATTTTATTCACACCGCCCTCGCCCAGAGTGAGAACCTGATTGCCTACTATGTTGGGCAGCAGCTTGCGGCCCACTACCCCGATTGTGGGATTGTGATGAAGCCCAACCGCTTTGAGCTAGAACGCTTTGCTGATGCTGGCCAATGTACTCTGACCGTGTTCGATGTTGCCTACGCCCAACACTCGACTGAATGGCTGTTTCAAGAGGGAATAGACCGGACGTTGCTGAATGGCTGGCTAGGGGTGTGCTGGCAGGGACATGAGCTGCTCATCTTGAAGATGAGTTGGGAGAGTCATGGCTCATCCTATTCGGCCCGTTGGGTGATTGCGGCAACGGAAGCGATTGCTGATCAGTTTATCGAAGCGGTTACGCGCCACGATCTGGAGATCCATGGCGAGGTGTTGGTCTTTGAGGAGGGCTATTGGAGCAAAAACGAGGAGCTGTTTGAATCCATCAAGGATGCTACTCTCGACAACCTGATCCTCGAAGGCACATTGAAAGAGGAGATTACCGCCGATCTGGAGCATTTCCTCAAGTCGCAAGAGACCTACCGCCACTACGGTGTGCCGTGGAAACGGGGGATTATCTTCATTGGCCCGCCCGGCAATGGCAAGACGCATATGGTCAAAGCACTGATCAACCAACTGCAACAGCCGTGCCTCTACGTCAAGAGCTTCAAATCGCGCTACGATACCGAGCAAGCCAGCATCCGTGCGGTGTTTGAGCGGGCGCGGGCAGTTGCGCCGTGCCTCCTCGTCCTTGAAGACCTTGATACGCTGGTGAATGACGACAACCGCGCCTTCTTCCTGAATGAACTCGACGGCTTTGCGAGTAACGATGGGATCATGATCATCGCTACCACCAATCACCCCAGCGAGCTTGATCCGGCGATTATGGATCGGCCAAGCCGCTTTGATCGCAAGTATCACTTCAACCTGCCCGGCACGGCTCAGCGTCGCGCCTACCTTGCCATGTGGAATGCCCGCCTGCAAGATGATCTGCGCCTCTCCGATGAAGGCTTGGCGCAGGTAGCCCGTGCTACGCATGGCTTCTCCTATGCCTACCTCAAGGAGTTGATCCTTTCTGCAATGATGGGCTGGATTGACAAGCGGGTCGAAGGTGGCATGGACCACGTGATGCTAGAGCAGGCCACCCTCTTGCGGGCCCAGATGGGCACACGCAGTGAGCAGCTTGGCTTGCGTGGGGCGATGCAGGATTAGGGGGCCGGTCGTGCCTAGCGAACAAAGAACCAAATGAGCTACAATCAGGAACTACCTCCCTATACCGCAGCTGAGGTTGCGACGATTCTGCATGCGCTCCGCGAGGAGATTGCTGCCCGCCGCGCTGCGTTGGCCGCCCGCGATGCCGCGCATAGCACCCTGACAAGCCTTGAACAGCAGTTGCAGCAGTGTGCTGAGCAGCTAGAGATCACCCGTGTCGTGAGTGCCCACTGGCCCCTCGAAAGTACCAACCTGATTCAGCGCGGCGTATTCTTCATCCACAAAGTCGTGCGGCGGGGCTTGCGCTGGTACATCAATCCCATTGTCGAGCAACAGAATGCGTTCAACGAAACGGCGACCCGCACCTTGCGCCTGCTGATCGAAGCGCATAGCGAGCTGCGCCGTGAACTGGCCGAGCTGGGCGATGGCGGCAATAGTTCACCCGCACCTGCACCACCACCGCCTGCCACACCGCCCGCACCTGCACCGAGCAGCGACGATCAGCCTACCCTGCAACGCTACATTGAGCAGCAGGGGCGCAACGAGCCGCCCGCCCACTTTACTGAATTGGCAATTGCCCCATTCGCGGCGCAGCTGGCCCTCCAGCAGAACGTCAACGCGCACTGGTTCATAAGCGGAACAAGTCCACGTGAACAGCTTGCCGCCTACACCCAACGCCTGATCCGGCTCTACCTGCGCTGGCTGATCAACCCTATTGTCGAGCAGCAGAATAGCTTCAATGCGGCCTTGACCAGTGCCCTGACCAGTGCCTATCGCCTGCACCAAGAGGCTCGCGCCGCAGGAGCGGCCCGGCGGGCCCGGCGCACCCGCTAGTCTCTTCTGCCACCTACTCCTCTGCGCTTACCGGCTCTAGGGCCCACACCAGCACATCAAGGCGACGGGCAAAGTGCAGCAGCGGGGCTTCATCGGATACGTGGATGCCATACGGCGCAAGCATGCTGTTTTCTTCCAACGCAAGCTGGGCAGGCTGTAGCGGCCATGCCAAGTGGTGAATATTGCCGCGCAGCAGTCTGCCCTGCCGGTTGGTGGTGTAAAGGCAGTAGCGTTCGGTGAGCCAATGCTCCAGTGTGCCAGCGACTGTGGTGGTGACCATGCCGGTGGGGGCATAGCGAGCACGGAAGTGGGCCGGCGGTGCGCCCCAGTGGGTGCGTTGGCTGGTGTAGTACGTACCATCCCACGTCATGCGGGCATCCATATACGGCAGGTGAAACAGGTTGCGGGCGATCTGAACGGCGAGCGGGTTGCTGGCTTCGAGGCTGAAGAAGAACACGCCCGGCTTGTTACCCTTGGGGGTGGTGACATACGTCCGCACATTCAGCTCCAGAAAGCGACTCAGCGGCGGCACGGCGGGCAGCCCGCGTGGGCGCACGCTGCTCATCCAGAAGGGCACAACGGCAATCCATGCCTGCCCCGCAAAGGTATCGAGGCGCAGGCTCGCGGGAAGATGGGCGGCAAGTTGTGCGGCGGCGACGCGCCAGTGGATGAACAGCAGATCGTGCCACGACTGGTACATCAGCCACGCCCCATGCGGCAACGGATAGGGGCGGTGCGCGGTATGGGCCAGCAGGATCGCTGGATCATGGGCAGCGGGCGGTGCAGGCGGGTGGGCGAGAGGATGGGCAGTCGGCATATCATTCGCTTTCATAGGCGCACAAGCGCAAAACGTTCGGCTCTCAGTAGTATACACTGCTTGGCACGCGGCGATTGTTGGCATAGTGAAACTAGCCCGCGTATACTCATAACGGTGGCTGTTGAATCTAACCAACCTGAGGAATCATGAATACGCAACAATCTGCCTCTCCGGACAACCGTGCCCCCGCTGCACAGCGACCACGCTTGTGGCAACGCGGCTGGCTAGCAACACTCGGTCAAATCAGCTTAGTTATCATCGGCTCGATCATTGCCGCACTCGGTTACAGCATCTTTCAAATCCCGTTTAATCTGGCGGCGGGTGGCTTGGGCAGCATCAGCATCTTCATCGGCTACTACACCGGCTTGCCGGAAGGGGCAACGCTGTTTGGCCTGAATATTCCGCTTATGATACTGGGCTTCTTCCAGCTCGGCCGGTGGCGGTTTCTCACCTTGACTATCCTCTCCGTGCTAGTATTTTCGATTACCACCGATCTGACTACAGCCCTGCTCCCAATCCTGATTGGTGCGCCAGCGATCACCAACGATGCCCTGCTCGCCGCAATCTATGCCGCTATTGTCACGGGCATTGGCTACGGCTTAGTCTATCGGGCGGGAGCCAATCCGGGTGGCACCGCGATTGTAGCCCGCGTGATCCAGAAGTATACCGGTGCACCACTGAGCCAAATCTACCTCTACACGGATGGCGTGATTGTGTTAACGGGCGGGCTGATCTTTGGTTGGGAGACTGCGTTGCTGGCGATGCTCACCCTGTTTCTTGGGGGGGGGGCATCGGATTATGTGCTGGAAGGGCCGAGCAAAGTCCGCACGGCAACGATTGTCACCGACCATCCCGATCACGTCGCCCAAGCCTTGATGGAAGGGCTGAACAAAGGCGTGAGCCGCTGGGAGATTGTCGGCAGCTATACGGGCCAACCGCGCACCATGCTGTTTTGTACTATCTTTCGCTCGCAGATGAGCGATCTTAAGCGAGTACTCGCGCATGCCGATCCGCATGCGTTTGCGGTAATTGGTACGGCGCATCAAGCGATTGGCTCGCAGTTCCAACGCCAGCGTGGGCATGCCACTGCCACCAATGAGCCACTGCCGCCGGTGGCTGAGTTTGCATCCCAATAGCGGCAGCTGTGCTACAATGCAACCAAGCACCACACGTGATCGGTAATTGATCTAAGCTAGTAAAGAAAGCCAGAGAGACTCCAATGAGCACCCTAATTGTTGTGTCTTTTCCCGACACATACCGCGCTGAGGAGATGCTAGGCGCATTGCGGCGGCTGCACAAAGACGAAGTGATCAAGCTCGAAGATGTTGCCGTCGTCGTGAAAGACCAAGCGGGCAACCTCAGTACGCCGCAAAGTATCGGCAACGTCATTACTGAGATCCGCAAGACGGGTTCGTTTTCGGTGTTGGGGATTCTGGTAGGGACGCTCGTAGGGGTGCCCTTCTTGGGCGGTGTGCTAGGTGGCGTTGGGGGATACTTGTGGAGTAAACTTACGAACGAGAACTTGAGCAGAGAGTTTATCCAACAGGTACGCGAGAGCTTGCCGCCTTCCTCCTCCGCCGTGTTTGTGCTGGGCAAAGCCCAAGATGCGGAGCAAGCCCTCACTGAGCTAGCCTTTTGGATTGCACAGGGCACGCTGCTCAAAACGAGCCTCTCGGATGAGAACGAAGCCCTACTGCGTGAACGGGCAGCTGAACTTGACCGCGAGGCCGCCGAACTGCTCAAGCCGATGGAGCATAAGGTTGGGCGGGTGCGGGTGATTGTCAATCCGGCGGCGGGCTTGGAGCGACCGATTCTGCGCCCCTTGAATAACGTCTTTCGCCCAGCCGGGATCGCTTGGGATGTGATGGTTACGCAGCAAGCGGGCGACTTTGCGCGGTATGCCCAGCAAGCGGTGGCCGATGGAGTGGATGCGGTGGTGATCTACGGTGGCGATGGCAGCGTGATGGAAGCGGCAGCGGCATTGAGTGGCTCGAATATGCCACTTGGGATCATTCCCGGCGGCACGGGCAACATTATGTCAGTTGAGTTGGGCATCCCCTACGACATCACCCAAGCCGCCAACATCATCATCAGTGAGACGAGCCGCGTGCGGAGTGTGGATTTGGGGCGCGTCGGCGACAAGTATTTCATCTTGCGGGTGAGTGCAGGCTTGGAAGCCGACATGGTCAAGAACACCTCGCGGGATGCCAAATCGCGCTGGGGCCGCTTTGCCTATTGGCAGGGGATGCTGACAAGCCAGATGACGCTGACGAGCTATACGCTGACACTGGATGGCACGCCGGTGCAAGCTGAAGGTTTCTCGATGATGGTGACGAATGCAGGCAACATCGGGCTGCCGGGCTTGCCTATGCTCACCGATATTAGCGTAAGCGATGGGTTGCTGGATGTGATTGTGCTGAAATCAACCGGCTTTTTGGCCTACCTCGCCAATCCAGCCGCATCCGTTGGCCAAGAGATGGTGCAGCATTGGCAAGTGCGGGAGGTAACCGTGGCGACCGAACAGCCTGTCGCTGTGCAAGCCGATGGTGAGCTGTGGGAGGATACACCCTTTACGGCAACTGTCGTGCCGGGTGCGGCGCGGATCATTGTGCCGGTGTAACCCCGCAGCTTGTGTGCTAGTCAAGTAGAAGGGGAAGGGGCAGTGCCGGGTTGTGAAGCACTGCCCCAAGGGGGTGAGAAAGGATGGGGTTGAAAACAGGGTTGTCCGGGAACATAGTGATCGTCGTCGGGGGGAACGACTCTAGACCACTCACTAAGTAAACGTCACCACGCGCCAAAAGGTTCCCGCCGAATCAACGCAATTAGGGCAATTTCGGAATCTTTTGAGCAATCTTGTCAATTGCCCCCTTATTAGTTGCGAGGAGTTCGTGTGCAGGGTGCAAAATTGCGCTCATAACTGGCACGGCTGGGAGCATTGGCTGTGCCTTGCTGCACAGCCAATATAGTGTATCATATACGTAAAGCATAGAGGCTGAAGAAGAAACCGTAGTGTGCAGTAGCTACCGAATTGACAGAGGAGCAACAAAACCCGATGGCAAAGCTGACCCCTGAAGAAGCCCAGAGCAGATTGGAAGCCTTAAGCGGTTGGACACTGGATGGTGATACGCTTCGCAAGACGTTTGTGCAATCCTCGTTTCCGGGCGTGATTGCGTTTGTGACGCAGATAGGTTTTCTGGCAGAAGCCGCCAACCACCACCCCGATCTAGACATTCGCTACAATAAGCTGACGGTTGCGCTGACTACGCACGATGCGGGTGGCTTGACAGAGAAGGATTTCGACCTTGCTGCTCAAGTGGATGAGTTGATGATCTAGATGGCATACCTTACGACGGAGCAGGGGCAGGTGTTTGTCGCCGAACGTGGTGATGGGCAACCGCCCCTGCTCTGCATTCACGGAGCCGGTGGCAACCATCAGCATTGGGGCTACCAACTCAAGGCGTGGAGCGGCCTGACGCGCACGCTGCTGCTAGATCTGCCCGGCCACGGGCGTAGCCCCGCGCCGAGCCGCCACAGCATTGCCGATTACGGCGTGGTGGTGCTAGCGGTGCTGACTGCCCTAGAACTGGACCATGCCGTGCTAGTGGGGCACTCAATGGGCGGAGCCATCGCCCTGTGGGTTGCCATTCACGCACCACAACAGGTCGCGGGCTTAGTGCTGGTGGGCACGGGCGCACGCTTGCGGGTGATGCCGTCGCTGCTTACTGGGTTAGCAGATGATCCACAGGCGACGCTGGCCCAGATCGGCACGCTGGTGTATGCCCCGCAGGCTCCGGCTGCGCTGCGGGAGGTGGGCAATCAGGCGTTCTACCACACTGATCCACAGATTTTCCGCACCGATCTGCTGGCGTGTGATGCGTTCGATGTGCGGGATCAGCTCGTTGCAATCAATCTGCCGACGCTGGTGATCTGTGGCGAGCAGGATACGACTACGCCGCCCAAGTACAGCCATTTTCTGCACGCCAACCTTGCCCAGAGCGAATTGGTGCTGTTGCCAGAGACTGGGCATATGCCCCAGATTGAGGCCGCCGATGCGGTAACAGCGGCGGTACAGACATGGTTTACTTGCCAATACAGAAGCGGCTGAAGATCGCCTCGAGCAGATCATCGCCAACGACATCGCCGGTCACTTCACCCAACGCATTCAGCGCAGCCGTCAGATCGCCCGCAATCATATCGGGCGGTAGCGTAGCCCACTGCTGCACGGCCGCCGTGAGCCGTGCGCTGGCCCGGGCGAGCGCATCGCGGTGGCGCGGATTGGTGACAAGATAGACGTTGCCGCCTGCTACGGCGGGCGCACCGCCCAGCAGGGCCTGCGTGATCGCCGCAGTAAGGGCATCCAAGCCGGTAGACGCCACCACCGATGTGTCCACCGTCGCCAGCAGGTGGGGGTGGGCGAAGGGCAGATCGGGAACCGGCGCAGCTCCACGTAGATCGGCTTTGCTCCACACCAGCACGGTCGGCTTGGCAAAGCTCAGGGTGGCAATTGCGGCCGCTTCGGGCGACACCGGCTGCGTGCTATCCAGCACCAGTAGCACCAGATCGGCGGTAGCAAGCGCGGCTTGGCTGCGGGACACGCCGATCTGCTCCACCGGATCTTCGCTCGCAGTGATGCCGGCCGTATCAATCAGCACAACGGGGATGCCGCCGATGTTGGCGGTCTCCTCCAGTGTATCGCGGGTAGTTCCTGCTATCGGTGTAACAATCGCCCGCTCGTGGCGCAGCAGCGCATTGAGCAGGCTCGATTTGCCCGCGTTGGGGCGACCGACGATGACTGCCCGTGCGCCCTGCCGGTAGATTTGACCCTGATCAGCTGTAGCCAGCAACTGTTGCACGGCGGCAAGGCTACGCTCCAGATCAGGGGTAATATCGGCGACTTCGATCTCATCGTCTGGGAAATCTAGCGTGGCCGTCAGGTAGGCGAGGCTGTGCAGCAGGTCGGCGCGGATCGAGCGGATCCGCTGCGCTAGCCAGCCGCCGAGTTGGGCTTGGGCAAGGGCAAGGCTGGTGCTCGTCTGGGCCCGGATTACGTCGAGTGTCGCTTCGGCTTGGCTTAAGTCAATGCGCCCATTAAGGAAGGCCCGGAGGGTGAACTCGCCCGGCTCAGCAAGGCGTGCGCCATTCGCCAGTGCCAGTGCCAGCGTGCGCTGCACCGGCATGGCCCCGCCGTGACACGATAGCTCGATCACATCTTCGCAGGTGAAGCTGCGCGGGGCCCGCATGTAGGTGAGCAGGGCTTCATCCACCACCGCGCCGCTATCGGGATCAACGATGTGCCCGTAGCGCACCCGATGCGAACGCACGGCTCCGGCACGGTGCGGCTGAAAGATGCGCGTGGCGATAGGCAAGGCTTGGGCCCCACTGAGCCGAATGATGCCGATGCCACCCTCACCCGATGGGGTGGCAATTGCACAGATCGTATCGGCGTAGGTCATGGGTGGTTCACCCTAGCATCCCCGTCTGGAAGGTAAACTCAAGAGCTTTCTGGGCTTTGCGGATGGTGCGGAAGGCTTCTTTCAGATCGCGCTGTTGCAGCGTGGTGAGGGCTGAAATTGGCACGCGATTGTTGGGTGGTTCACCACGTTCGCAGAGCGCAACTTGATGCGAAAGGCGGAGCAGGCTGATTAACTCATACGCGGCCGCTAGTTCTTCCGCAAGAGTGGTACTGATGCTCCCTTCGTGGGCGGCCATTTCCAAGCGGGCGAAGGTGTTGGTAGCGGGCACACCACTTGCAAGCGCATAGATCCGCGCCATCTCAACGACCAATGCTGTACCGCGCTCCTTCAGGTCAATCAAGTCGCGCTTGGCTCCGTCACGCTCGACCACGAAGTTGCGGAAGAAGCCGAGCGGTGGAGTTTGGCGTAGCGAGGCCCGCGCCAAACGGGCCAAAAAAATCTTCTGCTGGCGGGCACTCTCGATCACTGGGCGGAGCACCGGCTCAATCTCTAGGGTTCCGTAGGTCTTCCGTAGATCAAAGAAGATCGCTGCTTGCAGCAGGGCTTCTTCGTTGGGGTTGTGCAGCCAATCGTGGAAGTAGCCGCGCCAGACCGATAGCGGTTGCCGCCACTGCGGGTTGGTGGCCATGATGTTGCCGGTGCAGAGCGGGAAGCCACACTGCACCAGTTGCTCGACAACCTGCGTGGCCAGTGCTGCAAAATAGCGATCTGCATCGGCGGGGGCATGATCGGCGTAGATTAAGCCGTTATCCTGATCCGTCCGGAGGGTCTGCTCGTAACGGCCTTCACTCCCCACGACAATCCATGCATAGGGGCAGGGTGGCGCACCGAGTGCTGCTTCGGCATCACTAATCAGGCGGCGGAGCAAGGCTCCGTGCGCGAGGGCCACCACCCGCCCAATATCGCGCACCCGCGCCCCCGATTTGAGCAGGTGAATGGCAGCGACTTCGACCTGATCGGTGTAGCGGCGCAGATCGCCGTTGGTATGGGCTCGCTCAAGCTGGCGCGGCAGCAGCATGGGACTGTTGCTCTGCTGGCGCAGAATGTCGGTATCGGTGACCATGCCAATAATCTTGCCCTGCACCGTGACGGGCATATGGTGAATCTGCCGTTCCAGCATGAATGAGAGGGCTTCAAACAGCAGGCTCTCATCCGGCAAGGATAGCACAGGTGAAGTCATAATCGTGGTAACGGGCTGGTTGTAATCCAAGCCTTTGGCCACCACCCGATTGCGGAGGTCGCGGTCAGAGACAATGCCCTCTGGGTCGCTGGTGATAATCACGCTGGAGACATTATGGGTAGACATGATCTGTGCCACCTCACGGATCGTTGCGGTTTCGGGCACAGTGATGATTCCGCGCCCGACAACATCCCGCAGGCGCAGCTGAAACAGATCTGGGGCGGCATCCTGCTGTTGGTGGCTTCGCAGCGCAAGGTTCAGGCGTTCGATTTTGGAGGCGGTGAAATAGTGGCTGAAGGCCAGTTGCTCGCGGCGCAGGCGGTGAAACTCGGCGGCAGGGAGCAGGTAGGCCAGCATCTCTTCACGAGTACGCACAGTTGCGATGGGGGGCTGGGCATAAATTAGCGACACCTCGCCAAACACGTCACCGGCATCGAGCGTATCGAGGACAATGACAGTGCCGTCGTGCTCGCGCAGCAAATCCACACTTCCCCGACAAATGACGTAGAGGAATTGGGCGGGTGCGCCATCGCGGATCAGCACATTATGCTCGGCCGGAAAATATTCAATCTGCATCTTGCGCGAGACGGCGGCGAGGACCGCATCGGGGAGCAGGCTAAACGGGGGCGTTTCACGCAGAAAACGGGCAACTTCTTCTATTGCCATAACACCACAACACCTTTTCTATCTAAGCAAATATGCAATTATGGAAGAGCTGCCACACTGGGCCCATGCAGGCAAGCTCTCCGCGCCGCGGCACGGCCCAGTGTGCAAAAAGCGCAGTGGGAGACACTGCGCTGGGAAAAACACGGAGACGATCTGGGTTAACGACGTTCAATCAACATCCGAATTGCGGTGCGCTCTTCTTCATCAATCGAAACATCTATAAACGAAGGAACACAGACAATATCTATGTCTTCTTCACTGAGATAACTGCGGGCAATTGCAACCGCTTTGATGGCTTGGTTTGTCGCACCAGCCCCAATGGATTGAACTTCGGCGATACCGCTTTCGCGGATCACACCGGCTATCGCTCCTGCAACTGCGCTTGGGCGCGAGCGCGTAGATACCTTTAAGACTTCGGTCTCATGACCAACTCCATTACCGTTTGTTGAAGCTACCACAGGAGTCAGCGCATCGGGGGTGTCTCCGAAAGCGTGGGTAGCGTTGGTGTGCAACTGGGCGGGATTCATAGCATACCTCCAAGGCTTTGGTTGTAGATTCATATTCGACTGTGTTTCATTGGATCGGCTTTGATCCAACAGTTCCGCGCAGTAGGTTGAATTGGTGACACATACGGGCTTTGCAACGGCAAAGATGTCAGCACACCTACTGTCCGATAGGCGAGATGCAGCCCCTAGCGTGCATAATCTACGGCACGGGTTTCACGGATGATCGTCACTTTGATCTGACCGGGGTACTGCAAGTTATCCTCTATTTTGCGGGCAACATCACGAGCGAGGTGAATGCTGCTCAGGTCATCTATCGTATCTGGCTGAACCATCACGCGCACTTCGCGTCCGGCTTGCACCGCAAACGCCCGTTGTACACCCCCAAATGAGGTCGCAATGGTTTCCAGAGCTTCCAACCGCTTGATATAGAGGTCCAATGTTTCCCGGCGTGCACCGGGTCGTCCGCCTGAAATAGCATCCGCAGCTTGCACCAGAAACGCCTCAACCGTTTGTGGTTCTTCGTCATTGTGGTGCGCTGCAATTGCGTGAACAATCGCCGCTGATCGTCCTAAGCGACGGACAATGTCAGCACCGATCAAAGCATGGGGTCCTTGGACTTCGTGGTCCACTGCTTTGCCGATGTCATGGAGTAGCCCTGCAGTTTTGGCAGTGTTTACATTTGCGCCTAATTCTGCTGCCATATACGCGCAGAGCATAGAGCATTCAAGGGAGTGACGGAGTACATTCTGCCCATAACTCGTCCGATATTTAAGCCGCCCCAAGAGCTTAATCAGCTCTGGGTGGAGGCCCTGCACATTCGCTTCATAGGCGACTTGTTCGCCTTCTTCGCGCATGATCTGTTCGATCTCGTGTTGGGTTTTCTGCACTACTTCCTCAATTCGTGTCGGATGGATACGCCCATCCTTCAGCAATTTGATCAGGGCAACGCGGGCAATTTCGCGCCGCACCGGATCATGACACGAGAGGGTCACTGCATCCGGCGTGTCATCCACAATGATGTCAACCCCGGTAATCTGCTCGAATGCCCGAATATTGCGTCCTTCACGCCCAATGATACGCCCTTTTAGCTCTTCACCGGGCAGATTGACCGTAGTAACCGTGATCTCCGCGACATAATCAGGGGCACAGCGTTGGATCGCCATGCCAATAATTTTGCGTGCAGTTTTGTCAGCTTCTTCGTAGGTGGCACGCTCTAGCTCACGCACACGGCGGGCGAGGTCGTCGCGGGTCTCATGTTCGACGCGCTGGAGCACCAGCTGGCGGGCTTCTTCTGCACTTAGGGCTGCCACCCGTTCCAGTTCAGCAGCTTGTTGGTTTCGCAGATATTCGGCTTCTTGATAGCGTTGTTCGATTTGGCGTTCACGCTGCTGGGTCTGCCGTTCGCGTCGTTCGAGTGCGTCTTGCTTGCGCTCCAAATGTTCATCTTTGCGCTGTAAACGCTCTTCTTGTTTCTGCAAGCTACTGCGGCTTTCACGGAGTTCGGCCTCCGCCTCTGTGCGGATGCGGAGAGCCTCATCTTTAGCTTGCAGCAATATCTCTTTCTGTTCGGATCGTGCCTTTTCGAGCAGCAACGCGGCTTCGGCTTCTTGCTGCTGAATGCGTGCAGTTGCGGCTTGGGCGGCGCGGCGAAAGCCTACCACCCAACCGGCGGTAGCTCCCCCCCCTAATCCAAGCAGCAGCACGGGTACGATCCAGAGGTAATCGGACACGTTCGCCTCCTATGTAGTTGTTAAGGTACACCGTTCGCATAACCCGCGCTACACGAAACACCGTGTTCCGTGCAACCGAATGCTGGTGCTAGGCGGTTCTATGGCTTTTCTTATCATACTCTTCAGAGGGTTCTCTGTCAAGCAGGAATAAGCCTGATAAACAAAAGCAATGGATTGGTGCAGCGATGATGGGCATGAGGCGGTTATGCTCCTCGTTGGAGCAGGCCGTTATCCGCCGAACTCGATCAGCGTCCCCAAGTTCTGCGCGGTCGCTCGCTCATACACGATCCCGGCGAGGGCGATGTCCCAGATTGCTACGCCGTGTGAGGCAAACAGGCTGACATCATCGCCACGAGTGCGGCCGAGCATTCTTTGGGCGACCACCTCTGAGAGTGGGCGCACATTCGCCCAATTGAGCATGTTGCGCTCGTAGGCAAGAATCAAATTGCCACTTTCAATCCGAGCTTGCGCTACATCATCGGTGAAGATGTGGGTGCATTGGCGGATCACGGCTGGATCAAGTTCAGCTTTGGCGGCTGAGTTTGAGCCGACGGCATTGATATGCACGCCATATGGCAGGAGGTTGGCATCAAAGAGTGGCTCGCGGGATGATGTGACCGTATTGATAATATCAGCCCCATCGAGGGCGGCGGCGGGCGAGTCTACGGCTCGCAAGGGGACGTTGACGTGCGGCTGCATGCGTTCCACGAAGGCGGTGCGGCGTTGTTCATTGCGCCCATACACGCGCACCTCGCGCAGGGGCATAGCGAGAGCCATCGCCGTCAGTTGGGTTTCAGCTTGAAAGCCCGTGCCAAAGAGAGCCAGCACCCGCGAGTTGTGGCGGGCGAGGTATTGGGTAGCCACGCCGCTGGCTGCGCCCGTGCGGAGCTGCCCCAAGCGGTTGGCTTCGATCAGGGCCAGCGGTGCGCCGCTTTCGCTATCATACAGGGCCACCATAAAGCGTGCGCCGTGTTTGGTGGTGGTGTAGGCTTTGTAGCCCCAGTAGCGTTGTTCGAGCATTGCGCCGCCCATCAGGTGCAGCACCCCATCGGGCTGATGCACGCGCTGGCGCGGGGTATTCACTGCGCGGCTGCTGCCTTGCGCGTGCATGGCCGTCTCGACGGCAAGCATGGCATCGTGCATCGTGATGAGGTCGTTGACATCGGCTTCGTAGATCAGGCGGATCGGCATGGGGGTCTCCTTTGTAATTCCAGTAGCTGTCAGTCCTGCTCAGCTGTGAGGGATGCGGTGGCGGATGACTTTGAGGCAAAAGCGCGTAGATGGGTGGGCCAAGTCTCCACGAACATTCGGGCTTGTTTATACAGCGTATAGATCTCTTCGGGTGTTTTCTCCAGCGTGAATTCGGCAAAGTTCTGATGGACGATTTGATTGCGTGTTTCGCCTAACGCAAGAAATGCTTTGATAGACTCGTCGAGTTCCGGATTGCTTGTGATCTCATTGCCCATAAAATCTTTGAAACCATCTCCAAACAGGGCAAAAAACGCATTGACATTTTTACCGCTCCATTGGAAGTAGGTATGATATTGTCGCTCTATAGCTTTTCTTTTGGAGAGATGGAGAAGAGGATGATCAGGCCCCACTGTTTCTGTAACAAACGTCGTGAGGTCTTCTCTGATCCGCACCTCAAAGTAGCTAGCAATCGCAAGCAAAAGCGTTTTGCGAAACGGGTCGTTGACCCTGCTTTCGAACGAGGGCTGCGCTTGTGCCGAGAGATACTCAGCTAGCTCGCGATTCTGATCATACAGAACATCAATAATCGTTAGTGGAAAGGAATGAGTTGGAGATGTCATCGCCACTTGGTCCAATTACACGGCGAGCTTAGTCAGGGATTCAGCTGAATCAGCTCAGCTGCTCGCGCAAGCCGTATCTTGACGTTTCCACTACTCGTTGTTCGACTACGAGAGGCACCAGCAAAAATCGAATCAGCTTTGAGACTACGAATGGTTTGAGGGTCAATTGTTCCTACAACTAACCCCTGATTAGCAAATGGTTGTTTGCATACGGCAACGAATATGGACTCGTATAAGGTTATACTGAACCTTCCGCTTGAACCTTCAAAGTCCTTCTGACGTAACTGCGAACAACTTCTCAGAAACGAGTCAAACAGTTGTTCACGATAGGCGATAGCTGCGGCATCGAATGCACGGGCTTTCCGCGAGAAAACGTTCAGGAAGCGGGCCATTGAAGAACCATACGTTGCGTGTGCCTCAAGCATTGCAAACCCGCGTAGAAGAACCTCGATGTCTTTCATATGCAAGTCTGGCTCTTCAACCCCAAGAATGTTTCGCCACGCAGGTCGCAGATTGAGCCGATGGAGTAAATCATAAAATGGCGAGTGGTACAAGCTAGCGCGAATTTCTTGGGCCCTCAAGTTGACCCCACCGGTATTCAGGCGGTTAAAAATTTCATGGATCGCCGAGTCATCGTTGCGAGGTGCAATTTGCTTTACAATGACATTGCGAATAGTCCGTAGATCAAAGGATTGCTTGTATTCATCGAGCGTGCCATAATTCAATCCCTTGAATTTGCTTCGCTGTTCTGGCAATTGCTCGGGCAGGTTAAGATTGAACTTTTCAAAATAGCTATCGTTCGCAAAGATGTTTTCGGGAATATGCCCACGCTCATCAAAGATGCGGCGTAACTCATTTCTTCTCTCTTTGCGTGGGAATCGTTGCTTCGTAAAATAATAGATGGACATAAGACGTTGTTGTCCATCTATGACAAAGAATTTATTACGACTTTGCTCGTAGAGAAAGATCTGCGGAATAGGTAACCCAATAATAACCGACTCAATGAGCTTGGATGCACGCCTAATATCCCAGACAAAGTTGCGCTGAAAACCGGGTATGCTCACGGCTCCCGAATCAATGAAGTTGACAATCGTGGCGACATTCCAATCGTTTGGAGATATCGTGAGTTCATATTCACCAATCGGAAAATCAGTGATCTCATCTTCGCTCTCATCCTCATACCACGGTTTGGCTTCGTTCAGCGTTGGGGCTTCAAGTGTTTCTATTGCCATAAGCGTGCCTTTTTCCGTGTTAGTTCGCTTGAGCTATGCGTGGCTGATATTATAGCATGTGGACTATCTTTCCGCCACCCTACTCCACCGGAACCCACGCCACTGCATCCACCCAGATCCCGCGCCCAGCATCATTCGAAAGGGTACTCACGCTGACCCACGCGGGCAGGCTTGGATCGAAGGGGTAGCTCCCCAGATCAATCCACGCATTGGCGGCACTCTCGCCGTCGATCAGGGCTTCGCTTGCGCCGTCGCGGTGGCGAATCTGGTAGCGGATCGTGCGGGCATCATCCAGCCCATTCAGGATGTAGGGCACATACACAAGTACCTGATACATGCCCGCGTGGGGCAATTCGGGCTGCCACAGGGCAATATCGGGCGTGGCACTCAGCGTCCGCACCTGCCACACCTGCGGCTCCACATCGGCAAGGCGCGTGCGGCTATAGCGGGCATTGCCGGCATAGCCCAGTGCACTCAGGGTCCATTCGCCACTGGCCCGAAAGCCGGGCGAGGAGTCATCTACAATGATCATATCAGGCGGCGGTGAGCCACACGGCGATGGCTCGCGGGCCCAGAGCCATACGCTGATCTGCCCCGCCGGATTGACCGCCCACGGATCGAGGTTGCTGCCACACCAGCCGTAGGGGTCTACGTCGCGCCCCAGATATTGCACCTGCAAGTGCAAGTGCGAGCCAAAGGCGCAGCCGGTTGCGCCGGCGTAGCCGAGCGGCGTGCCGGCCTCGACCAGTTGCCCAGCGGCAACCTCGATGCTGCTGAGATGCCAGTACAGCGTGCGGTAGCCGTTGCCGTGTTCGATCACAACTGCGCGGGCAGGGATGCCGCAGCCGTCGTCGGAGTTGCCCGCGAAGATCACCGTGCCTGCGGCCACCGCCAGCACCCGATCTGAGGGGAGCGCGGCGTAATCCCAGCCTGTGTGCCCATCGTAGGAGTACAGGTCTTGGTTGCCCCAGAACGATAGCAGCGAGCCATTCGTGCGGAGGAAGGGGGTATCGTGATCGAAGAAGGACGTGACCCGCACCCGCCGTTCGAGTGGGCGGCTGAAGAATGGCTCGGCGGGCGGCGGCAGATCGGTGAGCGGTTGGCGTGGATCGCCGAACAGGGTGGTGTAGGTCTCGACAAACTGTTGCAGCTTGCGATCCAGCTCTTGCGGGGTGGTCGTCTGGGCCAGCACGCGCACCAGCGTATAATCGGCGAGCGACAGATCGGCTGGGGCGGGGCGGCGATCACCATTGGCAAATTCGAGTTCGGGCAGGCTGTGGCCCTGCTGGTAGCTGATGGCGTAATCACGGATGGCTTCGCGCAGCGCAAACGCTCCCCAGCGCAGCTGGTTATACAGCCCGCGCTGCTTCTCGCCCTCACCGCGATAGCCCAATGCCCACGTTGTCTGCTCAGGGCTAGGGGTGGGGTCGCTGAGCAGTTGGCTCTGCATCTCGATCAGGGTCAGCAGGACGTGTGGGCTGAAGCTGTACAGCACGCTCAA
>CALCJV010000024.1 GCA_937967405.1 uncultured Chloroflexales bacterium | reverse complement strand
TGCGAAGTATCCTGAAGAAACGACCGAGCAGGTGATTGAGCGGCTGATTGGCGATAAAGTCAGGCATACCAGCATGATTGGGGCGGGCACAACGAGTGCGGGCCTGATCCCCGGCATTGGCACGTTCACGGCCCTGACGATTGGTGTGGCCGCCGATATTAGTGCCACCTTTAAAGCCCAAGCGGAACTGGTGCTTGAGATTGCCGCAGCCTACGATTCTCCCATGACGACGGAAGAGAAGCAACGGGCGATTATGCTTGTCACGGGCCTGAGTGCAGGCGGCAACCAGCTTGCGCGCCAATTCGGCAAACGCGCAACCTTTGCGATGAGCGAGCGGGTAGCGCAACGCTGGGTAGCCCACGCGCTCCCGATTATCGGCATTGCGGCCTCGGCGGGCACGAACGCCCTGAGTACCTACATCATCGGGCACCGCGCCAAAGCCTACTTTGGGCGTAGCCCTGAAGCAATGGGCGATTGGGGCGATAACCTGCGGGCGATTTCTGGGGTAGACGAGCGCAAGATTGGCGCATGGATGAGTGAAGCGCGGAGCCAGTCGCAGGTGCGGCTTGGGCAGGGCATGGGCATGGTGTCGAGCGGGATTGGGCTACTCGGCAACATCATTGGGGGCGTGTTTGGTGTGGTGCGAGGGGTGCTTGAGGGCCTAGCCGATACGATTATGCGCCGCAAGCCCAGCGATCTCGCGTGAGGGTGGGAAGCGGCGGCGCGGCTAGTCGCTTAGTGTATCGGGTGCGTCGCGCTGGCTTTCCAGCATGTAGCCCACGCCACGAATGCTAACTACGCGGCACGATTGCAGCTTGCGGCGCAAATTGCTTGTGTGCGTGCGGAGCAATTGGTAGGCTTCGCGGTTATCTACATGAAGCTGGTGGGTCTGCTCGACCAGCGTGCTATAGGGGATAATCAAGTTGGGCGAGGCGGCAAGCGTGGCGAGGATCGTATACTCTAGGGGGGTGAGATCAAGCAATTGGCCCTGATCCTGCACCTCGCGCCGGAAGGTGTCAATCTGGAGTGAGCCGACTTGTAGGTAACGTTGCGGGGGTTCTGGGTCTGGAGGGGCAGTCGGTGGAAGTGGTACATCCCCAATGATACCGAGAATGCGTTGCCATGCTTGAGCCTGTTCACGCTGCATTTGGATCGAGCGGCGATGCTCAATCGCCGTGGCCACTCGTTGGAGCAGCATATGCCACTGAAGTGGCTTGAGCAGGTAGCCAACTGCGCCTGCGTCAATGGCGGCCATCGCAGTTTCAAGCTTGCCATGCCGGGTCAACAGGATGACTTCCGGCGGATCGGGTAGGCTGCGGGCCGTGCGGGTCACGGCCACCCCGTCAATCCCGTGCATCACAATATCGGTCAGGATCACATCAAAGGGCGTAGCTTGGGTGTGGGCTTCATCGAGCAAGGCGAGGGCGGCTTCACCATTTTTCGCTTGCACCACCGTGTAGCCCGCTTTGCTGAGCACCAGTGCGATAGTCTGGCGCATGCTCGCATCATCGTCCACCACAAGAATCCGGACATCGCTCTGGCTCATTGTGGGCCTCTGGGGAGATCGTGGAGCACAGCACACGTCTGGGCAAAGGTAATGTGTGCGGATTTAAGAAGCGCGAGCGCAGTTGTCGGTTTTTCCCGCAGGCAGTCTTCAAGTTGCTCACACAGCGCAGCCAAGCGCACTGCTCCAAGCTGGGCGGCGAGCGAGACGAGGGCGTGGGTTTCGCGTTGGGCTGCGTCATATTGGTAGGCTGCTAACAGGCCGTCTAATGCTTGTAACCGCTGGTGAATATCATCCTGATACAGGGCGACAACGTTCCGCAGGTCATCACCATTGATTCCCAGCACATCCATTAGGTCTTGCAGCACCGTCGCATCGAGAATCGGCAGGCTCTCCGCATCAGGGGCTGCGGCGACGGGAGCCACAAGCGGAGTGTGCAGTGCGCTGGATGGATTGGGGGAGGGGCTATCTACCCCTGATACGATGCGGGCCGTGGCCGCAGCAAGAGCTTGCTGCAAACGTTCGCTGCTGATCGGCTTCTCGATATAATCATTGAAACCAGCTTCGAGCAACTGTTGGCGTGCGCCTGCGAGCGCATATGCCGTAACGGCAATAATCTGCGGGGTGGTGGCAGCGGGTGCATGCTGGCGTATGCGGCGGGTGACTTCTAGCCCATCCAAGCCGGGCATCTGAATATCCAGCAGCAGCAAGTTGTAGGGTTCGTGTTGCAGCAGGTCAAGGGCTGCTTGCCCACTTGAGGCAATGCTGGCGGTATAGCCCATCCGCGCCAGCATGTGTTGCAACACCTGTGCGTTGAGCGGGTTGTCCTCGACAATCAAGATATACAGCGCGACCGCATCTGGGGTTGCCGGAGCAGACACGGTTGGGCGAGTTGCGGCGGCATGCTGGCTCACTGTACAGCCCAAGACTGGGAGCGCAACGGAGAAGGTGGTGCCGATCTGTGGCTGACTCTCGACGCTGATCGTGCCGCCCATTGCCTGCACCAGTGCTTTGGTGATGGCCAAGCCGATGCCTGTCTTCTGCGGGGGGGACAGTGAGGCGAACTGTGCTTGGGCAAACGGCTCGAAAATCTGCTCGTGGAGCGATGGATCAATGCCGCTCCCCGTGTCCGCCACCGTTAGCTGGAGCGTGCAGTGGGGGGCGGGCATGGGATCGGGCACCGGGAGGCAGGGGTAGTACGGGCAGTGGCACGTCATCGTTACGTGGATCGTGCCCGCCTCAGTAAACTTCACGGCATTGTCAATCAGGTTGACAAGGATGCGGCGAATCTGAACTTCATCCCCAACGAGAAGCTCTGGCACGAGCGCATCTACCGTAGCAGCCAACCGTAGCCCGCGAGCCTGCACCTGCGGCATGTAAGGCTGACATACGTCGGCAAGCAGCGTGCGCGGTGCAAATGGCGCGGCTGCAAGTGTGAGCGCGCCCACCTTTATCTGCACCAGATCAAACAGGTCGGCAATAATTGCGTGCAAGGTTTCGCTGCTCTGGGCAATCATGGTGATGAAGTTGTGCTGGGTACTATCGAGGCTGGTATCGTAGAGGAGTGAGATTAAGCCGGTGATTGTGCTGATGGGGGTCCGCATTGCGTGGCTCGCGTTGGTGGCAAGGGTGATGCACTGGTGGACAAGGGTGGCATACACCTGCTGGAGCTGGTGCAGATCGGCGTACATCTGCTGGTTGGGGCGCAGGTCGCGGATGATCCAGCACAGGAGCGGGGAGTCGGCTGCGGGCGATGCAGGCGAGGGCACGGCCGGCGGAGCGATCAAGGACAGGGCCAGAATGCTAACGGGCACTGCTTCGGTGGGGGTGCGCTGGTAGGTTGCGGTAAACTGCACCGGAGCTTGCTGGACTGCATGCCAGTGCTGCCCAAAATCCAGATATGGCCAATCACGGATGTAGTCTGTAATGAGGTGATGGATCGGCGTTGTCCCTGCATCACAATTCAGATGCGGTGTCACATCGTGGGCATGCTGAATGATGCCGTGTCCATCGAGCCAAAGGACGAGATCGCACAGTGTTGTCAGAGCGTGTTCCTGTTGGGCAATGCGCTGCTGGAGCTGGTGCAGCGTGGTTGTATCGCTAGGCGTGGGTGATGCCGCCGTTGGTTGCCCGTTTATATTCTCAGGACGCATCATCATAGGCTACATGTTGCTTTCACTGCAAGCTGTTTACGGCTGGGTGGATAGGGTTATTGTCCTATACTATTTCATTAATACGATGATGCTGCAATTAGATCGTGGGTATTTCTCGCTCAGCGTGTATCCCGTCTAGCGTGGCGGTAGATATTTTAGTCTAGGGTCAGCATATAGGCCAACAGATCGCCGATCTGCTCCCGTGAAAGATACAACCCGTAGGTACGTGGCATAATGCCCGCGCTGTAGCCAGACACAATGTACTCATTCGGG
Source organism: uncultured Chloroflexales bacterium (assembly GCA_937967405.1). Taxonomy (GTDB): domain Bacteria; phylum Chloroflexota; class Chloroflexia; order Chloroflexales; family Chloroflexaceae; genus JAAUTZ01. Next base: position 8,457 of record CALCJV010000024.1, on the reverse strand, counting down.
ACAACAATCGAGCGGTAGAGATACTCCTCCGCCGTCAGGTTCGGATCGCGTTGGCTGGCAAGGGTGGCAATGCCGACAAGCGCAGGCCCCACGACTTCGATCTCGCCCGCTTCAACAACATGGCACGAGATGCAGTTGGGCGAGCTAGTCAGAGCCAGCGTATTCACAAACAGTTCACGCCCCTGCTCGGCATCGCCTAGCGGCGGCGGGGTGCTGCTCAGCGTGCCGGGCGGCAGGTTTGGTTCAGCGGGGGTTTGGCCACAGCCGGCGAGGGTTATGAAGCTCACCCCGATGATAAGGGTGAGGATGCGCCAGACGTGCATAACAAATCCTTTGTAGGCACGCGCTGCACTCCGTAGCGGTATGCGGCGAGGCAGGGCATGCACGGTCTGCTACCAGCGCAAGTCGGGCGGGTGCGTGGCAGCGATGGTACATCGTTTCCCGCCTCTACGGGAGTATTGTAGCAGATTTAGGATGACTTGCGTGTAAGTACAGTGGTATGCGAAGTTTGGAGACGAGGGGCAGCGGTGATGTCTGCACCGCGTCTCCGGTGAGAGTATGATCGCACGCACGCCTTAAACTGAGACGGTTTCGTGGGGGCTAGCAGCAAATGTGGCATTCTGCAAGGCTTCGGGCGAGAGCATTGGCTCCAGCATCTTGCGTGCAGCCATCACATGCTGGCATGTGCCCCATGCCAGAAAGAATTCGCAATCGCATGACCACTGCTGGGCTGCGTTGAGGGTAATAACGTGAGTTCCGTTGCTACCGCGAAAATCAGCCCGCAGCGTTTGGATGGTAATCCGCTCTGGCTCATTGGCGTAGATGCGGGCTTTCTCAATCTTGCCGATCATATCCGAATACATGGGCACGCCCGGCTCGGCCACCAACTCTTTGGCAGCGGCGGGCAGCATCGGGGCAAGGATGCGCTGTAAGGCCATAATGTGGGGGCTGATTTGGTGATCGTCTTCGTGATCGTGATGCCAAATACCATCGTTGAGGGTAATCAGGTGGGTGCTGTTCTCGCCGCGAAAGATGACCGCCAGTTCGCGGATTTGGAGACGTTCGGGTTCGGTTGCGTAGATACGGGCTTTCTCGATTTTGCCAATCATATCTGAATGCATGAGACATACCTCCTTGCGTAGAGTGAATACCGCATCGGCGCGGTACTACCCGTAGAATACGAAACAGAAGGGCGGCGCAGGCTGATTGCCCTGCTGCCGCCCTAGCGTTGCACCAATCTATCGGCTGTTGATGATGGAACCATAGCCGGATACCTTCCTGATCAATCAGGAGAACTCTAAATCACGCTATGCCTGCATTATACGGCTCGCGTAATCTGAAAGTCAAGTGATGCAGTACACATGGCGAAGAAACTACTACCTAATGGAATAATCCCGCCGCTCTTGTTGGGGCGATTGCATGCATAGCCCGCCTGTGGGATAATAGGGCGCATGCGCTGCAACACGAGGAGAAAGGAGAATGCTATGCCAACTGCGACGATAACTGCTGCTGCCATCCGCACTGATCTGACGTTTGCCCAGCTGCCGCGCACCATCGTGTGGCATGCACAGGTAACCTCAACGATGGATCTGGCGCGGGCCGCACTCGCTACGGCCAGCGATGCTGAACTGCCGCTGCTGGTGGGAGCCGATGAGCAGACGGCCGGACGTGGGCGACGCGGGCGAGTCTGGGTGGCTCCGCCGAGCAGTGCTCTGCTTATGTCGCTGGCTTTGCGCCCGCATTGGCTTGCACCGGCTGAGGCGGGCGTGTTGGTGTGGCTGATGGGTGTGGCCTTGTGCGAGGCGATCCGCAGCACCACGGGGCTGGAGCCGCGCTTGAAGTGGCCCAACGATGTGCTGATTGATGGGCACAAAGTTGCGGGCGTATTGCTTGAAGCAAGCAGCACTAGCAGCCAGCTTGAACATGTGATCATTGGCTGTGGGATCAATGTCAGTGCTAGCCCCCCCGCCGATCTCGTGCGCTATCCAGCCACGCACCTCGATGCCCACACGGCCAAACCCACCGAGCGGCTGATCTTGCTGCGGGCGGTGTTGCTGCGCCTTGATACGTGGTACACAGGGTTGGCGACGGATTTCGCGGCGACCCACCTAGCCCTGTTTGCGGCGTGGCACGCCCTGCTCGATACCATCGGCACGCCGATTCACGTTGAGACGGCGCAGGGCACGCTGCACGGCATTGCCGAAGCAGTTGAGCCAGATGGCACGCTGCGCCTACGCACCGCCGATGGGCAGCTCCACCTGATTACGAGTGGAGATGTGTTTGGCTAAGCCGCCGGCCCCCGAATCGCCTGCGCCGCGTAGCCTTGCCAGCAGCACCGTGCGAACTATCGCCCTTGCTGCCCTGCTGATTGCACTGGGCAACATTGCCAGCCGGTTCTTGGGCTTGGGGCGCGTGGCCGTGATCGCCTATTTTTTTGGGCGCAGCACCGCAGTGGATGCGTTTACGGCGGCGTGGACGATCCCGATCACGGTGTATGATCTGCTCATCAATGGGGCGATCAGTGCCGCGTTGATTCCGGTCTTCAGCGAATATGCCGAAGGCGATCAGCGCGAGTTCTGGCAGATTGTGTCTGGGGTGATCAATGTTGCGCTGCTGGCACTGGCGAGCGTGGTGCTGGTGCTGGTGTGGCAGGCTCCGGCGGTGGTGGGTGTGCTGGTGCAAGAAAGCCGTGCCGAGATGATCCCGCTCACGGTGATGCTGGTGCGCTGGCTGTTGCCGGCTGTGGTGCTGATGGGCTTGTCTGGCTTGCTGACGGCAACCCTCTATGCCCGGCAGCAGTTCTTGTTGCCCGCGTTCGCCAGTGCCGTGTTTAATGTTGGCATCATTGTGGGGGCGATCCTGTTCCACCAACAACTGGCGATCTTCAGTCTCGCCGTTGGGGTCCTGCTTGGCGCACTGGCGCAAGTGCTCCTGCAACTGCCCGGCTTGCGCGGCATGGTCTATCGCCCGGTGCTGAGCCTGAGCCATCCGGCGGTGCGGCGCGTGCTGTGGCTGTATGCGCCGGTGGCCTTGGGGATCAGCTTCTCGATTGTGGGTACGCTGCTTGATCGCTGGCTGGCTTCGGGCTTTGTGACCGCATTGGCAACGATGCAGTATGCCACCACCCTGATCCAGTTCCCACTCGGCTTGGTGGCGGCGGCGGTGTCACTCGCTGTGCTGCCGACGCTCTCGCGCCAAGCAGCTAGCGGCGACGAAGCGGCATTTCGGCAGACCCTCGCTATGGGGATCAAGGTTGTGCTGGTGTTTGTGCTGCCCGCGATGTTTGGCTTGGCGATGCTGGCCCAGCCGATCACTGCGCTGCTGTTTGAGCGGGGCGCATTTGGTGCAGCGGATACGGCGATCACCGCACTGGCCTTGCTGCTGTATCTGCCGAGCTTGCCCGCCGCCGCCATAGATCAGCTGTTGATTTTTGCCTTTTATGCCCGCAAGAATACGCTCACGCCGAATCTGGTGCAGGGTGCGGCGATCCTGATCTATCTGGCTACCGCGCTGATCTTGCTAGCCAGCACCCAGCTGGGCTTTCTTGCGCTGGTGTTGGCCAATGCGGTCCAGTGGATTGGGCACGCGCTGCTGATGTGGTGGCTCCTGCGGCGGCAGGTGGCACTGGGCGGCTTGCGCTTGGGCGAGGCGGCCGCCAAAGCCTTGCTTGCATGCCTTATGATGGTAGCAGCAGTAGCTGCGCTGCAAGCCGGATTGTATGGGCTGCTGCCTACGCCGCACCCTTTGCTAGTATTGTTGGTGGCGGGTGGCGGCGGAGCCATGCTCTATCTTGGGGCAAGTATCGCCCTACGGGTGGAAGCCCTTGTCTTTTTTATGGATGCCGTGCGGCGCAAAGTGGGACGCGCTGCGTAGTTGTGCTAGAGAAGGAACTGCAACGATGCCACAGATCGCTCACTATCATGCCTTTCGGGGGCGGCACTGGGACACGGGAACGATCTGCAATCTGCTTGATTATCGGGGGCTACGGGCCCCGCATACCGCGCAGCCGGTCAGTGAAGCCCTGTTGTTTGGGATCAGTGGCGGCGTGGCGGTGAGCTACTTTGTGTTTGAGTATCCCGGCTTTGTGCCCCAAGTCAGTATTGGCACGCGCTACCCGTTCGATCCGATGGAGAAGATCTGGACGCGGCTGCGCCTGCATCCGGCGATCTACACGACGAGCCACGCTGAGACTGCCGCCGCACAGCTAGAGGCGGTGATTGCAGGCGGGCAGCCCGCCCTTGTGTGGGCGGATATGCTGAGCTTGCCCTACAATGCCACAGCACCTCTCGATGATGGCTTTGCGCTGATGCTGCCGGTGCTGGTGTATGGCTACGATGTCGCGCACAATGTCGCCTTGCTTGCAGATCGGGCGCAGGTTGCACTTCAGATTACGGCTTCAGAACTGGCCACGGCCCGGGCCCGCTCGCAGCAGCATCAGCACCGCATGGTGGTGCTGGATCCGCCCGCTACGCTGGATATGGAGGTGCTCGCCCATGCCGTGTTGGCGGGCATCCGCGATTGCATCAGCTTGTATGAATCGGCACCACCGCGTGGACCAGAGACGAATTTTGGCTTTGCGGCCCTGACCAAGTGGGCCACGATGCTGACTGATCCAAACTCGGTGCAGGGCTGGGCGCGGATGTTTCCGGCGGGTGCGCCGCTGTATGCTGCGCTCACGGCGATCTACGGGGCAATTGAGAGCTGCGAGACGGGCGGGCGGGCCTCGCGCCCGCAGTATGCCGAGTTCCTCAGCGAAGCCGCGCTGATCCTCAATCGCCCGCAGCTGCACGAGGTTGCGGCGCGGTTCCAAGCGAGTGCCATGCAGTGGGCAGGATTGGCGCAATTGGTGCTGCCGGATGATGTGCCTGCGCTGCATGTCACGCGCACGCTGTTGCAGCACCGAGAGCACCTGCTGAATCAGCAGGGCATGGCGGCGTTGCCCGAAGTGATGCAGATCAATACCCGCCTTGAGACGATCCAACATGAGCTGAGCAACGGCTTTCCGCTCAATGCGGCGGCTGTCGCTGAGCTGTATGCGGCCCTGCATACGCAGGTGCAGGCGATCCATGCGGCGGAGCAGGAGGCAATCACCCAGTTGCAGGCGTGCATCGCGTAGGGGCGAAGGGGCTATGCTAAGGGATACCTGCAACTTGATCCTTGATCCCTACTTGACAGGTGGGGCATGCTGGTGTAATATAGTGTCATATTGACACTATAGGAGTAGCGCAGCATGAGTATCTTCGATGGCACGCGCCTGAAGCCGGAGCAGCTCAACTTGGATCTATCGCGCCTGCAACAGGGCTGGTATGCAGATTTCTATTTCGAGAACATTATCGGGATTTTGGAGAGCCTATCGGCGCACGGGGCCCGCTTCACGGGGCATTCGTGGCGGCTTGAACAACAGGGCGTTACGCCGCCACAGTTGGCTGAGCTTGAGATCGGCAATCTTGCCGTAGAGATGCAGTGGTTTACGCGGCGTATGCCGTACTCGGTGGTAGCGGGAGTAGATGTGGCCCTCGCTATGCTGCAAGGCGCAATCGGCTACCATGATGCACAGGGGCAGTTCGTCAATACCTACGCCCGCTGTAGCATCGAGGCGGTGCAGGATGGGGTGAAAGCCGTATATGATGGCAACCCGCTGGCGGTGCAGCCAGTGCTAAAGGTGCGTGGACGCTACCGCGACATCGCGTTGCTGGAAACCCCGACGCTGGGGGTGCTGGCACGAGCGAGCCGGATTGCCACGAATGTCTACCACACGCTTAAGGCGGCACGCGGTAAGCCGGTGCTGTTTTTTCCCGCCCGCTTTGATGCGCCGGAAGTGCAGGCCCTCGATGGGTATGCGTACTGGATCGGGGTGCAACGCTACAATCATGATACCCAACAGCAGGTGCAGCCGTCGGTTTCAACGCCGGCACAGGCAGCGTGGTGGGGCGGCACTGCCAGTGGCACACTGGCGCATGCGGGGATTGCGGTGTTTCTGGGCGATACGGTCGCAGTGATGCTGGCTTTTGCGGCTACTCGGCCACCCGAAATCCCGCGTATTGCGCTAGTTGATTTCGACAACGACTGCATTGGCACGACGCTGGCCGTGATGGATGCGATGTTTGCCCGATACCGTGAATTGGCTGATGCGGGCAATGCGGTGGAAGCCGAACGCTATCGGCTGTATGCGGTGCGCCCAGACACGAGTGGCAATCTGCGCGATGTGCGTGTGCCGCCGTTGGGTGAGCGCACGCTCGACAATGGGGTCAATCCGCGCTTGATCTTTATGCTGCGCGAGGCGATCAATACGGCGTGGCTCCGTTGGGAGTTACCCGCTGCGTGGCTGGATGCGGCTCGTGAGTGGTGTCGCAAGATCAAGATTGTAGTGACGGGTGGCTTCTCGGCGGAGAAGATTGATCGTTTCGAGGAGCTAGGCGTGCCAGTAGATATGTACGGGGTTGGCTCAGCCCTGTTCTCCAACAGCGATCTGGAAGGTACGAATAACGATTTCACGGCAGATGTTGTACGGGTTCAGGTTGGGGGGGCGTGGTATCATCTCGCCAAGATTGGGCGGCAGGCGTGTGCCAATCCTGATTTAGAGTTGATTCATCATGGATATAACTGAAGAGCTTGGCGGGGATGAATGTGAAGCGTTTCGCATGATCCGTGTGCCGATCTTGCCGCAGCAGGCCGGTATGCCGCTGCTGGAGGTGTTGCGGGCCCATGTGGACGAGGCGACGCTTGCGCCAATCCTCGCGCATGGTGGGCTGTGGCTCAAGCGCGAGCGCGTGCGCGATGTGAGCCAGCCGGCCCCAGCTGGGGAGACACTGCTGCTGCATCGCCCGCCCACTAGCCACTACAGCACGCCCCAGATTGGCCCAGACGATATTTGTTATGCCGATGAGTATTTGCTTGCATTGAACAAACACGTTGGCTGGTATACCACGCCTACCCCGTGGGATCGCAAGGGGCATGTGCGTGAGAGCCTGAAGGGGTGGCTTGCACAGCAGGCGGGTGCTGAGCCGTATGTGCATCTGCTACATCGGCTTGACCGTGATACGTCGGGGGTGTTGTTGTGCAGCCGTGATCCAGCGATCAATCCGATCATGCAGCAGTATTTTGATCGGGGAGCAGTGCTGAAGGAGTATTTGTGTTTGTGCAGTGGCACGCCGCCGCAGGCGACCTTCGCGTTACATACGGGGCATGGGCGCGGGCGAGCGGGGCAGTGGCGGCTGTATGATCTGGCGCAGGTGGGGCGCACGCTGCCAAATGGCAGCCGGGTGAAGGTAGCTTATACGAGCTTCACGGTGCTGCACCAGACGGCGCAGGCAACGCTGTTACGGGCAACCCTCTACACTGGGCGCACGCACCAGATTCGGCTCCACCTTGCGGCGGTGGGCTTGCCACTCGTTGGCGATACGCGCTATGGTGGGGTTGGTGTGCTAGCAGGCCAATCAATCACGGCGCACTGCCTGCATGCATGGCGGGTGAGCTTGCCGCATCCGGCGTGGGCCACGCCGCTGGTCATCCGTGCGCCGCTACCGGCGTGGTTTGGGCTAATTCAGGGCAAACAAAAAGCAGACTAGGAAACCCTAGCCTGCTTTCTGAGTTTGGTAGCGGCGGCAGGATTCGAACCTACGACCTTCGGGTTATGAGCCCGACGAGCTGCCACTGCTCCACGCCGCGTCATCTGTACTTTATTAGTATATCACATTTTTTACCCGCGGCACGGCGGAGATGGGTGTGGATGCACGGACCTACTCTCCCAGCGGGTTGCCCGCCAGTACCTTCGGCGCTGCACCGTTTCACGACCTAGTTCGGGATGGAGTAGCGTGGGTCCAGTGCGCTCCACGCACATCCACACGCCCATCTTCGGCGTGCCGCGGGCGGGGGCACAGCACTGCTGCACCAGCCCCCACCCACACGGACTACGGATCAGCCGAGACGGTCTTCAGAAGCTCGCCCTGCCGTTGCCGAAGCCCGTTGGGCACGGGATTGGAAGTACGCTCACCGTGCCCCGCACCGAGTGGTGGGGGGGTGCGCTCCAGCCCGTTGGCAACGAAGCCCTCGACCGTGCGCCTTGCTCACCTCTACTCCTCGCGGAGCCTCCAGTGGCACGCGCTGCTACCCAGTCATCTGCTGGGGGTCTTACCTGACTAGATCAGTGAGAGTTGTCATCTTAGAGCCGGTTTCCCACTTAGATGCTTTCAGCGGTTCACCGTTCCGCACATAGCTACGGAGCCTGCAGGTCGTCCCACAACTCCTCCACCAGCGGTGCGTCCAACCCGGTCCTCTCGTACTAGGGTCAGCCCTCTGCACAACTCTAGACGCGCATAGCGGATAGAGACCGAACTGTCTCACGACGTTCTGAACCCAGCTCGCGTGCCGCTTTAATGGGCGAACAGCCCAACCCTTGGGACCTACTCCAGCCCCAGGATGCGACGAGCCGACATCGAGGTGCCACGCTCCTCCGTC
>CALCJV010000023.1 GCA_937967405.1 uncultured Chloroflexales bacterium | reverse complement strand
TTCGCGCTCCCACCAATCAATGCGATGAGCCGCACCCGTGTGCAAGCTCCCGCGCCCGCGCCCGCGCTCGGTGGCATGGATGGTGGTGACAAGCGGCAGGAGCGTGCTGCGATGCAACGCGAGTGCAGCCGGAGCCACCATCCAATCGTGGGCGTGGATCACATCGAAGCGTGTCGTTGCGGCGAGGGCAAGCGCAGCATCGCGTAGATCGTGATTGACATGCTCAACATACGTCGGGAAGTCGCCGACATTGGGGTGGGCCGTGGCAACGCGCACCACCCGTACCTGATCGGGGAGATCGGCTAGCCATTCTTCGGCTGCGCCGCCGCGGAGGTGCGGGGTGAGCAGCGTTATCGCACACTGCTGCTGGGCCAAGGCGGGGAGTAAGTCGGCAACATGTGTGCCCAAGCCACCCACTAGATGGGGCGGGTACTCCCACGAAAACATCAAAACGTGCATGGGTATGATGTGAGCAATGCCGCTCACATGCTCCTTTCTCTATGTGCCCACCGTTACGCCACTGGCGATCTGCGCCGTGCGAAAGGTGGCCGTAGTCGTGCGCGGTGGTACGACTACGTTACGACCCAGAACGGTTCCTTTAGGGATATGCGCTCGCAGCCCAACTAGTGTTAGCCCAGTATTGAGCCACTCTGGATGGGCGTGGTTGGGGGTAAAATCGTCGCCATAGCCTACAAGGGCATCGTTGCCAATCACGACATCTTCGTCAATGATCGCGTGGTCAATCACAGCCCCACTGCTGATGACGGCATCGTTGAGGATGATCGAATCACGCACGATTGCACCCGGCTCCACGTACACGCCCGGCGAGATGATCGAGCGGTCTACTTCGCCGTGAATGCGGCAGCCGTCGCTGATCAGGCTATTCTCGATGCGGGCAGTCGTGGCAATCTCAGCACCGGGGCGTTGTGAGCTGACCGTGTGGATCACCCACTCAAAGTCGTACAGATCCAGTGCAGGGGTTTCGGTGAGTAAGGCCATATTGGCTTCGTAGTAGGACTGCACCGTACCAATATCTACCCAATAGCCCTGAAAGTTGTAGCCGCAGGTGGTGACTTCGTGGATCAGGCGCGGCAGAATATCGCGCCCAAAGCTAGAGTCATTGCCGTTGCTCAGGATGTCAATCAGGAGCTGTTTACGAAAAACGTAGATGCCCATCGAGGCAAGGCTACTGCCCGGTCGTCGCGGCTTCTCGACAAAGCTCGTAATGCGATTGTTGTTATCCAGCCCGACCACGCCGTAGCGGTAGGCTTCGTAGGGGCTGATACTATGCACGGCGAGGGTAAGATCGGCCCGTTGCTCTTGATGGGCCTGTAGCAGCGGGCGGTAGTCCATTTTGTAGATGTGATCGCTGGCAAGGATCAGGACATTATCTACCGGCTGATCGGCAATATAGTCGAGGTTGGCGCGAGCTGCATCGGCCGTGCCACGTTGCCAGCCGCTGCCATCGGGGGTGGGCTGCGGGTGCAACACCCGTAAGCCGCCCTGTGCGCGGTCAAGATCCCACGGTCGCCCCACCCCTAGATGCGTGTGCAGGCTATTGGGTTGGTGCTGAGTCAGCACGCCGACGTTGTAGATGCCAGAGTTGACGCAGTTGGAGAGGGCAAAGTCAATCACGCGGTATTTGCCCGCAACCGGCACGGCTGCGCCGGTTCGTTCAGCCGATAGGACACTTAAGGCGGGGGCGTGCCCGCCAGCAAGGATGAGGGCAAGCGTGCGGAACATAGGCTCCTCCTAATAGATGATGTGGGCTGGCTGCCCATGAGTATACGGCTCACATGCCGCACCGCGATCCACGCGCATCAGCGCGTCGGCTTGCTCCGTGCCGTGTTGCGGGGGGCACTGGTATCGAATCAATTCTGGCCGACAATGCTTGTGCGAATACCTCGACATCCTCCTACACCGTCGCACCATCGGGCAGATTGCCGCCCGGAAAGTCTTCCTCATTGCGGTCGGCATTGATCAGTACATTACGCCCGATGCTGATGCCGGGAGGGATGTGGGCCCCCTTGCCCACGACAGTGATGCCAGTGTAGAGCTTTTCAGGCTGGCTCTGATTGGGCACATCCATCCCATCGCCTGTGCCGAGCCGCACGCCCGAACCGATCACCACCTGTTTGTCTACCACCACTTTATCAAGGACGGCATTCGGGCCAACCCACGTGTCATTCATTACCACACTATCACGCACGATGGCTCCCGGCGAGACATACACGCCCGGTGATAGGACTGAGTTCTCGACGGCTCCCCGCACCACGCAGCCGTTGCAGATGATCGAACGATGCACTCGTGCCTGTGGCCCTAGCTTGGCGGGCGGGCGTTCTTCGCTGCGGGTGTAGATGCGGAAGTTGGGATCAAACAGATCAAGCCCACAAGCGGGATCAAGCAGTTCGAGGCTCGTCTCCCAATAGGCTTGGATCGTGCCGACATCTACCCAGTAACCCTCGAAACGATAGGCCATCACCCGATCTCGGTGAATGTTGATCATCGCGGGGAGCACGTTCTTGCCAAAGTCAATCCGATCTTGTTCGTTGGTGACATTGCCGAGCCGCCGGTTCAGCACATCAGCACTGAACACATACACGCCCATTGAAGCGAGCGTGCCTTTGTCGCGTTGTTTGGGCTTCTCGGTAAACTCCACCACTTGGTCGTGTTCGTTGGTGGTCATAATCCCAAAGCGATCCGTCTGCTCCAGCGGCACATTCATCACGGCGACGGTGCAATCGGCACGGGTGCGCTGATGATAATCAAGCATTTTGGTGTAATCCATTTTGTAGATGTGGTCGCCAGAGAGGATCAACACCACATTTGCCCGCCGCTCGTTGATGAAGCTAAGGTTTTGATAGACGGCATCCGCCGTGCCTTTGTACCAACTCGCGTCGCCGCGCCCTTGATAGGGTTGCAGTAAGCGCACCCCACCACGCATGCGGTCTAGATCCCACGGCTTCCCAATGCCGATATGGTCATTGAGGGAATGCGGGCGGTATTGAGTCAACACACCCACGTCGAAGATGCCGGAATGGACACAGTTGGAGAGGGTGAAATCAATGATGCGAAACTTCCCTGCAAAGGGGACGGAGGGTTTGGCGCGTTTTTCGGACAGCACGCTCAAACGTGTCCCTTCGCCACCCGCCATGATCATCGCCACAACGCGCATTGTCTGGCTCCTTTTGGTGCAACAACGGACTCGGCTACCGACGACAAATTCGTGCAGGCTCGTCCTTGCCCTGATTCTACCGCGAAAGTGGCAATGCTGCAATGATCAGTTTCGAGATGGGCTAAGCGCACACGCCGCTTACCGCCTATCTGCCGCGCCGGTGGGCATCATCCAGCATCCCTACCAGCACGACACCGGTTATCAGGCTATAGGCCAGCCAGCTGGCATCGAAGCCGGCCCGCAGCGCATCGCCGGTGAGCAGGCGCACCAAGCCTGCAATCGTCATGCCGCCTATACTCGCCGGAATCCACCAGTTGGCTCGCTCAAGGTGCATATAAAATGTGGCCCACTGCACTCCGCCCAGCACCGCCCCCGTCAAGGCCGAAAACAGCAGATTGGCAACGATGCTGGTCAGGGTCGGGCTAATCAGGTTGGTCACGGGGAAGAGCAGTAGCCCAATCAGGATCGTGCCAAAGATACTCACAAACCATGCCGTGGCCCATGCCACACTATTCAGCAGCACCCACCATACGCCGAGCGGCAGGTGGTGGCGCAGCACGAGCCACTGGGCCAAGCCGATCACCAAGCCAAGCAGCAGCAGCAGCCAACCCTCAAATTCGGGTACGCTGGCACGGCTAAACGGAATCCGCCCAAAGGGAATGAAGGCGACAAACCACGCCAAGGTATTCGCGCTGATCCACGCCAGATACAGGCGTGTGGGTTGCACGGGTGGGCGGGTGATCGGGATGGGAGCCATACCTTCTCCTAATCGGGGATCCAATCACGGCGGCGCATGTAGACGATCAGGAAGGTGGCGATCCCAACCATAAAGAGCATGATCCCGTAATACCCCCACTCCCATTCAAGTTCAGGCATATTCACGAAGTTCATCCCATACACGCCAGCAATGAAGGTGAGCGGCAGAAACACCACCGAGACCCCCGTGAGCAGTTGCATCACGCGGTTCATGTTCTCGGAGACATTGGCGCGGTGTATCTCGACCAGCTCGGTGATAAAGTGCCGCAGCTCTTGATAGGTGATCCACAGCTCCTTAGCCTCGCGGTAGAGCGACTTGTCGAAGCGTTTCATAGTGCTTGATTTGATGAAGCTCAGCTTCTCATCGTGAAACAGCTCGACGTTCTGGATCAAGTCCATAATATATCCATTGAAGGGCTTAATTACACTCCGCATATAGAGGAGCTTGCGGTAGTCTTCGTCTTCACCCGGCGACTCGAGAATATCACCCTCAAGCAGCTCCAAGGCCTTATACATGCGCTTGAGGATTGCATCGTAGTAATCTACAAACTCGCGGCGCAGCAGCACATACAGCAGGAAGTCGGTGCCATACTTGCGGATTTCACCCTGCCCATTCAGGAGGCGCGTGCGCGTGCGCTCAAAGATGGGCACAGACTGATCAGCAAACACGATCAGAAACGCCTCGCCGCAGATGAATGCCCCATTGATTTCGATAAAATTCCCCTCGCGCAGGACAGGATCATGAGGGTTTCCTTGGAAGTAGGCATAGCGATAGGTGAAGAAGATGGAGTTCTCATACTCCTCAACCTCATCCGTATGTTCAGCATTGATGATGCGCTCGAAGAGAGTTGGAGGTAAGCCAAAGTAATCAAGGATAGCCTGTACGGCCTGCTCATCCTCGTAGCCCGTCAACGTGATCCAACAGCGTTGGGCTGCATCGGCGTGGGCCAACACGGCGGCTACCTCTGCCTGCTCGAAGGTGTGCAAACCATCCTGTGTATAGGTGATAATGGACAGATGATGTGTCATAATTCCTCTCTGTGTTGGGTCTGAGAATTGCCTCGTGTGCCATGATAGATCAGGTTTGCCCCAGCGGTGTTCAGCCGCAAAATAAGTTATGGTATCATATGTAAGAGTAGCTCAACGGATATGCAGGAGCAGCCCGTGATTACCCTGATGCCCGGTAGCCAATTCGGGCGGTATATTCTTCAGGATCAGCTCGGACGCGGCGGCATGGCCACCGTTTATCGGGCCACGGATACGCGCCTACGCCGTACCGTTGCACTCAAAATTCTTGCGCCCCAACTCAGTGCCGACCCCGAATTTGTGCGCCGCTTCGAGCGGGAGGCGATCCTTGTGGCCAATCTGCGTCACCCTGCGATTGTCACGGTGTATGATATTGGTGAGCACGATAATCTGCGCTATATTGCGATGGAGTTTATCGCGGGGCAATCGCTCAATTTGGTGATCCGCGAGCAGGGCGCACTTGATCTCAGCTATGCGATCAGCCTGCTTGAGCCGCTCGCGCAAGCTCTGGATTATGCCCACCAACAGGGCGCAGTGCATCGAGATGTGAAGCCGCATAATGTGATGCTGGCAACGGATGGGCGTGTCTTGCTGACTGATTTTGGGATTGCCCAAGCCTCCGACTCCGACCGCGAACGGATCACACGCACGGGCATCTTTATGGGCACGCCGGAGTATATTTCGCCAGAGCAAGCGGAAGGCAAGCGCGTGGATGGGCGCAGCGATCTGTATGCGCTGGGCGTAGTAGCCTATGAGATTCTGGCGGGGCGGGTGCCCTTTGCGGGTAACACGCCCCAATTGATTATCGCACATATTCACAGCCCACCCCCGCCGCTACACCTAGCGACACTTGGTGTGCCGCCCGAAACTGAGGCGGTGGTTACCCGCATGCTGGCAAAAGATCCGCAGCAGCGTTACCAAACAGGTAGCGCATTTGTTGCCGCACTGTACAGCATTGCCCAACGCCACAACATCACGCCGGCTAGCCGTAGCCAGCTTGCCGCGCTCGCTGCTTCGCCTTCTTCGGCGGGCAAGCCAACGATTGTCGTCAATGCCAGTGGCGATACGGCAACAGCCGCTGCGCCAGCTGGATTGCCACCTGCGCTTGCTCAGCCACCACAGCCCGCACCGCCCAAGCCGCCAGCTCAGCCACTGCCAGCCTACCACGAGGTGGGTGTGCGCCGTAGCCCGTCGCCACCTGCACCCACACAGGTGCAGCAGGTGCGTCGCTCAGCGGCCGCCGGAGCTGCCAAGCCCACAGCTAAGCCTGCTGCTCAAGCCCAACGCGGAGCTGACCCCACTGTGACGTTGGTACTGGTAGTGCTGTTCCTGCTGATTGCCTTCACCTTGATTGGCTATATCCTCAGTGCGACCATATTTCGGGGCGATGCGAATAGCCCTTCGCCACCCCCACCGATTGTCGTTCCGACAACTGCCCCACCCACACCAGTCACACCGGAAGCCCCGCCGCCGCCCCCGCCCACCCCTGCGCCGATTGTGCCGCCCCCGGTTCAGCCCACCGCTACGCCGCGTGAGCCGACACCGGAGCCGCCCACACGCATTCCCGATCTGCCCACACCGGAGCCTACGTCGGAACCACCGCCGCCTACGGCTACTCCAGAGCCACCCCCGACGGTGCTTCCGCTCCCTACAGATACGCCGGAGCCGCCTACATCAGAGCCGGAGCCGTCACCTGAGAACACCGAGTAAGTCCGGCTCGCCTGAGACAGCCCACACAACTGCAAACAAAACAATGCCCTGTCCGAATGCGAGACAGGGCGAGCACACCACAGTATGGAGGTTTAGCACGCCATTGCGCCGAGGAGCTTGGGCCTAGCCGAAGCGACCAGAGATATAGTCCTCCGTGCGCTTGTCCTTCGGGTTGGTGAACAGGTCGTTGGTGGGTGAGTATTCGACCAATTGCCCCGCCCGATCCTGATCCATCAGGAAGAAGGCCGTATAGTCGGAAGCCCGTTGCGCCTGCTGCATGTTATGAGTCACAATCACGATGGTGTATTGGCGGCGTAGCTCAAACATCAGCTCCTCGATCTTCAAGGTCGAGATTGGGTCGAGGGCAGAACACGGCTCATCCATCAGGATCACTTCGGGTTGGGTAGCTAGCGCACGGGCGATGCATAGACGCTGTTGCTGCCCACCCGAAAGCCCCAAGCCACTCTGATCGAGCTTGTCCTTCACATCGTCCCACAGGGCGGCCGAGCGCAGACAGGCTTCGACGAGATTCTCTTCGTCTGCTTTGGAACCTTTCCAGCCGTTGATCTTCGGCCCATAGAGGATGTTATCGCGAATGGATTTGGGGAAGGGGTTGGCTTTCTGGAATACCATCCCAATCCGGCGGCGTACCTCGACAGCATCTACATCGGGGGCATATAGGTTCTTGCCGTGAAACAGGACTTCCCCTTCGGCACGGGCAACCGGAATCAGGTCGTTCATCCGATTGAAGGCTCGCAACACCGTGCTTTTGCCACAGCCAGAAGGACCAATTAAGGCCGTGATCTTCTGGGGGTGGATTTGGAAGGTCACATCTTTAACGGCCCGAAACTTGCCGTAGTAGATTGAGAGCTTGTTGGTTTCGAGCGCAAACTTGCCATTGGTTGAATATGCCATCTTTAGACACTCCTTTGGTAACGATTGCGAAGCCAGATTGCCGTACCATTCAAGGCAATCATGATAACTAGGAGCACGATAATGCCGGCTGCGGCAGCGTTCTGGAACTGCGCCTGTGGGCGCGAAGTCCAGTTGTAAATCTGGATTGGGAGCACCGTGAATTGCGAGAAGATCCCATTCGGGTCAGTGAGGATAAACGTAGATGCGCCTACCACAATCAGCGGTGCAGTTTCACCAATCGCCCGCGATATTGCGAGAATGATCCCTGTCATAATGCCCGGAATCGCATTCGGCACAACGACATTCCATACCGTCTGCCACTTCGTCGCCCCCAAGCCGTAGCTGGCTTGACGCAACGAACGCGGCACAGCTCGGATCGCTTCTTGGGCATTGATGATGATCAGCGGCAACACCAGCAAGCCGACGGTCAGTCCGGCTGACAAAATAGTCCGCCCATTGGCGGCGGCTCCAGGTACATTGAAGAACTGGCCACTGGTGAAATAACCCCATGCAATCACAAAGATCGCGAGACCAAGCATCCCGTAGATGATCGAGGGTACGCCTGCAAGGTTATTGATGTTGGTTTGAATCACCTTATTCAAGAATACCAACCAACGGTGCTTGGTATCGGCGGCATACTCTTCCAGATAGATCGCCCCGCCAATCCCAATCGGGATCGCAAATAGCATGGCAATCGCTGTCACCCACAACGTACCCAGAATGCCAGTGCGAATACCCGCTAGTGCGGGGGTTGAATTCATCGGGGTCGTCAAGAAGTCCCAGCTAATCCACGAATGCCAACGCAGATCGGCACGCGGAAAGTCTTCTGCTACTTTGGCCTCGACTGAGGCGCGTTTGAACAAACTATCCGTAAAGGAGAAGCTCTGGACCACTTCCTCTTTGAGGATTTCAATCCGGATCAGATCTTCAAGCTCGGCTTGACTACGCTCAGCAAAGGGCATCTCGCGGTTCATGCGGCGCAAGGCTCCACTACTTCCTGTCGCATCGGTGAGGATTTGCGCCATTTCTTCTTGCGTAAGCTGCTCGATTTCCGTCTTGTCGAAGGGTGCGGCAATGACCTCTTCTTCAACCGCCACCTGCACCGCAATCAGGCCGAAGGTATCATCAATGATCGTGTAGAGCAGCGTGGCAAGCACAAACAGGCCAAAGATCGTCGAAATGTAGAAGATGTTCTTCCAGATACTCGCCCGAGTTTGTCGCCTTTGCACGTTTTGCGTAAGCTCTTCGCCTTCAGGGATTGTACCAAAGTCGTTGATCTTCTCGGCTGCTTCGCGGATTGCTCGCATCGAGTCTTGGCTACTTCCGCTAAACATATCCTTTTCGAGGTTCTTTGTGTCACTCATTCGTAAACCTCCCGGAAGCGGGCAATCACAATGAGGCTGATGATATTGAGGGCAAACGTCATAAAGAACAGCACCAACCCAATGGCAAAGATGCTTTGGTAGTCAATGCTTTGGAAGCTCAAGTCACCGCTACTGATACGGGCGATGTGGCCCGTCATCGTTTCGGCAGCCACGAAAGGGTTGAAGGTAAAGTTGGGTCCTGCGCCGGCGGCAATTGCGGCAATCATTGTCTCACCAACAGCTCGTGAGGTAGCCACAATGATTGCCGCTAGCACGCCAGAGAGCGCGGCCGGAAGAACCACCTTCGCCACAGTTTCCAACTTGGTTGCACCCAAGCCGTAGCTTGCTTGACGGAGTGAGTCGGGCACAGCACGCAAGGCATCTTCGCTCATTGAGGCGATCAGGGGGATGATCAGAATACCAATAACAAGCCCAGTTGACATGTTGTTGAAAATTTGGACGACCTCACCGTTTCGGTTGAGTAATGCCCGTAGCGCAACGGTAACGAAGTTGATTGCAAAGTAGCCGTACACCACCGTAGGAACGCCCGCAAGGATTTCAAGGATTGGCTTCAACGAAGCCCGCACTTTGGGGTTAGCGTATTCGCTTAGGTAAATCGCTGCCCCCAAGCCTAACGGAATGGCAACGAATAAACCAATCATGGATGTACGAAGGGTTGCAAGAACAAGCGGTGCTACGCCGAATTCGCCAATGCGCGGCTGCCATGTGGTTTTGGTGAAGAATTCAATCAAGTCAACTTGATCACTTTCGAAGAACTTAAGCGACTCGTTGAACAACACGAGGACAATACCGACAGTGGTAAAGATTGAAATTGCGCCACTGGCAAATAGTACCCCTTGAATAATCGTCTCCATGATACGGGGTTTCTTCGATAGGTCAAACTCCTGTGTTTTGACTTCTGCGCCAGCTAGAGCTTCAACACGCTTTTCCATACGTTCTCCCTGTTGTGTGTTTGGTGATTGGTTTCTCAGGTTTGTTGTGAGATACTGTGGATAGGTAGTGACGACCTATCCACAGTATACACATAGTCCTGTGCCACTGTACAGCTAGGGGTAAAAAGTTCCTGCGGCTTACTTATCCAAGCCGCGTTCTTCGGCCACCGTCAAGCCGGTAGACGGTGGGTCGCCCATGCCCATAGCGGCGAGCCACTTCTGGCGGCTGCGGTTCAGCTCCTCCTGACTGACGGGGAAGTAGCCCACATCGGTGACGACGCTCTGCACGATACTCAAGGCATAGTTCAGGAAATCGGCCACTTGGGGCTTCTCCTGCATAATCTCGGCCGTTGAGTACATAAACAGCGGGCGGGCAAGCGGGTAGCTGTCATCCTCGACGGTCTCTGGGGTGGCTTCGATGCCGTTGATTGACAGCAGCTTCAGGCGGTCGGCTTCTTCTTCGTAGTAGGCATAGCCAAAGTAGGCAATCGCAAACGGGCTGCTCTCTACGCCTTGCACGAGGATGTTGTCGTCTTCGGAGAGTTGCAGGTTCGAGGAGCTGAGGATCGGTGCTGGGTCTTTCTTGAAGACTTCCTCAACGAA